>JAFGKD010000004.1 GCA_016928775.1 Candidatus Zhuqueibacterota bacterium | reverse complement strand
TACGTCTGGCCGGAAGCCAACGGCGTGCACCTCGTCAACGGCGGCTGGGACACCAGCATCAACAAGGAATATATTTTTGAACGTTGCCGAGTTTGGCTAAACAAATACTTTGGCCCCGATCACGGCATCACCTTTGGCGTCACCGAGACCGGCATAAAACCCGAAGACGCCAACATTGCCGCCGTATGGTACGCATCAACGCTGGGCGAATTCACCAAACACGGCGTCGAGCTGTTCACACCGTGGTCCTGGAAAAAAGGCATGTGGGAGGTGCTGCACCTGTTTGCGAAATACCATCAGGATATAAATGTTTCGTCTATGTCATCCAATGAAGAATACGTTTCCGCTTATTCCGCCGTTAGTGAAACGGGCGATACCTTGTCGATTGTTCTGGTGAACAAAAGTGTGAAAAATCATTATACGGCGAACGTGACGCTGCAAAATTGCGATATTCCGGACGGCAAATACACGGTTTTGCTGCTAAACGATTTGCCGGCGTCGGAAACGTTCGTTTCGCACAACAATAATGCCCTGAAACCGGGCACAGTTCAGGTCAATAATAACGCTTTTGAAATCAATTTACCGCCGTTATCCATTGCCGCCGTGCAATTGAACGGTAATGTCACGAACGATGAAAACAAAAACGTTCTTCCCAATGATTTCAAGCTGGTTAATTTTCCCAATCCATTTAAAGCGCAAACCACGCTTTATTTCACACTGCCTTATAATAATAGCCCAGTTTCCGTGTTGATCTTTGATGTTCGTGGCCGTCAGGTCTATGCTTATGAAAATGCTCAGACAACCGCAGGGCAGCATAAATTGAATCTCGACGCCTCTACCTGGAGCAGCGGGATTTATATGGTGCAATTGATGGCAAAAAAACATTCTGCTTCTCATAAAATTTTGTTGGTGAAATAATGACGAGAAAACAGCGGCAGCTGAGCAACATTTCGTTGCCGCTATTTTCTCTTCAATTTTGAACAACCTACAACCAGGTAAGCAGACATATCGGCATCGAAGAGGTGATGCAATTTTTTGGGCAACACATAAATGTTTGTTATGAAACTCGGATTGACTTTTGATTAAATAGGAAAATTTGCCGGTAGGTTTTATGCAACCCTTTCCAGTTACTTTTTATCAAACCTACCGTAACTATTTCCCAAACATCATAAATGTTATATGTCTCCAGAACATCACCACAGAAAATAATGTTATGAAAAGGATATTGTAATGACCAGATTTGTTCGAATCTCTCTGATAATGCTCTTTGCGGCTTTTGGAAATTTTTCATGCAATAAATCTCAACCATCCAAACCGAATCCACCTGATACCAAAAATCCCGTTGCAGACAATAATGCCACATGGGAAACCATGAAATATGGCTTGTTTCTGCATTATGTCTACGGTGGTGAATATGGCGGCATGACGCCTTTAAACAGGACAGGCGGCTATCCGGGCAATATTGATGACTTTGTCAATCGCTTCAATGTGGAAAAGTGGGCAGACGATATTGCGGCAATGGGTTTTGAATATGTGATTTTTACAGCCTGGCACGCCAACATGAACATTCTCTATCCCAGTCCGGTTATGGACAAATGGCGCGGCAAGGGCCATTCTACCACGACGCGGGATTTGTTGGGCGAAATCATTGACGCGTTAATTGTCCGAGGCATAAAGCCGGCTATTTACTCACATATCTGGGTCGGCCATGATTTTCATCCTAAAGGAGACGGTTATTTTTCCTTTAGCAATGTGAACGGAACCATTACCGAAGATCAAAAAAGAACCGGCTATCCGGAATCCGTCCGTGGAAATTCGACCATCTGGAACAATTTTGTCTGTGAGGTTTACGATGAAATGTCTGCCCGCTATGGAACCAAAATCGCCGCCTATTGGTTTGACGGCACCTGGACGGACAGGGTGGATAAAAACCGGATTATGGAAACGATAAAAAAACACAATCCGACGTGTGCGTTTGTGGCGAATGGGACAAAAAGTCACGGTATGCCTTTCGCATCAAAGGAGGTTGGCTCACCCGAAGGAACGGATTATGGTTTTGCGAGCGATTATCCGCCAATAAAAAATAACGATGTCAAAACATGGCCGTCCTATGATCGGCACGTTGCCATCATTCAGAGCGGAAACTGGTGGGCAAGTCAATGGGGAAAAGCACGCTTCACGGCGGAAGCTGTTTTTAGCTATACAGTTCTTCAGGCGGCAACCAACAATGGCGGTGGCGTCGGCTGGTCATTTGGCCCCTATGCCGATGGAAGCTGGGAGAGTGACCTGTTTGTAGTGATGAAAAAAGCACACAGCTATATCGATCCGATTGCCGAGTCCATAAAAAATACGAGAGCCAGTACCTCATACCCTACTCCGGAAGGGACCAAGATTTCCAAACTCCAATTTTCGCGCGGATTTTTCGCAACCCGTTCTGTGGATGGCCTTTATGAATATATTCACGTTTTGGCGCCGAGTTCAACTCATTCGCTCCAATTGTTAACGCCACAGGATGGGAAACAATTTGATTCCGCTCTTTTATTGGCTAAAAACAAACCTGTAAAACTGGAAAAAAACGATCAAGGCTATTTATTGACGCTACCTGACGGTGAAAGCTGGGATACGCTGGACACGGTCATCCGTTTAAGAGTAAAAAGCAAATCATAGATGATGTAAAAAAGGATATCACATGCTTTTATTCGAAAAAAAACAGTTACTTTTTATTTTGGCGATGATGCTCACCGGTTGTGTTTTGTTTTCGCAACACATTGACTGGCCGCAATTTCTCGCGCAACATGATCTGGTTTGGGAAAAGATCGACACGGATTTCTTCAACGGCGCGTTTATCGGCGACGGCATTCAGGGCGCCATGATTTTGCAGGATGAATCCAACATAAACGGCATCCGCATGTTGATGGGCCATTACCAGGCCATTGCGCATTATTCAATCTCCGGGTGGGAGTATTGCGATTCCCGGGTTTATGCCGGCAATATTATTATTCATCCCGTGGGCACAACCACTTTACAAACCATGCGTTTGAATATGTGGGACGGCGAGGCCAAAGGTGTCATCACCACGGATAAAGGACGTCTTTCCTGGCGCGCTTTTGCGGAACGACAACATAATGTTTTTGTGGTAATTCTGGATACGGAAGGTCAGGAGAATAATGTTACCCTCGGCATTCGTCCCGAGTGGGGAATTACACCGCGTATTTATCTCGAAAACAAATCGCCCGGTGAC
This sequence comes from Candidatus Zhuqueibacterota bacterium, assembly GCA_016928775.1. GTDB lineage: Bacteria > Zhuqueibacterota > Zhuqueibacteria > Residuimicrobiales > Krinioviventaceae > Kriniovivens. The sequence goes on along the minus strand of JAFGKD010000004.1, from coordinate 5,414 downwards.
TATATGGCGCATTTACCTCCCCGGCCCACAACAAGCCGGCTTGATTCCGTTGATCTGGTCAGACAAAAAATGAAAACCCGCGGTGCGCATGTTGTCGCGTCAAGAGTGGTAAAAAGCGGAAATAGCCAAGTCCTGTATGTTGCCATCGGTGTCGACGATAACCGGGATACCAATGTGGCTGCCAAAAATGCAACAGAAGACGGCATAAGCCGCATCAAGGCAGCCATGGCAGAAGATCTGACAACGTTAACGCAGCGCCATCAAAACTGGTGGCACAACTTTATGCAAAGCAGCTATCTGCACATCAAAGAGGACAGCTATTGGGAAAAGTTTTGGTGGTTGCAACTGTACAAATTTGGCTCGGCCTCGTCCGAAACGTCAGCATTTGTCATGGATACCCAGGGCCCCTGGATTTGGAAAACCGCCTGGGCCGCGGTGTGGTGGAATCTCAATGCCCAGTTGTCCTATTTTCCCATGTTTAGCAGCAACAAACTGGAGGCCGGCAGATCATTTATTAACGGCATGGACCGCATTTATAAATCCGGCGCTTTTCATAAAAATGCCGGTGGCAAAGGCATTTTTGTCGGCCGCTCCTCAACTTATGAAGGCCGCGGCTCCTGGGGCGATGAACTGGGAAATATGCCGTGGCTGCTGCACACCTACTGGAAATATTGGCAATACTCCGGTAACGATGATATCGGCCGGGTGCTGTTTCCCATGCTCAAGGAAAATATGCAGTATTTAAGCACAAAGCTGGTCAAACAGGCGGACGGCATTTATCATTTAAAAGAATCGCGCTCACCCGAGTACAGCGACAATGTTCTGCTTCCCGATGCCAATTACGGCCTCATGTCCATTGATTGGGTGCTACGTACGTTATTGGAGATGGATGATTATTTCAATTTTAACGATCCGGAACGCAACGTCTGGCAGGAAAAACTGGATAACCTCATCTCCTTTCCTTCAGATGTTTTTGGATTTCGGGTCAGTGCCAATCAGGGATTTGACAAGGGCCACCGGCACTATTCGCATCTGCTGGCTATTTATCCGTACCACACGGTGAATCCGGATGCGGATCAGCGTGACATTATACAAAAATCGATAAATCGTTGGCTATCGTTGACCGAAAAAAGCGGCCATGCCGGGTACACGTTTACGGGCGGCTGCGCCATGCAAGCCACGCTCGGTAACGGCAATGAAGCGCTGCGTGTACTCGATTTGCTTAAAGGCAAACTGCAACCCAATACCATGTATTCCGAAGGTGGAGGGCCGGTGATCGAAACACCGCTTTCGGGCGTCGAAAGCATCAACTATATGCTGCTGCAAAGTTGGGGCGGCGTGATTCGGATCTTTCCCGCGTTGCCGTCCCGCTGGAAAAATGTCTCGTTTGCAAATCTGCGCACCGAAGGTGCATTTTTGGTTTCAGCATCTGTGCAAAGCGGACGTATCGGCACTGTTTCCATCACCAGTGAAAAAGGCAAAACCTGCACGGTGAAAAATCCCTGGATCGGGGGAATCCTTTACATTAAAGATGCAAATGGTGAGTCCGTATCGGCAACCCAAAATGGCAATACCTATACATTCCAGACGACAGCGGGTTCAATATATCTACTCTCGAATACCGAGCGCACGGTAAAAAAGACCGGATTTTTACTTGAACAAAATTATCCGAATCCCTTTAAAGCCTCAACCACAATCTCGTACAAACTCGAAGCACCCGCTTTTGTCACGCTAAAATTGTTCAACATACGTGGTCAAGAAGTGGCCACGCTTGTCAATGAACAAAAACCGGCCGAACGCCATACGGTACGTGTCGATACAACGCGCCTGGTATCCGGTATTTATTTCTATCAGCTCCAGATCGGAAATACCAAAGAGCAGAAAAAAATGCTCAGTATCGATTAGTTCGACTGATACAGTGTTTCAATTCATTCTACTCAAAACATTAAGGATTTACACATGAGCAAATTTTTTACTTTATGGATTCTTTTGCTTTTTCTCTTTATTACCCATTCGCACTCGGCCACTCTTACCGAACGCATTATCATCGATCAATTCGGTTATCGACCGGAGGCGCGAAAAATTGCCGTTATTTCCGATCCGATTTTTGGTTTTAATCGCGGTTTCAATTTTACCCCCGGCAACGAATATCAAATTCGAAGCACGGCAGACAGCTCGGTGGTTTTTACGGGCATTCCCTCACCATGGAATGGAGGCCAAATTCATGATCAGTCCGGTGACCGAGTCTGGTGGTTCGATTTTTCGGAACTAAAAGCTATCGGTGAATATTACATATACGATCCTGAGAACGACAGCCGCTCGTTCTCGTTTGAGATCAGCCCGCATGTATATAACATTGCCCTTAAACACGCCTTGCGCATGTTTTATTATCAGCGCTGCGGCATTGGAAAAGTAGAACCGTATGCGCAGCCCAAATGGGCGGATCGTAAACCGTGTCATCTTTTGGATGAAAAATGTATTGATCCTGTAACAGGCAAAGAACGGGATGTGAGCGGCGGTTGGCACGATGCCGGGGATTACAACAAGTATGTGGATTACGCCAACGGCTGCGTGCATGACTTGCTCTTTGCCTATCGCCACAATCCCACCGTGTTTGGCGATGATAATGATATCCCCGAAAGCGGCAACGGCATTCCGGACATTATCGATGAGCTGAAATGGGAGCTCGATTGGTTGAAAAAAATGTGGAATCCCGACGGCTCGGTTCTGCAGCGCGTACACATTTCCGGCGCCAAATCGCCGCCCAGCGCTGATGTTGTGTTGCGAAACATCAATCCGCCAATTCCTAAAACCAGCGCGGTGCTCGCCGGTGAATTTGCGCACGCCTATATGGTTTTTAAACGGTTTCCAGAATTGGAGGATTACGCTAAAGATTTACTCGACAAAGCCATCGTCTGTTGGAGATGGATGGAAAGAAACGCTGCCAATTTTGAGTACAATGAAAAATCGTTGCAAATATGTTCGGCGGCTTTCCTATATGAGGCGACCGGTGAGTCAAAGTACCGTAATTTTTTCGAGAATAATTACACCAAACTTCATCCGATTGAATGGTCGCATTGGTATGCGTTTGAATCGTATACCTGCAGCGTGTTGTTGCATTATGCCAATCTCCTTGGCGCATCTCCCATTGTGAGCAATGCAATATTTGAGAGCTATACCAAATCCGTGCAGAGCAAGGATGAATTGTTGCCGGCTTTTCGAAACCAGAGGGATGCCTACATGGCCTATCTCGAAGATGGATCGTACACCTGGGGCAGCAATTCCGTCAAATCTGCCAACGGCATGTTAATTTATCACATTTATTTTTATAGAAATGCCTCGCCGGATGCTGTTGATGCCGCTGAGGGATACATTCATTATATCCATGGCGTCAATCCGTTGAGTATGGTTTATCTGTCCAACATGTATGAATTTGGTGCTGAAAAATGTGCCAATGAAATGTACCACCATTGGTTCAAGGACGGTTCGGAATACGATAACGCCCTCACCTCGCCCAAAGGACCGGCGCCGGGTTTTGTTCCGGGCGGCGCAAATAATCGGTTCAAACCTGATGATTCGTATTCCGGGCCACCGCTGGAGCCGCCGATGAATCAGCCGACCCAAAAAAGTTACCGCGACTGGAACACCACTTGGCCACAAGATTCGTGGGAAGTCACAGAGCCTGCCCTTTCTTATCAGGGCGCCTATATTCGCTTGTTGTCCAAGTTTGCTTCGGATGGCAAATCCATTCCAAATGAACCTGCAAAACCCGGGTCAGGCAGTTTGATAGTATTTCCCAATCCAAGCTCCGGCAGTATTACGATTAATTATTCCTCAACGTTTCCATGTGATATGGCCATTTTCGATGTATTGGGCCGCCAGGTTTACTCTCAAACACTACATGAGAACAATACAACAATCGACTTGCCACAATTATCCAACGGTATATATATCGCACGTGTCAAATCGGGCGGTGATGTGTATGTGGTGAAATTTACCCAACTGAAATAGAAATTTTTCTTGAAAAAAAGTGAACAGGGAAATGAAAATATTTCAGTGCCAGACTTTTGGATTCAAACCATTGAATCATGAATTGTAATCGATGATGGCATTCTTTTTAAAAATTCGGAGGACATATGGGCTTTCTCCACACAACAAAATGGATCATGATCTCGATGCTTTGGTTATTTTTTCAGACTTTGACGGCGAATGCCTGGTATTCGCGGCACGGGCCAACCACACGTATTTCGGCGAGCCTAAATAAAAACGATTAAAACAACCAGGAAACTTTTCAAAAGGTGAAAATTATGATAAAGCCTATTTTCTTTTCCATACTCTTGATGATGTTGCATTTTAGCTGTGCCCCGGACAGTCCGACGAGTTGGTACGTTTTAAATCCCGACAATACCCTCTCGTTTCACCTCTATTTGCTGGATTCCACGCTCTCGTACAGCGTCAGTTTCAACAAAACTGAACCGATTCCGGTGTTGGAAGTCTCGCCGCTGGGTTTAAAGCGGCAGGATCAAGATTTCACCAAAGGACTCTCCTTTGTCTCGCAATCGCGTCCCAAAACAATTTCGGAAACCTACCACATACTCACAGGCAAGGAAAGCACCATCTCTTACGACGCGATGGAACAGTCATTTTTGTTCGAAAATGAGCAACACCAAAAGCTGGAATTTCTGGTGCGAGCTTTTGCGGATGGTGTGGCCTTTCGCTACGGTTTTCCGGAAACATCGGACAAAAGCCTGCTGCTGACCGCTGACTTGACCGGTTTTAATCTTCCCGATAATGGCGAAGCGTGGATTTTGCCCTATTCTAAAGTCGACACCTGGGCGCCGGCATATGAAACGGAGTGGAAGAATGCCATCTCCATCGGCACACCAGCGCCGGAAGAGGTGGGCTGGAGTTTTCCGGCCTTGTTCCACGCCAGTAATTTATGGATCATGCTCACCGAAGCCGGTTTGGACACCACCAGCTTTGGCCTGCACCTCGAACAAAACGCTGATGACGGTCTCTATCGGGTCCGCCTTCCCGAAGAGCCGGAAACCTATGGTGTGGCGCCGAAGGAAGCGACCATTCAATTGCCGTGGAGCTCGTCCTGGCGCACCATTGTCGTGGGAGCCGATCCTGGAACGATTTTAGAGACCAACATCGTCACCCATCTCAGCGCGCCGTGCACACTCAAAGATACATCATGGATCAAGCCTGGACGCGTATCCTGGAGCTGGTGGAGTGAGCCGAGCAGTCCGAACCAGTATGACCGTTTGCTGCCGTTCATCGATCTTTCGGCACAACTGGGCTGGGAGTATTCGCTGGTCGATTTGGGATGGCATGAAATGAATCACGGTGGCGATATTCAGGATTTAATCGCCTATGCCGATTCGAAAGGCGTGGGCCTCATTTTGTGGTAC
>JAFGKD010000052.1 GCA_016928775.1 Candidatus Zhuqueibacterota bacterium | reverse complement strand
TGTCATTTTTGCCATAAACACCTAACCTTTTGTTTCTTAGTGTTTTTGTGGCTTTGTGTGAGCAGTTTGTGAATAATGCAGGTTAAACGGTTTGTCTATTAGTTCATCCGTGTTTCATCCGTGCACATCCGTGGCTTGTATTTTTTTGAACCAGGTCTATCGCACAGGACGACAGGGAATCACAGATAAAAGGTAGAAGGTATGAAAAAAACCAGGTTACTGATTTTTCTAACAATGCTGCCGACATTTTCATTGGTGTATGCCGAAAAGTATGCGGCGGAATTCCTGACCGTCGGCATTGGCGCCAGGGCGCTGGCCATGGGCGGCGCGTTTGTCCCGGTGTCGGACGACGCCTCGGCGGCCTATTGGAATCCCGCAGGATTGATACAGTTGAACAGACGGGAAATCCATTTTATGCACGCATCGCGCTTCTCGGATATGGTGCAGACAGATGTGTTCAATGTCATCCTGCCTGGAAAAAAGTTTGTGTTTGGTCTCAACTATCTGCGCATGGGTATAGATAATATTCCGTATACGAGGACACTCAATGCCAACGGCCGGCCGCTCATCGAAAAATATATCAGCGATACAGAAGAGGCTGCTTTTCTGTCGTTTGGCGCAACGTTGAATCCCAAACTTTCGCTCGGCGGCAATGTCAAGCTGTTGCGGCAGAACATCGGCGACAATTCGTCGCTTGGTTTCGGCCTGGATTTGGGATTGTTCTATCGCTTGAATTCAGCTTTTCGATTCGGGGCGATCCTGCAGGATATCTCCGGCACGCACGTGTACTGGAATACCGGACATCGCGATACAAAAATGCCGGATCTCAAGTATGGCCTCGCTTATAAAAAGTCGTTTTTATTTTTACGCAGTCATTTGCTTTTTACCGTACAACAGAACATAAGATTTGAAGGCAGGAGCTACGGGAGTCAGTTAGCTCTTGGAGATATCGCCAACTCTGATTTTCAATTCGGCGGGGAATACGAATTGATGGATATTCTTGCACTTCGACTGGGCTCTTTTGGCGATGATTTGACGGCAGGTGCCGGGCTTGGATTCAAGATGCTGAGAATTGACTATGCTTTTATGAGTTACGAGTTGGGCAACGCACACCGAGTTTCCGCATCCGTACGATTTTAGGCAAAAGATATGCTTATTGAAATGATTCATGCGTAACAGAACATCTGTGGAGGCTTTTCCTTTTATCGGGAGATAGCAAGGCGACGGGGTAGCATCATTGGCTTATTTGGCAGAGCGTGGCACGGAAGTCATGCTCGCGCAAAAGATACGAATAATCATTGTTGTTGATATCATTGTAGATGAATAAAAATCGAAATACATCTGCTCAAATCTGGAGAACAAAGGTGCAACGGACGCTCATTTTTTCCATAATTGTCGTTTTATGCGGCGCCGGCTTGAGCCAAAAGCTCGTCGTCGATTTGGTTGCTTTTAATACAGTCTATAACGAAATGACGTACCAGATAGATATCTTTTGGGAGACTGCTTCTGAATCCGATATCGCCGGTTTTCACATCTATCGAAGCACGTCGTATGGCTCCCTTGGCAGTCGCGTCAACAGTTCGATCATTATGGCCAAAGGCTCCTCGACCACCGGTGCCACCTATGACTTTGTCGACGAACCGGCTGCCAGCGGTACCTACTATTATCAGTTGGCCGAGGTGAGTTTATCCGGTGGCGGCGAAACGTATTTCCGTCCGTCATCTGATGGCGATAGCGAACCTGATGCTGACAAGTTTATTAAAGTGTTTGAAGACGATGAAAGCGTCACTGGTGGCGAATACTATTGGTTCAATGAAGGGACCGAAGACCCGGGCGATGGCCGCAAATTGTCGATTATTATTACTGCGACTGGCATCTCCGGCACGATTACGGTCAAACAGACCAATGCCGAACCCGAGGGCGCACCGAATGCACAAGTGTGTCCCTGGCGCTGGGAGATCACCTCGGATATCGCTGCCTCCGCCAGCATTGACTTTTTCTACAATCCGGAGGATATTGCCGGAACACCGGAAAATTCCGATTATATCGGTCTGGCTGAATATGATGCCGCGACCATTACCTGGAAATGGGCCGGCGGCACGGTCTATAGCGGCGATCATAAAGTTCGCCTGGATGATGCGATACCAAAAGGCTATTATGTGCTCTATCGCCGGATTTTTGGCGATGTCACCGGCGACGGTTATGTCGACCTGGATGACTTTCAGATTTTTGGTGATGTGTGGAATCATACCGCCACCGGCGAGTTTCCCGCGGGCTCGAATGAGCGCTTTTTTAATTATAGCAAAACGACGAACAACGGACAACAAATTATTGACCTGGATGATTTTCAGATTTTTGGTGATGTCTGGAACAATGGCACACCCAAGTGACCTGTGTGAAGGAGAAAAACATGTCTAATGGTACACGACTATTCGGTATATTCACCCTATTGACAATCTTTATCGTGAATGTGCATGCCGGGCAAAATGAAAATGCCGTCATTTCATTTGATTTTGACAAGAGTCCGGGAAATCAGGGTGTGTCATCCATCGATGCACCGGGCACGGGTGCTTTTGTCAAGTTTGAGGTCAGAGTCGATAATTGCAGTCAACTGGATTCCTATTCCTTTCAGCTTTTGTACAGCACCGACGATCTGATCTATACCAACTTTAGCACGCAAAATGTGCCGCTGGAAAAAAATATATTGAACCAAAAAGGTAACTATCTATTCGATTCACCGGTGGTGACAAATGATGATTCCGGGCCTGTCGGGATTCTCACGATCTCTGTAGTGAACACGACAAGTGAGCCGGCAAATTGCCCGTCGGGCGAGGGATTATTAGGTCTGGTCGAGTTCTACACCCAGGTGGCGGCGCCAAAGAGCATTCAGTTGGGCGAGGTGGTCTGGAAAGATCCGAACTTGGTCGAAGACCTGTGCAAGGCGGAAAACAAAGGTGAGTTTTTTATGGGCGGCGGCTCGCTGCCGGTGGAGCTGTCGTTGTTCACTGGCCGTGCAGCCGGCGACTATATTCTGCTGCAATGGCGCACCGAGAGCGAAAAAGAGTCGTGGGGCTTTAATGTGCTGCGCAGTGAAATAAGAGACGGCACCTATGAGCGGATCAACGGCGAGCTCATCAAAGCTGCGGGCAACAGCACGTCGCGACACGATTACAGTTACAAGGATGAACGTTTTCGCAAAGGTGTCACCTATTATTATAAACTGGAGCAGATAGATCTCAATGGCACGACGAATTATTATGGTCCGATAGAGGTCACCTCCCAATCAGGTGTCGTGCCGGAATCTTTTGTGGTCTCTGACAATTACCCGAATCCCTTTAATCCGGAAACGCGTTTCAAGTTTGCGCTGCCGCAGGCGGAATTTGTCACGATTGAGATTTACAACATCGCTGGCGCCAAAATTCGTACTTTGATCAGCGCGCCATACAATGCGGATGTGCACACGGTGGTGTGGGATGGAACCAATGATACTGGAGATAAAGTCTCGAGTGGAGCTTATCTCTATCAATTCAAAGCTGGAGCATTTATAAAAACGGGCAAAATGATACTATTGAATTAATAAATTGTATGTGAAAGGAGAACGAGATGAAAAAGAGCTGGAACAAACCCGAATTGACGATTTTGGTCAGAACGAGACCGGAAGAAGCTGTTTTGGGTGGGTGTAAAAATAGTCAGTCGTCTGGTGATATACAAGTCAACAATAATCGATGTTTACGAGATGGTTTTAATGATTGTGATTCTGCTTGTTCCTTGACGAACTTATCGTAGCAAAGATCAATACCTTTTATTAAAATGAGAGGAGTATTAAATGACTTGCTCTCATTTTTATTTTATAGTCATCTTTAATTTCATTTCATAGCAAAGGAATGAATGATACAAAAATACTTTTTATATATATTAATTTTCCTGCTCTCTCCTTTTTTGGCAATATGTGGAAAAGATGCAATTGTTTGCTATCCTGATGGGAAAGCGTTTGCAAGTGCCACTGCTCTTAAAAATTCGCTCGAAAATTTTTCAGTGTCAACTGATCTATTAACATCACTTTCATCAATAAATTTAGCTGATTATGATTATGCTTTCGTCTGCCTCGGCATTTACCCCAATAACTATGTGCTGCAGGACGGTGAGAATGTGGACAAGCTCATCACCTATCTCGACAACGGCGGTCGCCTCTACATGGAGGGCGGCGATACCTGGGCGCGCGATTTTCCGACAGACCTGCATCCCTATTTTGCCGCTATCGGCGAGGCGGACGGTACGGGGGACCTCACGACCATTCTCGGCCATGCCTGTCTGAGTGACCACAGCTTTGATTATACTGGCGCGCAGAACTATGTCGATCATCTCGCGCCCGGCGAGGGCGCCTCATTATTTTTCTGCAATACCGCACCGGCCTACGGCACCGGGGTGGCCTATGATAACGGCACCTATCGCACTCTGGCGGTGTCGTTCGAGTTCGGCGGCCTGGCCGATGGCAGCTCAACAAAAGATGCTCTGATGGCGGATATTCTCGATTTTTTTGATCACGGCTGCAGCAGCTCCGGACCGCCGCCGCTGAATCTGCAGGCCTTTAGCGGCTATAACCGGACCGTACCGCTGATGTGGGATGCCCCGCCCGGCCAAACGACATTGGCGGTAAACAAGGCCGCCATGCCGTCCATGGTCTTTACCCGTGCAAAAGCTGCGCCGGTTATCAAACCGGTGCGGAAAGAACGTGATGCGGCGCTGATCCAGGCAAAAGAACAAACACAAAGTGCCGGCTATCAAACGAACGCCTATCATGTCTATCGGGGTCTGTCGGCCAACGGACCATTTACTAAAATTGCTTCTAATATAAAACGACAATATTTTCGCGATAGCGGCGTGGATAATTCTGTGACTTATTATTATGTGGTGACGGCTAATTATGGCGGGAGCGAGAGTGATTATTCGGTTGTGGGCGCGGCAACGCCGCAAAGCGACGGCGCGCGCGTGACCTCGGTTTGGAAAAATGCAAACCTCACCATCGATGGTTTCATCGACCCGGCGGAATGGAGTGGCGCCACTATCGTGGATATTCGTAATACCGGCCAAACCGAACCGGTTTTTCTTTATCTCCTGAACAATAATGACTATCTGTACATTGCAGTAGATGATGTGGCCAATACCAGCGCGGCTGTCGATGATCAATTAGGCATTTATGTTGATGCCGATAGAAACTATGAATGGTCTTCCGGTACGCTGCTGGAAGGTAATTTCTGGTATCCGTGGAACGGCGGCGGCACGAACGAGCTCTATCGCGCGCTGGATGGCTGGTGGCCGGAAAATATCGACTGGGATGATCCGGTGCCCAGCACCACAAGCACCAGTGCGGCATCGACGGTCAGCGGTCATGTACAATACGAAATCCAGTTTTCGTTACAGGATATCACGCTGCCACCAGAGATGAAAATCCCGATCAACTGTTTTCTCTACTCGCTGGACATGCCGGACTCGCTCTATCGTGCTGCCTGGCCAACGACGGTGCTCAATACGTCCTGGAGTACGGCATGGCTGGCAGCTGCGCTCTATGGTACTCTCGAAATCTCGGGTGAATCGGATTGTCCTTCCATGATGGATAATCAATCCATCGCTTCATCCGGGCTCTACTCTTTCAACGAAAACGGCGATGGCCACCAGGTGGATATTGATGTGACCTCCCTGACCGGTGAAGGTGAGGTCACGGTGACACAATATAACTGCGACTATCCGAATCTGCCGGGCAGCCACCCGCTGCCGCTCTATTGGACAATCGCGATCGATCCAAATATATCGGATCTGCAAGCAGACTATTCTTTCTATTACACCGACAACGACGCCGCCGGCTTTCCGGAGACAACCGCATATTGGGGAATGGCATGGCTGAATCAGGCCAGCAACACCTGGACCTGGCTCGGTGGCTCGATCGATGCGACCAATAACCGCGTTACGCTAACGAACCTCTCAAAATCCGGTGTGTTCGTTCTTTATCGCCGACTTTACGGCGATGTCACTGGCGACGGTTATGTTGATCTGGATGACTTTCAACGTTTTGGTGATGTGTGGAATGCAACGTCTGCTACCGAATTTCCGCTCGGCTCGGACGCGCGCTTTTTTAACTATGGCAAGCGAACGAACGACAGCGGCGAGCAGATCATCGATCTGGATGACTTTCAGATTTTGGGAGATGTGTGGAATAACGGGGTGAAACCGTAAACGGTAATTTGTACCTTCCGAATGACACACCGCAAACTTTGAAGAAAAATTTATTTTTGAGCCACGGTTTTTCACGGATGCGACAGGGATCATGTCGTTTATTTTATTCCCTTTGTCGATTTACAGAAAAGTTGTTGTTTTGGAGTGCGCCGTCTGTGTCGGCGCTGCGGGCGATTAGCCCGCAAATAAATCATCATTTAAATCTGTTTTACGATTGCCCAAGATATCCATCCAGGGCGGACGATAAAGCGGGATATTTATCCCACTCGGACAAATGTCTGTATCTGTTTTCCGTCGGTATGGATATGCTGAATGATCGGTTCTGCATTATTTCAAGAAGGCTCTCGATAGAACACGGATGACACGGATTTGACGGATAACAACGGATGCGAAATAGCTCTGTTTTAAATCCGTTTAATCCGCGTTCCATTAAAGGCAAACGATTTGCCTTGTCGTGTGGATGGGACAGGGCCAGGCTGTGTAAGCTACTGACGTGTGCGTGGGAGATGTGGCAAATTAATCCCGTTTTGTGTGTTCGTCAAAGTTGTTTGCAATTTGCAAAAGCTCTGGTACATTAGAGTAACAGAGCTTTTTTATTGACAGGAATATGAGCAAACTCAAGAATTTCAAATATCTTTCACATTCCATCAGCATTGTCTGGCGCAGCGCCAAAAGTGAGGCACTTTTCACGATTCTTTTCCTGATGATTCTGAGTGTCATCCCTTTGCTGACGGTCTATTTGATGAAATTGACCGTCGACAGTGTTACGGCTGGAATCGCATCCACTGAAAAGTCCGTGGTTTTTCTGCGCATTCTGCTCTATATCGGTTTGATCGGCGCCGCCACTGCGATCAATCATTTGGTGACGTCACTGAGCGGGCTGGTGAGCGAGCGATTGTCACTCAAAGTTCTGGATCACCTGAGCGACGTCCTGCATCACAAATCGATTGAGGTCGATCTGGAATATTACGAAAATCCTGATTATTACGACACCTTGCATCGGGCTCAGCAGGGCGCCATTCACAAACCGACGAGCGCTTTTAACAGCTGCGTACATGTGCTGCAAAATGCTTTTTCCATGCTGGGGATGATGGCGATTCTGCTGTCTTTTCACTGGCTCGTCTCGCTGGTTTTGGTTGTTGCGGTTATTCCGGGTCTGGTCTTCCGATTAAAGTTTTCCCGCCGTCTGTTCAACTGGGATCGCTCACAAACATCGGCGCAGCGCCATACCTTTTATTATAATTATTTATTGACCGGCGATCTGTTCGCCAAAGAAATACGCCTGTTCCAGCTTGGCCCGCTCTTCATCAAACGCTTCCACGATGTACGACAAACGTTGCGTAACGAAAAGCTGTCGATCGCCAAAAAACGCACTGTCGCTGAAATCCTGGCGCAGTTCGTGACGGTATTGACGATCTATGGCTCATTTGCTTTTATGGCCTGGCGCACCGTATATGGCTATATTACCCTCGGTGATTTGATCATGTATTATCAGGCGTTTCAACGCGGCTTGAATTTTTTTGCCGCGGTGCTCAAAAGCGGTGCCAGTCTATATGAAGACACGCTTTATCTTTCGAATCTGTTCGAGTTCCTGCAGCTGCAGCCGAGAGTTGTTTCTCCTGCCAAGCCGCGCCCAATGGTCAGACAATTCAAACGCGGCATTGAACTGGAAAATGTATCATTCACCTATTCAGCGACAAATCGATTAATCCTGCACAATATTTCCCTGTCGATCAGAGCCGGAGAGCACATTGCGCTGGTTGGACAAAACGGCGCTGGCAAAACAACCCTCATCAAGTTAATCTGTCGCTTGTACGATCCAAGCTCGGGACGCATCTTCTTTGACGGGACGGATATCCGGGAATTTGATGTCAATGAGCTTCGCCGCCACATCAGCGTAATTTTTCAGGACTTTGTTCGTTATCATTTGCGCGTCAAGGACAACATATGGTTTGGCAATATTTATCTCGATGAAAAGTCGGGATATATTAAAGAGTCGGCAATCGCCGCCGGCATTGATCCGGTTATTCAAGGATTGCCGCATGGATATGATTCCGTGTTGGGTAAAATGTTCGAGCATGGTCAGGAGTTGAGTATTGGCGAATGGCAAAAGATCGCCCTGGCGCGGGCATTCATCCGCGAAGCGCAGATCATCGTATTGGATGAGCCGACCAGCGCCATGGATGCCAAAGCCGAATATGAGATTTTTGAAAAGTTCAAAGACCTGGCGCGCGGCAAAACCGCTTTTCTGATCAGTCATCGTTTGTCGACGGCCAGGCTGGCGGACCGTATCGTAGTGCTGGATGGCGGCACGATTGTCGAGGAGGGAACGCATGCCGAGTTGATATCCCGCGATGGATTGTACGCGAGAATGTTTGGGCTGCAGTCGCGATATTACAAATGATCCTAGATACAAGACATTTTTATACTACAAGGCAATACAACTTTTTTTTAAAAAAGTTAATGAGCCATGGATATTCACGGATGAGCTAATAGACAAACCGTTTAAATTCCACCTTTTCTTTTCCAAAATTGACAAGCCAACCTTTATCTTTGTTGCTTTTAAATAATTTAACAATTGTGGTTCATCTTGTGAGCTATAATCTTTTGCCACTTTGAGCTCGACTAAAACTCGATCATCAACTGACAAATCTGCAACATCGTGTTTTTTTTAGCAAAGTTTAAAAGCCACGGATTTTCACAGATGAAACACGGATAATATCATTCATTTTAATTTTTTTTAACCTCCAGTCCCAAAACTTTCTCGAAGCAAAACCGAAAAATCCGTGTTCATCCGTGTTCATCCGTGGCTTGTAATTTGGC
>JAFGKD010000051.1 GCA_016928775.1 Candidatus Zhuqueibacterota bacterium | reverse complement strand
GGTGAAGTTTACTATAAATGGATGACCGATGCTGCCGATTTTGAAGACGGTCTGCACAATTATCTGGTTGATAACCTGGAAGCCTATGTTGCGACTGGAATTGGCAGAGCCTATGGTCTGGAAATTTCCCTGGAAAAACCAAAAGGCAGACTGAACGGCCGCATCAGTTATAATCTGGGACGCAGCGAATATCAAATCGATGTCATTAACAGGGGGCGATGGTATCCCAATATGTTTGACAAAACCCAAAGTCTTGTGGCCTTGGCAAGTTATGAAATCATAAAAGACCTGACGATTTCTTCTACATTTTTATATTCCACCGGAGCGCCTGTTACTTTACCTGAAGCGTATTACAACATTGCCGGGGTCAATTTTCCCTACTGGGAAGGGCGCAATAAATATCGCCTGCCCGATTATCATCGTCTTGATTTTGGAGTTCAATATAAACCCGATTTTCTGAGTTTAAAAATCGGTAACCGGCACATCAAAACGGGAATGGAAATATCGCTTTACAATGTGTACAACCGGAGAAATGTGCGATCGGTTGGCGTGACTGAAGGGGGAACTGTCTCAACTGGCAAAGACGGTCTCCCATTGGAGCAAACGGGTCCACAGTTCCAGCAAAACGGCATCAGCACGTATGGTTTTATGCCAAGTTTTCAAATATCTTTTAATTTTTAACCAATTGGATAGAAATATGAAGAACAAAAAGAATAGAATACACGCAATCCTCATAAACATAAGTTTAATTTTTCTCATGGTCGGTTTCATATCGTGTGATGGTTTTCAGGAACAAATCGTTTCTGTTGACGTGCCGGTTGAAAATGTTTCGTCTGTGCTTGTTATTAATGCTGAAATAGAAAAGGAAGAAACAGCATGGGTTCAAATCAGCTATTCCGAAAGTATTAATGCTCCGGCCGGAACGCCTGTTAATTACGAAGAAAATGCCCGGGTCACTCTTGAAACATCCAGTGGAAACAGTGAACCGCTAAGCTATACCGGCAATGGAATGTACGAAGGCAGTTCGATAGCGGGGATGGTTGGAGAAACATACACCATCACAATTGACATCAATGGACAAATCTATTCAGCAAACTCAACTATGCTACCTGAACCTGGATATCAAGGAGCGTGGGTAACTTCATTATCTGATAATGGCAAAGATGGAAAAGGGAGCAGTTACGGCGGTTATGATGAAGAATGGATTGTGAACGATCCGAGTAATGAAAGAAACCGCTATTTGTTTGAATGGTATACTAACGGAAGGCATGATGTAGGCCGTGATTGGGCTATTGACGACAACCGGGTAGTTAATGTAAATGAAGGCTTGCGTTTGATAAATCCGACACGAGGTATAAATGCCAATGAATATACGGTTTTCAGAGCGGCTGAGATTGACAAGATTACATACGATTATTACAATATGTATGAAAAAATTGTACGTGGTATCGTGGGAGCTGATGCCCAAACCCCTTTTAATCCGGTGTCGAATTTTGGAGAAGGGACAATGGGCAATTTTAGGGCGGTTGCGTTTTCATCCATTGCCATATTAACGCCTCCGAATATCTCTGTTACTGGCCAGAATGAACAAAATGTGATTTCATTTCCGCTCAACGATTTTTTTGTTAAATACCATCTCTATTTGGACACGTCGCCCGGTCTTACCCCAAATTCGCCTATGATCCGTGAAATTATAAATAATGACAGTAAAAATGGCGGTGGAGGAAAAGGCGATGATGGCGGAAAAGGGAGTGCCGGCAGTGGAGAGAGTGGCATTTATGCCCACACAAACCTTGTTAATAATACCATGTATTATTATCGTCTTGAAGTAGAGGACGCTGAAGGCACTGTTTCAGTTCTTTCGCCCGAGGTCGGTGCTGCACCGGATCCCAATGTCCCTGCCGATGGTGATCCCGGTGACAAGCCGACGGGGAGTGTGCCGACAAACGTTACCGCCGTGCCTGGGGCCAATCCGGGAGAAATTGTCATCTCCTGGGATCCTGCTGACGGCGCACAACAATATGGGATATATTGGAGTAATCAACCAGGAATTACCGGCGAAGGAAAGGAAAACGCCATTTGGGGTGGCGATAAAAGTGGAGGAGTTGTCGAATCTCCATTTACCCACACAGGCCTTGATAATAGCTTGACTTATTATTATCGTGTCGCTTCGTACGACGGATCAGCCATTCATTTATCCGAAGAGGTTAACGCACAACCGAATTAGATTCCAAGCGAACTAGAGATATCATTCATGGCGTCTCAACATTTACCATCCTTCGTCTGAAATATTGTTCTATTAAAAATACCAAAAGATTTTTCAGAAATGATATCAGAAATATGTTATATTGATAAAGAATTGCCGGAACAAATAGCGAATGATTTCAAAATATAAAATCAACACCCATCTCACCATCCTCTTTGCAGCGCTTTTGCTTGGCCTTCTGTTTGAGGTTCAGACGATCGTCAAGATGACGGATGTTATTAAAATGGGGAAACCAATAGAATCGTCTTGGATTTTGGATTCAATTTGGTCTTTTGTTGTGTCCGTCTTTGTGTTCTATCTTACTGCAGCTTTTAATCTATTCTGGAAAAAGCATTTTTTCACCTCAGCCAGATTCAGAAAATTGAATCCAATGCTGATTATTGCAGCAAATATTCTACTCTTTTTTATGTTATCCGTGCTAAGCACCATTCTTTTTGAAAGCAGATATGACAAACAAATCCCGATTATTTACTATTCGTTTGAAATTTGGATCACTTTTCTTTTTGCCATCCTGTTTGCGCATATCCTTATCTTTATCAAGAAAGCTCGCACCGCTGAAATCGACAATGCCCACCTCAAAGAAGAAAAAGCCAAAGCCGAACTGGCATCGCTCAAAGAGCAGATCAGTCCGCATTTTTTGTTCAATACCCTCAGCTCATTGAGCTCGGTCATTCGGCAGGATGACAAAAAATCGAGTCTGTAATTTGTTGACAAGATGTCGCAGGTGTATCGGTACATTCTCGAGAGCGCCGAAAAAGATATAGTGATCGTCAAGGAAGAATTGGATTTTTTGCAGGCCTATGCTTTTCTGCTCGGAAAACGATTTGGCACAAAGTTCAAGCTGAACATTGACATCCCGGATGAATGGCATGCATCGAAAATTCCGCCCATGGCGCTGCAGTTGCTGGTGGAGAATGCCATCCAACATAATGCCGTTTTGGAATCGGCGCCGCTGGTGGTCGATGTGTTTGCAGATGATTTTAAAATTATTGTGCGAAACAACATCCGTAGAGATGCGATGAATCGCGTCGCCACAAGCGAGCATGCCGGCAACGATGGATTTGGCATTGGTCTAGCCAATTTGCAAAAACGGTATCACCTGTTGGCGAACCAAGAAATTATCATCGAGAACAAGCCGGATGTTTTTGTTGTAAAGTTGCCGATTATCAAATAAATTTAAACATATGTTCATCAATTCAGACAATGCATTGATAAAAGCTTGGTTTCTCTGGATTGTTTTCAATTGGATTCGATTTGATTCTATGAAGATAAATAGATGGCAGAATAATTTACTGGCAGAATGATTAAAAGATTCTATAGATATTTTCATAATGATTCTGCCATATAATGATTCTGCCCTTCAATGTTGTCATAGTATCTTGAATCATTTCCGTGTAAACAGAGCAATGATTATAATTTATCTATCAAAAACGCCGAGATCGCAGAGCGCGCAGAGAAAACACCCCGTTTTATTCTCATCCTTCTCCGCGTTCTCAGCGACCTCCGCGTTTTAATCTTCTAAAAAACATGAACGTACTCATCCTAGAAGACGAACACGGCGCCGCACAAAACCTGCTGGCGATTTTGCACGATATCGATGACAGCATCCATCCGCTTGCCCTGCTGGATTCGGTGCAAAGCGCCGTCGAATGGATCAAAAACAATCCCGCTCCCGATCTGGCGTTTTTTGATATCAAGCTCGCCGACGGCAATTCGTTCGAAATATTCAAACACGTCGAAATCTCTTTTCCAATCATTTTTACCACAGCCTATGATCAATACGCCATTCAAGCCTTCAAAGTCAACAGCATTGACTACCTCCTCAAACCCATTCGCCAACAAGACCTTGAAGCCGCCTTGAAAAAATTCCACGAGCTTTACGACGACAAGCGCGATTTTAGCGTCGATCAATTGTCCAAACTCATTTTGGATTTGGGGTTGGCCGAACGCAAAAAAGTCAAACGAACCTTTCTCATTCATTATCAGGATCGCTTGCTGCCCATTCCGGTCGCAGATTTTGCCTATTTTTACATTCACCACGGCATTGTTTATGGGGTGACGTTTGACAAGAAAAAATATGTCATCGAGGATAAACTGGAAAGTATTGCGGCACAAATTGACGCAGAGCAATTTTACCGCGTCAATCGCCAATATATTGTCGCTCGCGCAGCGGTCAAAGAAGCTGCGCTTTTTTTTAACGGTCGTTTGAATTTGAAGATAATACCGAGACCCGATTCTACTATTTTGGTCAGCAAAGCCAAAGCTGCTGATTTTAAAAAATGGTTGGGGAATTAATCAAAGGATACGACAAATTGATTCCCTATAAAAATTTGCTTTGTTAATGAATTGAACAGTGACTGCCTGGCACATAAAAGTGCCTGGCACCTATCGCAACAAAACCATCTTTTTCAAAAACTGCCCGGCATCCGTTTTGAGTACACAATAATAAATCGCGGACGCCAACCGCTCACCCACATCATTGTCGCCCAACCATGTTAGTTTGTGATACCCAGCCTTGGTATTTCCATCAATCAATGTTCGAACTCGCCGACCTAACATGTCATAAATCACCAGGGTCACGTGCGATTGAAAAGCGACATTAAAACGAATGGTGGTTGACGGATTAAATGGATTGGGGTAGTTTTGCGCCAAACCGAATCGTTCCGGCGCTTGCGGCCGAAAACTGATGCTCTCACTATCCTGTCGACTACCATTGGATAACAGACTCTGGACTCTATAATAGTAAAGAATATCCGATTCGATCTGCTCATCAAGAAAGTGATACTTTCCTGTTGCGATGGATTTTATCAACGGACTGATCGGTTCGAACGGTCCATCCTGGCGCTCAGAGCGCAGCACATAAAAGCCGGTGTTGCCCCACTCATGGCGCGTATTCCATGTCAGGCGCGCGCCGCGATAGGGTTCATGTGTGGCAATAAAGGAAACGAGTTCCACGGATGTCACCAGCTCGAGCATCCAGGACGTTGAAACAGTATCCGCCCGGTCGTAAACCTCGGCTTTGACAATCAGGTCGCCTGCGTCGTACAATTGGCTGTTCAATTGAAACGTCGATACTGTACCTCTTGTTTTGCCGTTCACGCGCCATAAATAAAAAAGGTTGTCGCCATCAGGATCGGAAGCAGACACGTAAAAATTGACCACGCCAGGGATTCTCACTTTGCCGAGTCGATGTTCTAATGGTCGAGATTCTTCGAGGGATATCTGCGGCGCACGATTGGCGTTGTGCACGCTGATCTTGACAGATTTAATTGTTGTGGCACCAAATTCATCTCGCGCCTGAAAAATAATCCAGTAAACCCCCGCCTGCTCGAAAGATGGCTTCCAGGAAAATCCCATTGTTTCCGGATCAAAAACAGCCCCATCGGGCAAATTGTTTGCAGTGACCGCGAATGAGTCATTCTCCGCATCTTGAATGGAGAGGGTAAATTCCAGTTTTTCATTTTCCGCGATGCGAAAACTGTCGGCGATAGCTATCTGCGGTGCCTGATTGCGCAAGGCATCTGCGGAAAATGAGACGGAGCTCGCCAATGTCCTGGCTTTGACAAACAGATATTGCCTCGGTATCACGGAACCAAGCGTCCATTCAACGCTGGCATATCCTGTCGAATCAGTTGCTCTTTCAGGCGATGGCGAAACAGCACCATGCCCCGGCTGGGTCTCAAACTGAACTATCGATCCTGAAATACCATTGCGATAACGATCCGTCACCCGCACAACAATTTTTTGGTTCAACGGATGATGGGTGACGCCAACCTGCGCGTCGCCGCTGATCTTGTGCAGGGCGTATGGAGCATCCGGCAATGCGACAAGGTTAAAATAGACGCTCGAAGCAAACAATGTCGCTGTTGCTTTCACAGTGATACGGCCGGCGAGCGTATCCCATTTCGCCTTGACTTGAGCGTATCCATGCGAATCGGTTTGCTGCAATGGCGATCCAATGAGATGGAGGGTGCCGGAGGCAATTTCAAACAACACGCTTTCACCGGCAATTCCGGCATAATTTTCATCAATCAGACGAACGCGGAGTGCTTGCGCCAATGTCATATTGACTGTTCCACTTTGACGATCACCCGAAATTTTCACCAGCTCTCGTGATAAACCATGGGCGTAAAAGGTGTCGGGTGAATTGTACAAATCTCTGCCTTGATTGTTAAAAGCACGAACGACAATTTCGTACGCCTTGTGGCCAACAGAGTCACCAAGAATAAAATACGTTGACGCCAGGCCACTGCTGTTCGTTTTTGCAGCGTAATTCGATGACAATGACTCTTTGAACAAGCCGTCTCCCCTCGAAGTTGTGAAAAAGACCATCTGGTCAGCGACCGGTGTTTTGTTGGTATCCACTATCTTGACAACCAGGGGATTGGCAAGTTGCTGACCGCGTGTCCCACTTTGATTATTTCCTGAAATTTTTTCCAGCTTGTATGGAGCAGATTTGACCGTTTTTGCGTTAATTTTGACGGGCGAATTGACCAGAGCGCGGCCGTCCCGCGGGAAAATCCATAATTGTTGTTTGAGGCCGAGTTGACCTAACACCCAATGCGCCGTAGCCTCACCTTCCGAATTTGTCGGCGTGTAAAACTGACTGTTTTTGCTCTCGCGCAAAAAGCCATTTCCGGCAACAACCTGGAATTTGACTTCAAAACCGGCTATAGGTTGATTTTTTCTGTCAACAATCTTGATCCGGATTGGCTCGGGTAATTCGGCAAGTGCTGCGCCAACAAGATCGCTGGTGTCTGATACAACGTGTATGGCAAACGGCTCGCCAATGCGCGCCGAGGCATAAAAGGTGATGGGACTATTTTTTAAGGCGGAGTTTTGATTGGAGCTGTGAGCCTGTACGATATATATCGAATCTCCAAGCGTTTCACCAAGCGTGAAATAAACATGGGCGAGTCCAAGCGAGTCGGTTGCCAAGGCAGCGTTGCGATTGCCGTTTATCGAGCCTTCAGGACTTTTTACTGCAAAGGTGACGGGATGATCCGGTACGTCATTGCCATATCTGTCGCTCACCCGAACGACGAGCGGCTCCGCCAAAGTCGTGTTTGTGGCGCCGATTTGAAAATTCCCGGACATTTCACTGATTTTGGTCGCATCGTCGGCTTGCGCATGGATAATAAATTCAAGTGATTCGGGGATGAGTCCCGGCGTGTTCGCCCCTACGCGTTGTCTTCCCGCCACTTTGCCGATATGATAGCGGACCGATGCGATACCTTTTTCGTTTGTCGAAATGAGCGCGGATTCTTCTCCTTGCAGGGAACCGCCGTCAAGGGCGGTGAATGTCACGTCAAAATCGGCGACCGGATTTCCAAAAGCATCGCGAATGACAATCGCCAGTGGCTCGGACGCTTCCGAGTCAACAATGCCGGTTTGGCCGTTCCCGCTGTGAATGGCGGCTGTGTACGCCTCACCGGCTAAAATAGTGGCATAAAAATCAATCGGCGAACCGACCTGCTGCGTATTGTCATGCGCTTCGACCGTTGCAACGCGTTTATAGCCGGCAGTGTGGCCGAGCGTGTAGTAAGCGTGCGCCTCGCCGGAACTCGTTGTGTTTCTTGTCAGGATTGATGTACCGCCAAACGATCCGTCGCTGGTTGAGCTGAACGTCACCGGGATGTTTGGAACCGGATTCCGATAGATATCGGTCACGCGAACTCGAAACGCTTTATCGAGTCGCGTGCTGACACTGGCCGATTGGTTGTTACCCTCCAGGAGTAAAAGCACAGCGGGATCGTCAGGTGCCGCGGTGGCTGTGACCTGGCATGGCGACCCGGAGATATCCCCGGCATGAATTGTGAGCGTCTGCGCACCGCTTTTTTCACCCAGACGCCAGTAAACCTGGGCGAAACCCTCTTCACTTGTCATCACAGTGAGCGCGCTATCTGCACCAAAATTGGCCGAGGATGAGAGTCGTGCAGCAATTGCTGTGGTGGAAAAATGCACTGCATAATCAACGGCCGGTTCATTCGTCAGAGAATCCGTCGTAACCTTGACGCGAACAGGAAAAGCGATGGGCTGCATGACTGTGCCGCTGACCTCTTTTGGTGACAGCAGTTCCATTTTGACGGCAATGCCGGATATATAGGCGGTAAAGAACACGGGCGAGATGTTCGCTGCCTCAGCTTTGACTTGCTGACGGCTTGCTGAGCCGTCCGGTGTGTAAAGGGCCTGGGCATGCCCGTTTTGATCGGTGACGCTCGAAGCGCCGGGATTCAGCATTCCTCCGGGTGACAGGGCCGTGAACGTCACTGGCTCGTCCGGGACAGGATTATCAAAAGCATCATAAAGTGTCACCACAAAAGGCTGCGCTAATTCGATGTTCGGTTCCCCGTGTTGTTCATCGCCGGACGTTTTAACCATTCGCACGACCGGGCCGGGCAAGCTGGTCGCATTGAACGTTATGGGACTATCCGGCAAAAGCTGGCCATTGAATGTCAGATGAGCTTCTATGGTGACTGCACCGGCACGTGTGCCGAGCTGCACGTATCGTTGCGCGATACCTTGTGAATTGGTCAGATTTGGTTCATTCGAATCTTCCTCCAAACCGGCAGGGAGGTAATTTTTATCTGCAACGAACAAGAGCTTGTCAATCTGCAATCCCACCTCGGTGAGCTGCAGCTCAAAGGTATGTTGACCCGCGGCGAGGGTGAGCGGGCTATCCCCATTGATCCTGATCCACTCCCAGGTTGCCCGAGGCGATGCGCTGGCATTGTGTATCTGCCCGTTTATCGTCATGGGCAACGACTGCTGCGCTCCGCTGGTGTTCAAAACGCGCAGCCAGAGAAAATAATCGCCAGCTGTGCTGAAATCTTTTTGCCACAGGATAGAGGTGCCAGTGCCGCTCGAGAACGGGACTTTGAACACAGCCGAACCATCTGATGCTTCTAATAAATCTATCGTTTTTAACGGCATCTCATAGCGCCCGCTCTCCGCCTCGATACTGATCTTGTCAGACGAGGTATTCGGCAGAAAAAGCTGGGCGTCGCCTTGCGTGACACTAAAATCCACATAAACATCAGGTACGCCCAGGCCCTTGCTGTCAGTTACTCTGACCTGTGCTGGCCGGGGCAGTTGTTGGCCAGCGGTGGCATACTGATCAGTGCCGCTATAATATTCGATTCTGGCTGGAGCACCCGCTGATGAATCCTTTTTCCCGGGCTCAATCAAAATTGTCTGATTGGCGCTGACATGACATTGTGCGATATATGAGCCATCGGTAAATCGCGCCGTCAGATCGATTGTGTTGTTGGAGGCCAGGCCAAAATGCTGACGTGGGGATGGTTGTGACATATGACCACTGGTGGAAACGATCTCGCGATGGCCGATGAGATAATCAGGATCATTCAGATGCCCGGCTTCATAGAGCCAGATTTTTGTGCCAAATCCGCCACGATTGCCACCCGGTCCCATGGCAGTGATTTTAAGATAATTCGCGGCACCGGAAGTGTTATTTTGTAGTAAAATATTGAGCATGTCCGAACGGGCAACCAGGATATCAACGTCGCCATCATCATCATAGTCAAGAACAGCACCGCCGCGACTATCGCCGCCGTTGATTTCAGCGCCGGTGTCCATGACTTTTTGGAAAAACCAGTTGCCGTGATTTTCCCACAACACTGCTTTTTCGTTTTCAAAAGTAATCAATAAATCATCAAAAGTGTCGTTATTATAGTCTGCAATCAGCGTCGAGTAAGAATCAACCGGAATATCGAGCTGCGTTGACAGATTTGAAAATCGACCGTGCCCATCATTTTCGAAAACAAGCAGGATTTTCTCGCCAACACTCGTACGCGATTCGGAAACGATGAGGTCAAGATCGCCATCCAGGTCGAGATCACTCCACGAGGCGCCATTGGATCGACCACTGTAGGATAATCCCGCGGCCGCGGTGCCGTCTGAAAAGTGGCCGGTTCCATCGTTGACAAAGAGTTTATTGGGTGCGTCTCTCGATGTAATAAAAACATCCGTATCGCCATCATTGTCAAAATCTGCCGGGGCAACCGTATAGCAGGAAATACTCGAGCCGGCTTCATCGCGTAATCCGCGATCCACAGAAGTGAGGAATCCTGTGCCATCGTTCAGATAAAACTCGTTGATATGCGCCGCATTGATGGCAAGCAGGTCCATGTCACCATCATTCTCCGCATCAAAAGCAGCCACACCGGTTGTGGTAGCGTTAAATTTTTCAATGCCGATATTGGCGAGCTGAATAAACCCGGCACCATCTTGATTTTGATACAGCTTGTTTGGTCCCGGCGAGTTGCCGTTGAATAAATCAAAATCTCCGTCGTTATCGATATCCACAAAAACAGCGCCTCGACTGCCTCCCGCATCCAGAAGATGATAGTCTTCGGTTAGAGTCGCGTATGGCAAACTTGGCTGCCGCAGATAAAACTCGTCGTGGCCGGTTTGATTGTCATAGTCTGAGCGGGTCAAATAGACATCATCTGCCCCGTCATTATTCACGTCCGCAATGGCGACGGCATGATGGGAAAAGTGGGTTGTCGTATTGTTCGGGTAATAATAATCCCTGCCTATAATGTCAGCCAAAAAACTGATATCGGTGAACCACCCGGGGCCTGACAGGATGCCATCGAATACATCGAAATAGGTTACAGCCATCAGTTCGTGGCCCTGGTTATTCGGGTGCAAGCGGTCCCACATTAAATCATAATATCTGTTCGCGTCAGAGGGTGGCCATTCTCGAAAGCGGCTGAAATGATCTGCGGCATAAACCGGCTCAGATCGCCCGGTTTCTCTGCCGGATATAAATTCGTCCACGACCAGGGCAATTTGACGATTGGTCTCAATGCAGAGTTCGTCGCGATATTTCGCCGGCATGACCAGTGAGATGATGATGTGTTCAAGACGAATCTCCGGATCGACAAGATTGTGCAGGTCGTCATAGCGCCATTGCAACAAATAATTGATGAGCTTTCGCATATCTTCCGCGGTTTTGACCGGATTTTCATAGTTGTTGATCTCATTGGTCCCGAGATGAATGGCCACCATGCGCGGATGAAAAGTATTCATGGGGCCGCGAATATCCATTGAGCCATTTTGTAAAAAGGCGCTGATTCGTTTCCCGCCATCGCAGTGCGCCTCATATGGCTCATCACCGGACGTACCGACAAAATCAATATCCGGATAAGCATTGATGAGTTTATGATACAGTTTATGCCGATACCCTTCGGCAATAGCGCCGCTGGTGTCGTAATGTGCTTCTGTAATCGAATCGCCCAAAAGCATAATCCGGTTTTTATCGCCAAGGACAATTTTTTCTACCGAGACATGTTCAATGGGATTGTTGGTGCCGGCAACACCGGCGATGGTGATAAGCATTGACTCGGCAAATGTACCGTAAAATTGCAGCTCTGCTGTGCCGTCTGGTGTAAATGCCTTGCTCTCCATTTGATGTTCCAAGCCATTATCTCTCAGCACAAGAGTCGTCACGATTGAGTCTGTTGTCTGGATGGACGGTGTGAGCGTCAATGTCACACGCCCCACAAGTTGCCGGCCACCAGCAAAATGCGTCTCCAACTGGTGCAGGACCGTATCCAGGCCGGCCTGGCTTTTGCCTGTCTGGATTGAGTGAAGCGGCGGCGTGTTTGAAATTGGCGCATAACGGACATGCGCGAACGGTCTTAAGGGTTTATTGACAGCATCAAAAACGACGGGCTCTTCTGATGGGCGGACAATCGATGAAAAAAGTGTGCAAAATGTCAGGATCAATATTCGCTTATGCAACGGCGTCACTGGGATGTCCTTCATAAAAGACTATGCTGTATAATGTTTTTTAAAATACTGAATTTTAAAAACGATGCGTAGGCAAGAATTACAGCGAGTTTAGGCCAAAAAGACTAACATGTCTTTTCTTGTTGGTTTTCTTATTCTTACGCGGGGGAATTTGTCTTGACTATCGTACGTTATTTTTATATATTGATGTCAATTTTGATTGGAGGCATGTTGTCAGAATGGCGCAGGATCGGCTGTCTATTCTTGGTATGACCTTCCATGCCCATCATGGTTTGGAGGATCACGAAATCGAAAATGGCCAGCGATTTGAAATTGATGTCGAAATGTTATTGGACATTTCAAAGGCGGCGGCGACGGACCATTTGCGTGATACTGTGGATGTGCGCAAGGTCTATAAAGATATTCAAACGATTGTTGTAAATCAGCGTTTTTACCTCATTGAAACGTTGAGTCAAAGAGTGGCTGATACCATGCTAAAAAACTATGACATCGAACAGGTCACAGTTCGGGTACGCAAACCGGTCGCCCCGCTCGGCGGTCTGGCCAACGGCACCCAGATTGAAGTCATTCGCTCGCGTGAAGACTGAGTCCTCCATAGCCTACATCGGATTTGGTGCCAACGTCGGTGATCGGCAGGCGACCATTTTTCGCGCTTTGGCGGCACTCAAGACAACGCCTCAGATGTGTCTGCGGAAAGTATCGAGTCTTTACGAGACCGAGGCAGTGGGCTATATCGAGCAGGATGATTTTCTCAATGGCGTTGTCGAGATTGTTACATTTTTGACGCCATTTGTTTTATTGCAAAATGTGCAGCGCATTGAGCAAAGTCTCGGCCGAAAGCGTGATTTTCGGTGGGGACCGCGAACGATTGATCTTGATATTTTGCTGTTTGATGACCTGGTCATTGAATCGAAGGAGCTTATTATTCCGCATCAGGAATTACATAATCGACGATTTGTGTTGCAGCCATTAGCCGAGATTGCGGCTGATTTGCGTGTTCCGCGATTCGAAAAAAAAGTGACCGATTTATTGGCAGAGACATCTGATAAAAGCGCGATTCGGCTCTATAAAACGTCCGCCATTGTTGAACAAAAACTGAAAGAGGTGTGAACGTGGCTGAGCCCAAATATGTATGCATCGAGGGCGTGATTGGCGTTGGCAAAACCAGTCTCACCACCTTGCTGGGCGAATACCTCAATGCGCAGATGGTTTTTGAACAGCCGGAAGAAAATCCCTTTCTACAAGATTTTTATCGCGATCCCAAGCGGTTTGCATTTCAGACCCAGTTGTTTTTCTTGCTCAGCCGCTATCGCCAGCAGCAGGAGAGCTTTCAGACGGATCTTTTTTACGAATATACCGTTTCGGATTACCTCTTTGCCAAAGATCGTATTTTCGCACATCTCAACCTGGAAGACCGCGAATTATTTTTGTATGACCGCGTAGCATCGCTCCTCGAGCGTGATATCCCTAAACCTGATCTCGTTGTTTACCTGCAATCTACTACAGAGCGGCTTTTGGAAAATATCCGCAAGCGCGGTCGGAGCTATGAAAAAAGTATGTCAGTTGACTATATTCGTTCCTTGAACGAAGCCTATAATCGTTTTTTCTTTCACTATAACGATACGCCACTGCTGGTGATCAATGCGACGGTGATTGATTTTGTCAATGATCGCACTGAATTGATGGATTTAATCAACCAGATCATGCGGTCGCATTCTGGTATCGAGTACTATTCACCGGTGTCGTGACCAACGATGAATTGGCTGTTGATAATTTTTTAAAATGACACGATAATTATGATCAGATTATTATTCATTGGCATCGCTCTGTACTTGGCAGCGCGCATTCTTGGTGGGCTATTCAGTACACCCGCGAAAAAGGTTGAGGTCAAGGGAGATTCCAAAAAAGATGCTCTCGATCTCTCTGATGAGGATGTTGAGGATGTCGATTACAAGGAAATTAAATAATTGAACAGGCAGCCATGGTATCCCAACCTATGATCAATACGCCAATCGATGAAGAGGTCTACAAAGGCCTTTTGCAGGAGCTCGAACAATATCGCAAGCAGCATGAGCGGCTTCGGCTTCTTTTTAATGTGACGCGCAATATTACGCGTGAATTGACCATTGATCGTTTGCTCTTGCGAATTATGGATGAAGTGAAAAACGTTCTCAATTGTGATCGATGTTCTGTCTTTATTATGGACGACGAGAATCAGGAATTGTGGGCGCGAGTTGCACACGGCGAAGATGAAATCCGGTTCCCGAGTCATCTTGGCATTGCCGGTTATGTCGCCACGACCGGCGAAACATTGAATATTCCGGATGCTTATGCTGACTATCGCTTTAATCCAAACATCGACAAAAAGACCGGCTATCGAACGCGCAACATGCTGACCATTCCAATGCGCAACAAAAGGCGCGAGATCATCGGCGTTTTCCAGGCGCTCAACAAGTTCGGCGGGCCGTTCACCAATGATGACGAAGAGTTGCTCGATGCGATCGGCGCCATCTCCGCCGGACAAATCGAAAATGCCCAGTTGTATGAGGAACAAAAAAAGACATTTGACAGCTTTCTCGAAACGTTGGCAACAACGATTGATGCGCGGGATCCCATGACGGCAGGCCATTCCAAGCGTATTGCCAAGTATGCCGATGAGATCGCCAAAGTCGTTAAATTATCAGACACAGAGCGAGAAGTCCTGCGCACCGCAGCTTTGTTGCACGATTACGGCAAGATCGCTATTCGAGAAGCGGTGCTGACAAAAAAAGGACGCCTTACTCCCGAAGAGTTTGAGCATATTCAACGCCACCCGGATTTTACCCGGCGTATCTTGGAAAAAATAAATTTTACCGGCAAACTCAAAGATGTGCCCAAAATTGCCGGCGCGCATCACGAAAAACTGGATGGCAGCGGCTATCCGCAAGGATTAAAAGATAAAGAAATACCTAAACTATCAAAAATTCTGGCGGTGTGCGATGTCTTTGATGCGTTGACATCACAACGCCCATATCGCGACCGGATGAACTTTTTCAAAGTGCTGACGATCATCAACAAAGGCGCTGGTATCGATTTTGATGACTTTTATGTCGCCGCTTTAAAAAAAATCAGACTCGACCGCTTGCTGGTGATTCTGGAAGATGAGCATCAGGAAAAATTGCGCCCGGGTGATCTTGCGTTTTTATCTTCTTTCACGCTGACGGATTTAATGTTCGCACATGCCGAAATTGAGCCGACACTGGAACAACAAAAATTGCTCAGCGTTTTCACGAAATATTACACACAAGCCTATTTTGAAAAAAGTAAAGACGATTATATTTGAAAGATATAACTGATGATCCAGAGATGCTCTTTTTATATGCGTGGACATCTCTGCGGGTGAACAGATGATGGTGTGGAACCGGTGGTTTGTTGTGATCGTCGTTCTCGTGCTCATTTCAGCGTGTGCAGCCATTGCACAGGAATTTCAACCGCAACCCTTGCCTCAAAGCCTCCCCAACGACACTGAAAAAGATACCGTGGTCAGCAAAAATCCAACCGGGGCGATGCTCCGATCCATATTTGTGCCCGGGTGGGGACAGTTTTATA
The DNA here is from genome assembly GCA_016928775.1 of Candidatus Zhuqueibacterota bacterium. Lineage (GTDB taxonomy): Bacteria > Zhuqueibacterota > Zhuqueibacteria > Residuimicrobiales > Krinioviventaceae > Kriniovivens. Next base: position 12,608 of record JAFGKD010000051.1, on the reverse strand, counting down.
ATGGCAAGTGGTTTAAAGGCCTTGTTTTTGCCGGCGTCGAGGTTGGATTAATGTCCAACGCTCTGGTGCTCAATAAATGGGCCAATGAAGCGACATCCGATGAGGAATATTATTTTTATATCGATAATCGAAACCTCTCCTTTTGGCTGCTGGGGGCGACCATCTTATATAGTATGGCGGATGCTTATGTCGATGCGCATTTGTTTGGTTTCGATGAATCACCGGAACTGGCTTTTTATATACGACAAGAATCCGAGCCGCTGGTTTGCATGAAATCATCAATTTTGACGCTGCGATTGTCATTTGCGCTATAAAGTCGTCTTTGTTAATTTGTACTATGGCTAAATGAAAAGGAGATTAATGTGCACCACGCTTCCCCTGAGAGAGATGCATGGAGTTCACGTATAGGATTTGTTTTGGCCGCGGCCGGGTCTGCTATTGGACTGGGCAATATTTGGCGATTTCCCTATGTGACGGGCCAAAACGGCGGCGCCGCTTTTGTCGTGTTATATATCGCTTTTGTTCTCTTGATCGGTACACCTGTTATGGTTGCTGAAATAGCCGTTGGTCGGCACGCGCGACTCAATCCGGTTGGAGCGTTTCGGAAAATTGCCCCCAAAAGCTTGTGGTACATGGTCGGTTTCCTTGGTGTCGCGACCGGCATCGGCATTTTATCTTACTACTCGGTCATTGCCGGATGGACGTTCGGCTATTTTATAAAGACAGTGAGCGGTACTTTTTCTTCAAGTATCACCTCGGATCAATCTGTGATCGTTTTCACTAACTTTGTCAGCAATCCAATCCAGGCAATTTTTTTTCTTTTTGTTTTTATTGGGCTCACGACTCTTGTGGTAATGGGAGGTGTGTCATCCGGCATCGAACGATGGGTGAAAATATTGATGCCCATCTTGTTTGCACTGCTGTTGATACTGACCATTCGTTCCGTCACACTGAATGGTGCCGTCAAGGGACTTGAATTTTATCTCAAACCGGACTTTACAAAAATTCACGGCAGCACGGTCGCGATGGCACTGGGCCAGGCACTTTTTTCGCTCAGCCTTGGTATGGGCGCGATGATCACCTATGGAAGTTATATCAGCAAACAGGATAATCTTGTCATCTCCGCCGCCTGGGTCTGTTTTTTTGATACGATGATCGCTATTGTCGCCGGATTTTTGATTTTTCCCGCCTTGTTTGCCATGGGACTTGATCCGGCAGGTGGTCCGGGGCTCGTTTTTGTCGTTCTGCCAACCATGTTCGCGGACATGCCGTTGGGCGCGTTTTTTGGCGCCGGCTTTTTTCTGCTGCTGACAGTCGCTGCACTCACCTCCACCATTTCATTGCTCGAGGTAACAGTTGCCTATATGGTGGATGAGAAAAAATGGCATCGAAAATCTGCAGCGCTTTTTATGGCGTCACTGGCATTTATTCTCGGCATCCCCTCGGCTTTGTCATTTGGCGGCGTGGATTGGTTGTCAAAAATCCCGGGCATTGGCCTGGGATTTCTTGATCTGATGAATATTTCACTCGGCAACTATTCGCTCACGATCGGCGCTTTTCTTATATCAGTTTTTGTGGGGTATAAATGGGGCATCCACGCAGTTCGCAGCGAAATTGAAGAGTATGGCAATATTTTCTTTTTTCGAAAAATCTGGACCTTCCTCATTCGTTTTATCTGCCCCGTTGCAATTTTTGCCATTTTTGTGTATATTGTCGTCACTAAAAATTATTTTTGATCAGGACACAAAAGCATAACGATGAATGATTATGACACGTGAACAAGCCTACAATCTCGTTCGGCCGCGCTTTTCGAATAAGAATCTATTCAAGCATGTTCTCGCCGTCGAAGCTGTCATGCGCGAGCTGGCGCTTTTTCTCAAAGAGGATGTTGAGAAGTGGGGACTCGTTGGATTGCTGCATGATCTGGACTATGAAGAAACGATGAACACACCCGAGCGCCACACTCTTGTCACTGCCGAGATTTTGCGAGATTTTGATCTGTCCGATGAGATTATCCACGCCATAAAAGCTCACAACAATCTTGCCCCGCTCGATAGCCTGTTGGACCAGGCGTTCTATGCGGCTGATCCTGTCACGGGACTGATCGTTGCCGCAACCCTTATGCATCCGGATAAAAAGCTTGCTTCGGTGGATGCCGAGTTTGTGCTCCGCCGTTTCAAAGAAAAATCTTTCGCCCGCGGTGCCAATCGTGAACAAATTAAATCATGCGAAAATTTTGGCCTGTCGCTGGAAGTATTCACAACAATCGCGATAACTGGTATGCGAAAAATCAGCAAAGAATTGGGACTTTGATATGAGCCGATGGCTGGTTCTTGCAGCGATTTTTTTCCTGTCAGCACATTGTGCGTGGACCAAGAATTCAGCACCTGCTGCGGATAGTCTGAATATATCATTCAAACTGTCGACACATGAGACATGGTTCGCTCAGGATAAAGTGCATCACTTTATGGTGAGTGCATTTTTAACCGGTTTGTCCTATTATGCGTGCAAACAAGAATTCGACTTTTCCGAGGAAAAAACCTCAGTGGCTTCAATCAGTTTTTCTCTCTCTCTTGGAATCGCCAAAGAGGTCTATGATGGCGTGAGTGGAAAAGGTACGCCGAGTTTCAAGGATGTTATCGCTGATGTCGCTGGTGTTGCTGTTGGTTTTGCCATCATTCACTTCTCTTCAGAATAGTCACTTTTATGCGCAACTTAAAAAAGAAAATTATCGACAAGCCGGAATCCAATTGTGGAACGGTTGCCGTTTTTGATCATCCAGAGGCGGCCTATTTGGCCTATTTGGCGCTCTATGCATTACAGCATCGCGGCCAGGAGAGCGCCGGAATCGTCAGCAGTGATGGCGACCAAGTCTATCATCATATCGGACGCGGGGTTGTTGCCGATGTCTTTTCCGATCAGAAAAAATTTGAAGGACTAAAAGGACATATTGCTATTGGCCATAATCGCTATTCCACGACCGGTAGTACAAGTATTTTGAATGCCCAGCCGCTTGTCGTCAAGATGCGCGGCGGCTCTCTGGCTGTCAGTCACAACGGCAATTTCACCAATTCCGGCACCATCCGCAGGATGTTGGTTGAACAGGGCGCCATCTTTCAAACGAGTACAGATACTGAAGTTTTGGTTCACTTGATTGCCAGATCGCAAAAAGCCGAAATGGCGGAGCGGATCACAGAAGCCTTGCAGCAAATTCGTGGTGCCTATTCCATCACGATGATGATGAAGGACAAGATATATGCCATGCGTGATCCGGATGGTGTGCGTCCATTGTGCCTTGGGAAAAAAGACGGTGCCTACTTTGTGGTATCTGAAACGTGTGCGCTTGATCTCATTCGCGCTCATTATGTGCGTGATGTACAACCGGGTGAGCTGGTTGAAATTAGCAACAAGGGGATAGAAAGTTGCCAGTTCGCCACACCAACCTCCGGCCACAAGTGTATCTTTGAATTCGTTTATTTTTCCCGTCCGGATAGCCAGATATTCAGCGAAAATGTCGACAAAGTGCGCCGCAAAATGGGCAAAAATCTGGCGCTCGAAAGTCCGGCTGATGCTGATATTGTCATCTCGGTTCCGGATTCCAGTAACACCGCCGCTGTTGGCTACTCGCGGCGTTCCGATCTTAAATTTGAGCTGGGGCTTATACGCAACCACTATATTGGCCGTACTTTTATCAGTCCGCAACAGCGCATGCGCGATTTTGCCGTGCGCGTCAAATTTAATCCGGTTCGCGGCATCCTCAATAATCGCCGGGTGGTTGTGGTCGAGGATTCGATTGTGCGCGGGACAACTCTGCGCCAGCTCGTCAAACTCATTCGCCAGGCCGGCGCCAGGGAAGTACATGTGCGCGTCAGCTCGCCACCTATTACCTCACCATGCTATTATGGCATGGACTTTCCCAGCAAGAGTGAACTGATCGCGAATAAAAAAACCGTTGCGGAGATCAGTGAGTTCCTCGGATGCGATAGTCTGGCATATCTGTCCATCGAAAAGTTGCTGGAATCAGTGCCGCACGAGACAGGTGGCTATTGCACGGCGTGTTTTACGGGCAACTATCCCATTGAAATTGAGGAAAAGATTGGCAAGTTCCAGCATGAGTAATCGGCTGCAGGTCTTTGATTATTTTTTTATGATGCGCCCCGTTCTGTTTATTCCAGGATGGGCTACATTGTTGGCCGGGTATTTTTCCGCGCAGGATAATCTCCGGATGTCTCTTCTCCCGTCGAGCAACGGTTTTATCGTCTGGTGGAATCCCCATCTTGCATTCGGATTACTCGTCTTTTCCGGCGCGATGGGTGGCTGTTTTATCCTCAATCAATTGCGGGATATCCAGACTGATGTCACAAATAACAAACTTTTTTTGTTTGGGCAAAATTTTATAACCATCCGGGCCGGCTACTTCGAGAGTTTGTTATTGCTCGGTGCTTCTGTTATTGCTGCGCTTTTTTTGAATCGCTTTTTTTTTATTTTTATAGGTTGTTTTCAATTATTGACCGGCTATTTTTATAACTTTCCGCCATTCACATTCAAAGATAAACCAGTGTCCGGATTGCTCGCCAATATGACAATGGGTTGGCTGGCTTTTGGTTTGGGATGGTCACTCATTCGTCCGGCAAGTGTGACACTTTGGCTTGTCTCGTTGCCGATTTTATTTTTCAACACGTCACTCTACCTCCTCACAACGGTGCCGGATATGAAAGGAGACCAGGAGAGCGGCAAGCATACTTTTCCAGTCAAGTACGGTTTAAAGTTTACGCTGAATTTGTCTCTCTTTTTTTTTATTTTAACCATTGCAGCAAGCCTGTGGCAGAAAAATGAATTCATGTTAGTTGTTTCTCTCTTTACGTCACCCTTTATGGTCAGGATAGCCTTGCAGCAGAACATAACCGCTGCTCTCGTTGCGGTCAAGGCAGGAATTTCAGGTTTGGCTCTGGTGATCTGTTTGAAATTCCCGACTTTTTTTCTGCTGCTGGCTGTGCTGTTTTTTTTTACTCGCTTTTACTACCGGAAAAGATTCAATTTCGACTATCCTAACTTTAGAGGACGTTGATTGATGCAGCAGATATTCTTGGAAAAAATTGCCTACAATCGCGCGGTTTGTGATTTTTGTGGAGCTTGTGTCGCTGTTTGTCCGCACGATTCAATCGAGCTGTTTGAGGCTGATCTTTGTATTACGGCTTCCTGTACATTGTGTAAAAACTGCGTCTATGTTTGTCCCGTGCGCGCTTTGGAGATTATTGATGAAGGATAATTATGATATCGTTGTTGTTGGCGCTGGACCGGCGGGCTCGACGACTGCCAGATTCGCCGCAGCCACCGGGGCTTCTGTTGTGCTGTTGGAAAAAGACCGCGATGTCGGCGTGCCGGTGCGCTGTGCCGAGGGTGTCTCGGAGGCCGGCCTGACTTCTGTTCTTGATACAATTGATGAGCGCTGGATTGACAACCGCGTCAGTGATGTCATGTTCCATTCGCCGTCTGGCAAGATAGTCGAGTTGCGTTTCAATCAGGTTGGTTACATTTTGAATCGAAAACTGTTCGACTATGACCTGGCGCATATGGCGATAAAAGCGGGCGCGGAATTGTATACAAAAGCCTATGTTTACGATCTTTTGCGTGATGATGATCGTATTGTTGGGATCAAATTTACACACCTTGGCAAAAAATATAAAGTAAAGGCAAAGATTGTTATTGGCGCCGATGGCGTGGAATCGCGAGTGGGCCGCTGGGCCGGCATAAAAACCCGCACCAAAATGCGCGATATGGAGACATGTGCCCAATATACCGCCTGCGATGTTGATCTCTCCTCCAAACATTTGCATCTATACTTTTCCTCGCGCGTCGCGCCGGAAGGTTATCTTTGGGTGTTTCCAAAGGGTGAGGGACGGGCGAATGTCGGCCTGGGAATCTCGGGTGAGGCAGCAAAGAAAAAATCGCCGTTCGCCTGTTTAAATGAATTTATGGCGGAACGATTTCCGCATGCTTCGCTGCTCAATTGTTTCGCCGGTGGTGTGCCGTGCGATCAGACGCTTGCGACGATCGTTAGGGACGGCTTGATGCTCGTCGGTGATGCTGCGCACCAGGTTAATCCTATAACCGGCGGCGGTATAGCTCCAGCGCTGATCGCCGGAAAAATAGCCGGCCAGGTCGCCGGCCAGGCGCTCAATCAGGGCAACGTCAGTGCTAAAGCCTTTCAGGACTATCCCAGACGCTGGCATAAAGCAGAGGGAAGGAATCATCAAATTTTTTACAAGTTGAAAAATTATATCTACAAACTAACAGACGAGGAACTCGACAGTATTGCGGATGCCGGTCTCAAAGTGCCCAAGGAAAAGCGCTCGATGATCACACTCTTTAGAGCGGCCCTGATAAAAAAACCATCACTTATTCTCGACGCTGTCAAGGTCTTTGCATAGGGGAGTTTATGAAAAAAAGCGGGCTTTTTCAATTGATCCGCAACGATGAGAACAAGTACGGCTTGCCGAATTTTTTTACGCTATTGCGAATTGCTTTTTTGCCCTTTATCATCTATTTTTTGGAATTGGGAACGCGAGCGGGTGACTGGTACGCGCTTGCTCTGATGTTTTTAGCTGCCTTGACTGACTATCTCGATGGCCACTTTGCTCGAAAACTCAAAAAATCTTCGGATCTGGGACGCATGCTGGACCCACTCATTGACAAAGTAAGTGTCGGCGCCACAATGTTTGTTTTGGCGCACATGAAAGGCTTGCCATATTGGTATGTCGTCATTGTTATTGTTCGTGATCTTTTTCTGTTGATTACGGGTACGCTGGTGATTTCAAAAAAACACTTTGTCATCGAATCCAACAAGCTCGGCAAATGGACATCAACAATCTTTGCCGCGGTGATTATTTCGTTCACTCTTGATATTCCATATGTGAAATACCTGTTGATGTATATTTCTTTAATATTGATTCCGGTGACGGTCATCGGTTATGTCCAAAAGTATCGCCATGATTTAAAGCGACAAAAGGTAACTTACACTTGATATTGAAAGGCTCAGTGTGCTCAACGTATTTTCCAAATTATCCAAAGGATTGGCAAAAACCAGGGCTGGTCTGGTCGACAGCATCTCCACTGTTGTCAGAGGACGGCGAATTGATGATAATGTTCTTGACGAACTCGAGGAACTTCTCATCTTGAGCGATGTTGGCATAGATACAGCAGATAAAATAATAAAAGATATCCGTGATCGCGCTCGGAGGGAGGGTGTGATCTCGGAAACCGATGTGATGACGATTCTGAAGGAGGATATCGTCTCCCTTTTTGTACATTCCGCTGAGCACGCGCCCAGCACTGTTTCGGCGCGGCCGCATGTCATCAGTGTTGTCGGTGTGAATGGAACCGGCAAAACAACAACCATTGGCAAATTGGCCAACAGATTTCAGCAACAGGGTGCAAAAGTATTATTGGCCGCTGCGGATACCTTTCGAGCGGCCGCCGTTGATCAACTCCACATCTGGGCGACTCGCAGTCATGCCGATATTATTCACAGTCAACCCGGTGCCGATCCGGCATCCGTGGCGTTTGATGCCTTGAAAGCGGCGATCTCAAGGGAGGTGGATATTTTGCTCATTGATACAGCCGGTCGCTTGCATACCAAAGCCAATTTGATGGCCGAGTTGAGCAAAATTCATAATGTTTTAAAACGGCACATTCCGGAGGCACCACATGAGGTGCTGCTGGTTTTGGATGCCACGACCGGACAAAACGGTTTGTCGCAGGCGCGACAATTTGCACAAGCTGTGCACGTGACCGGTCTGGTGCTCACCAAACTTGACGGCACCGCCAAGGGTGGTATCGTGTTCTCGATTGCCCGCGAATTAAATATCCCGGTGCGCTATATTGGCGTTGGCGAAGGGATCGACGACCTGGCAGAATTTAACGCCGAATCTTTTGTTGAGGCACTTTTCCAATGAAATTGGCCTATCTCAACCTGGGCTGTCCGAAAAATCAGGTGGACCTTGAAACAATTCTGGGTGGGTTGGTTGAACAAACGGACATTGTCGAAGAAACAAACGGCGCGGATACGATTGTTATCAATACCTGTGCCTTTATCGAGAGCGCAAAGCGCGAATCAATCGATGCCATTTTTGATATCATCTCACTCAAGCAGATCAATCCCAACCTCAAAGTGTTGGTCACAGGTTGCTTGCCGCAGCGATACAAAAATCAAATTGCCAACCTTGTCCCTGAAGTTGATCAATTTTTTTTTGCTGTTTCCGCCGAGTCCACACTCACCGAAATTCAAAAGTTTCTCCAGCTGCCGGTCTCCCGTCGGACCCCTCGGCACCTCCTCAATCCACCACACTACGCCTATCTTCGTATCGCCGATGGATGCAACAACCGGTGCAGCTACTGTGCTATTCCACTCATCAAAGGACAATATCAAAGTCGTCCATTTGACGAGATAGAACAGGAGGCTTTGCAATTAGCCGCTCGTGGAGTGAAAGAGATTGTGCTCATTGCCCAGGATACAACGTACTATGGCGCCGATTTGCCAATTGATTTGTCGCTCGAGAATGTCCTGACCGCTTTGAATGAGGTAGACGGTATAGAATGGATCAGGCTTCTCTACACCCATCCGGCACATTGGAGCGACGAGCTGATTGGAACCATGGCTTGCTTGAAAAAGGTGGTTCCTTATGTCGATATTCCGATTCAACATATCTCCGATCCACTTTTGCAAAAAATGGGACGCCGGGTAACCAGAGCGCAGATTGAAAAACTTGTTTTCGATATCCGCCGACGTATTCCTGACATAGCGTTACGCACCTCTATCATCACCGGTTTTCCGGGAGAGACGGAAGAGGATTTCACCGAGTTGTACGATTTTCTGCAAGAAATGCACTTTGAACGGCTGGGCGTTTTTACTTATTCACATGAAGAGGATACGCTTGCATTTTTATATGATGATGACATCCCGGAATCTGTTAAACTCGAACGACAGCGGCAGATTATGCAACTGCAGGATGAATTGGCCGAGGAACGAAACGCCAGGTTAATTGGTCGCGTAATAAAAGTCATTGTTGATGAGGTCGACACACACAACAACATCGCTTATGCACGCAGCCAATGGGATGCACCGGAGATCGACGGCAATATTTTGTTGACAGATCATGTTTTAAAAGGAGAGTTCTATAATGTCCGCATAGACGATGCTCAACTATACGATTTGACCGGAATGGTAGTTTTTGAAGACGGAACAAATGTTTGTTGATTTCATTCAATGAAAAGAGCCCTTAAAATGAAAGGTTCGTTATGATATTGAAGACAATCATGCTGTTTTTTGCTCTCCTGATCGGCATGGGCAGTGCGGCCGACAATGTATCACCGTATCCATTGTTTCATTATGATATTGTTGCGCACGCCGCGATGGAAAGTCTGTCATCAGGGAGAATTGATATTTTTATTGAAGTCGTTTATGATGATGTTCAGTTTCGAAAGAACGATGATACCTATCAGGCGAGTTATGAACTTTCCGCCATCATTTTGGACGGCAGAGACCAGGTCGACGGTGACCTGTGGAAAGAATCATTGTCCGTTGATGCATACGAGAAGACAAATAGTCGCCGTGATATAGACCTGTCTCATAAAGTCTTCAGACTTGATCCCGGCAAGTACACAGTCAAACTGGGTTTTGAAGATCTGGAGAGCGGTCAGATGTACGAGTCTGAGGAAAAAATTGTCATTGATGACTATTCGAAACCACCGATTTCCGGCAGTGAAATTACATTCGCTCGAAAAATAGAGATGGAGAATGGCCGAGTAAAAAGCATTTTCCCGGAAGTGACAACGAACTACAAAGGCCTTGGCTATCCGGCTTTTGCCTATTTTGAAATCTATAATCCGCAAAGAGCTGACGAGGCGAGCGTTTCGGTTCAGATTTCTGGAGAAAATACGGGCTATAAAAAAACGACATCCGAGATCATCGATCTCGACGGTGAGCGCACTGATTATGTGATTGCTCTGCCGACCGATACGCTATCGCATGACCGCTATTTGCTAAGGGTGGAAATTATCGTCAACAATAAAAAAGCGAATCTGGAAAAAATATTTTACATTCGATGGGGTGGATTACCACGTAGTGCAGATGACCTGGATGTGGCCATTAACCAGCTCCATTATATCGCATCTTCCAAAGAGTGGAAAAAAATGCGCAAGGCACCGGATGCGAAAAAGCTGGAATATTTTATCGAATTTTGGAAAAAGCGTGATCCAACACCCGGTACGGAACAAAACGAGGCGATGGAATCATACTATGCCAAGATTAGCACCGCTAACCAGGAATTTACGGTTATGGGACGAAAAGGGTGGCAGACCGATCGTGGTATCGTTTACATCATCCTGGGTCCTCCGAACGAGATTATTCGAAACGACTATCCCTCCGGGTCGCGGCCATATCAGATATGGCAGTATTATGCGATCAATCGTCAATTTGCATTTTTTGATCGCAACGGTTTTGGCGATTACGAATTTGTCAATCCTATCTCGATCGGCGAGTTGCAGCGTTTTGCTGAGCAGTTATAACATCCGAGGGGTATGTTCCGGATCACCATAAAATGCAAAGTTAACAAGCCATCGCGACTTTGTCCGGGTGACACCATAGGTGTCGTATCACCTGGCGGGCCCCTGAATCCGGTCCGTCTGCAGCGTTTAGACCTTGGCATCAATTACCTTCGTCAAAAAGGATATCAGATCATTGAGGGTCAATATGTGCGCGAACAGACGGGCTATTTTGCCGGCACGGATCAACAGCGTGCTGCTGATCTCAATGATATGCTGCGAAACAAGGATGTGCGAGCGATATTTTGTTCGCGCGGTGGCTATGGTGTGACACGACTCTTTGATCAAATTGACTTTGATGCAGCACGCCGTGATCCAAAAATTATTATCGGTTATAGCGATGTGACAGCGCTTTCGCTTGCCTTGTTCCGCCAATGCCGCCTGCTCACGTTTTCCGGCCCCCTGGTGGCTATGGAACTGTTTGATGTCCAACAACAGACATCCGCAGCGATGTGGGACGTGTTGTCGGGGGCGATGCCGACATTCAATGCGAATCTCGCTTTTAACGACTGGCAGCGAATTTCGCCGGGCGTTGCCGACGGTATTCTTTTGGGCGGGTGTTTGTCCATGATTTCTCCACTCCTTGGGACTCGCTTCGCACCAAGCTTCAAGAATGCGATTCTTCTACTTGAGGATATTGGCGAAGATTTGTACAAGATTGATCGCCTTTTCTCACATTTAAAAAATGCGGGAATTTTGTTTCAAGTGAATGGCATTGTCCTCGGACACTTTGTCGATCTCGTGCCTGATACAAACAAGAATCCTGTTGAATTTGATGATATAATCTCGTATTATTGCTCCCGGTTACAGATTCCTGTGATCAGCAATTTCCCCTATGGTCACATACCAGTCAAGTATACTTTGCCGATCGGCTGTCGCGTTAGGCTGGACGCGGGCGCCGGCACAATACAGCTTTTGGAACCAGGTGTGATATGAGTGAAAGCAAACCGATTCGTCTTGTTGCATTTGCTTCAGGTGGCGGGTCGAATGTGAGAGCGATTTACCACAATATTGAAACAGGAGCGTTACACGCTGAGCTGGTCGGTGTGATCAGCAATAATTCACAATGTGGCGCCCTTGTACATGCTCGATTACATAATATTCCAGCTTTTCACATCTCACGTAAGCAATTTGATTCTGATGATGATTTTGTGCAAAAACTTTTTAAAGTTTTAACTGAACTCAAGGCAGAATTGATCGTGTTGGCTGGCTATATGAAAAAAATGCCCGAGCCCGTCGTGCGCGCATATAAAAACCGGATGCTCAATATTCATCCCGCGTTGCTGCCGTCGTTTGGCGGCAAGGGATTGTACGGTCACTTTGTCCATGAAGCGGTATTAAATTATGGCTGCAAGGTGTCCGGTGTCACTGTTCATCTTGTTGATGCGGATTTCGATACCGGAGCGCCGGTCTTACAACGATGCATCTCTGTATTTGACAACGATACGCCGGAAACATTGGCGGCGCGCGTACTCAAAGAAGAACACATCATTTATTCGCAAGCTATTCAGTTGTTTGCGGAAGAACGGATTCTTGTCGATGGTCGGCGGGTGAGAATTCTGGAAAAAGAGTGAACGACCTATGGCCAGACAAATATGAGACACGAATGCACCTGATGCGGCCAGTGGCCGCAGTCAAATTTTAAGCCACTGATGCACTTGGCGCGGCCTTTGGCCGCAGCCAAACTATGAGCCACGGATGCACCCGGCGCGGCCGCAGGCCGCAACCAAAAATGAGCACTATTCTTTAGAATAGAACGCGGATCGAACGGATGGGACGGATTCTAACGGATGAAGAAATCCGTTCCAATCCGTTCAATCCGCGTTCCATTATTTCAGTGATCATCCGTGTTTTATAAACTTTGCTAAAAAAACACGATGTTGCAGATTTGTAGTACAGATGAGCACGGATTTTTCAGGTTTGCTTCGAGAAAGCTTTGGGACTGGAGGCTAAAAAGGCTTAAAATGAATGATATGATCCGTGTTTCATCCGTGAAAATCCGTGGC
>JAFGKD010000050.1 GCA_016928775.1 Candidatus Zhuqueibacterota bacterium | reverse complement strand
GAAGAGCAAAGCGCCGGCGTCTATGCCACAGTGTGGGATGCGGCGGATGACACCGGGGCAAAAGTGAGTTCCGGTATCTATCTTTATAGAATTCAGGTCATCGATCAAGTCGCGGGGAGGGAAGCCTTTTGTGCGGAGCGCAAGATGGTGCTGCTCAAGTAACCGCAGGGAGATCCCAAAAAAATCTGAGATCTGACATCGCCGATCTTCAATCGCTCATCGATTGATTGACGATTGGAGATTGACGATCGGCGATCTCAGATTTCACTTTTTCATTCATCATTCAATATTCGATGTTCCCTGTGAACAATGAATATCGAACAACGAATGATGCATGTCGAAGGAATTAAACGCCGTCCGCTATGATTTTCAAATTGACATTGCCCGCCAAATTTTATACAATCAATAAACAGTTGTTTCCGTGACATTGTTTTAAATGATAATGCACAAAAAAAGGGACACTTGTGAAATCCGGGCTTTTGCTTTTTCTCTTTATCCTGGCCTGCGCATCCCAGCTTTTTTCACAACAATTTGTCACGCTCACGGTTGCTGATGGCCTATCCAGCAACTATGCCTACACAATTTACCAAGATCATCTTGGATTTATCTGGTTCGGAACCGACAATGGCTTGAATCGGTGGGATGGCTATGAATTCAAGATATTCAAGCATGATCCTCTTGACTCCACAACATTGAGTCATAATGAAATCACGCGTATCTTTGAAGATAAGAACCATTTTTTGTGGATTTGTACTGTCCAGGGGCTCAACCGCTACGATCCGCGGACTGAAATGTTCAAACGTTTCTATTTCGGAGACAGTTCAGGTGCAATAAATTTTGCAAAAAAGATCATTGCCGAGAATGACAGCCTATTCTGGATCGCGACATTTGATGGAATCGTAAAATTTAATCCGCAAACAGGTGCCTATGAGCATTGTGCTAATAAGGTCGATGATAAAGAAACCTATATCATGCGAAATCGAATCTGGGCCATGGAAAGATTTGAAGATGGACAGTTCATACTGGGCACTGGAGATAAAATTACTATCTTTGATACAAAACACTGTAGTTATAAACCTTTTGAAACGCCCATTGCGGATTCAGTGAAAACAGGTTGTTGCGCGATCTATATGGATTCGGAGAATAAATTCTGGTTTGGTTTTAATTCTTATGACGGCATGATGAGCTATGATAAAAAATTAAAAACTTTTCAGACGTATCGTGCGAACGATGCAAACCACATGAACTATCCTGTAGTGACCTCTTTTACGGAGGTTGACAAGGATAAATTATGGATCGCTAGCCTCGGCGGAGGATTGAATATTTTTGATAAAAGAACTGGACGATTTTCATACTACACCCCTGATGATGCTGATCCCTCCAGCTTGAGTGCTTCTCTTATTTGTTTTCTGTACAAAGACCGTCAAGAAAATATTTGGATCGGCAGTTATGATAGCGGTATTAATGTGTGCCTGCGCTGGAAAAAACAGGTGCGGATTTATCGAAAAAGCGAGCATAACGTCAATGGTATTTGCGACGGTGAAGTCTGGGACCTTTGTGAGGATAGAAAGGGCAATCTATGGATCGCCAGTGGCGGTGGCGGTGTTTCGGTGATCAATCAAAAAAGCGGTATTGCCGCAAAATTGCCCGCTGATCCGCGAGGAAGCCGGTTTTACCAATGGAAATGGCTAAAGAGTATAGAACAAGACCAAGATGGTAACATCTGGTTTGGCAGCTTTCAGCTCGGTCGATTTAACTGGCATCAGCAAAAACTCGAGGAAATTTATTATAAAGGAGCCCCGTCGCTGCTGAGAACTCGTGCGATTTGCGTCGACAGCGTCGGCAATATCTGGTTTGGAACGACGCGTCAGGGATTGTGGCGTATGGATAAATTTTATAATATCCAGATATTTTCGCATGATCCTGGCGATTCGAGGACAATCGCCGGGGATTATGTCAGGCCATTATACTGCGACCGGAACAATAATATTTGGGCTGGTTCTGAAAATGGCCTTTCGCGCATTAATCCTCTCACCGGGCAGATAAAAAATTATAGTGTTCAGCCAACAGAAACGTCTTCTATTTACGGCAATAGAGTGCAACGTCTTCTGCATGATCAAAATAATCGGTTGTGGCTTTGTACTGACGTGGCCATTTGCCTATACGATACGCTATCTGATTTTTTTATAAATGTTACGGACAGAATTGGACTCTCCTCAATCAATTGCAGCGGCATCTTGAATGATCAACATGGCTGCCTTTGGCTCCGTGGTGAAGATATGCTTGTACGATTTAATCCGGCAAACGACAGCATTCGCTACTACACACATAAAGATGGTTTTGAGGGCATTAATTGCCTGAACTGGGAGAATGAATCATTTCACATGGGTGCGCATGGACATATATACTATGGCGGCGATAAAATTGTTGGCCGCTTTCATCCGGACAGCCTGCTCACCAATCCGGAACCGCCGCCGGTGGTGTTGACCGAGATTGAAGTGAACTATAAACCGGTGCTTCCCGGTGAGAACTCATTATTAAAGACAGCACTGCCTTTTGCGGATGAGCTCATTCTGCCCTACGATCAAAATACATTTTCACTCAAATTTGCCGCGCTGGATTATACTAGACCGCAGCGGAATCAATACGCCTACAGGCTGGAGGGATTGCACGACGAGTGGGTGATTGTACAAGCGGGACGTCCGGCTGTCTTTACCCACCTGTCGCCTGGCAAATACACGTTCCATGTCAAAGGCTCCAACAATGACGGTGTCTGGAATGAACAAGGCGCCAGGTTGACCATTCGCATCTTGCCGCCATGGTGGCGAACGGTCTGGGCTTATATCGTCTACTTTGTACTCTTCTTTGGCGCGGTGTTCACGGTCTATCGGTTCCAGCTCAACCGCGCTCGTCTCAAACATCAATTCGAGATGGAGCGGGAACAATCGCACAAGCTGCAGGACATTGACCGGATGAAATCGAGGTTTTTTGCCAACATTTCGCACGAATTCCGCACCCCGTTGACGCTCATTCTCGGCCCCCTGGAGAACTATTACGCAAAAACAAAAAGTGCTAAAAACAAACAGCAATTCGCACTAATGCTGCGAAGCGGACGCCGTCTGCTCAAACTCATCAATCAATTGCTGGATTTTTCCAGGCTGGAAGCCGGCAGTTTAAAATTGCAGGCGAGTGAGACGGATATTGTATTTTTTGTCAAACGAATCGTCGGTTCGTTCATGTCCCTGGCCGAACGACATCAAATAACGCTGCACTTTCAATCGAATCTCAAAGTCATTCTAAGTTATATCGATCATGACAAGTTTGAAAAAATAATCACCAATCTGCTTTCGAACGCTTTTAAATTTACACCAAACGGTGGACGCATCTCCGTCTCTGTGGAAAAATGTGGTTCGGAAAAGAACCAGAAGGAACAGTGGATTGAAATCGCTGTGCGGGATAGCGGGCCGGGCATTGCTGCGGAACATCTGGATTCGATCTTTGAACGTTTTTATCAGATTGACAATAGTCAGACTCGTCGGCACGAAGGCGCCGGTATTGGCCTGGCTTTGACAAAAGAATTTGTCCAGATGCACGGCGGAGAAATTTCTGCCCAAAGTAAACCGGGCAACGGGAGTTGCTTTTATGTCCGTTTGCCTCTGGGTCGAAAACATTTAGCTGACGACCAAATCGTATCAGAATCAGTGTCCGAAACTATTTTTGAGCCCAAAAAAGCTGGTGACTATGCCGATCAACCCACATCGGTTCTCATTCGACCTGATGATAAAAAATCACGTCTGCTCATTGTTGAGGATAATGAAGATGTTCGTCTTTATATTCGGGATTTTTTAGCTGAGGGCTATCAGATCAAAGAAGCATCGGACGGTTTGACGGGCCTGGCAACGGCACAGACCTGGTTGCCGGAGATCATCATCAGTGATGTGATGATGCCAGGCATGGACGGTTTCGAGTTGTGTAAAAAGCTCAAGACAAATGAAATCACCAGCCATATCCCGGTCATTTTACTGACAGCACGGGCATCTGAAAGCAGCAAACTTGACGGTTTCGAGATCGGTGCCGATGACTATATCATCAAACCGTTCAACGCCAAAGAGCTGAAGATGCGGGTAAAAAATCTCATCGAATCGCGACAAAAATTGCGGCAAAAGTTCAGCAAAGAAATTGTCGTTCAGCCATCCGACATAACTGTTACATCCCTGGATGAAAATTTCCTCAAACGCGCCATACAGCTGGTCGAGGACCACATGGCCGATGATCGGCTCACCGTCGAATTTTTAGCGCAGCGCGTTGGAACCAGTCGTGTGCATTTGAATCGAAAAATCAGGGCACTGACGGATCAAACAGCGCAGCAATTCATCCGCACCCTGCGACTCAAGCGCGCCGCCACGCTATTGCAAAATCGCGCGGGCACCGTATCGGAAATTGCTTTTCAAACCGGATTTGGCAATCCGGCGCATTTTGCTGAATGCTTTAAAGCGTTGTTTGGGGTAACACCGTCGATTTACAAGAAACGCCACGTTTCAAAATAGCAGCATTGTAGGGCAGAATAATGATGCGGCAGAATAATTATTGATACATGAGCTAAAGTCTCTCAATCATTCTGCCTCTAAATTGTTCTGCCATTTATTTTTCTTTTCAAGATCAATTCAAATGCAATTGAAAAGAACGAAGAAAAAGTATTGCCAACACATTTTTTCAATGGACGCGGAGCGTCCTTGCTGCATTCCTCCGCAGAGCGGAGGAACGAGAATTTGGGCATACGGGCACAAATAAAAGATCACCCCATCCTTTTATGTTTCACATCCAACAGCTTTTGTATCATGCTCGGTAGAATTTGTCGCGGTTCTTTATTAAAATTTGAGTAACAAATAAAATGTTGAACAAACCAACGGGGTGTCTCATGAAAAACTCGATTCTGTGTGTTTTGCTGTGGATTGGCCTGACATCGGCGGCGATCATCAATGTGCCAACGGATCAGGCGACGATCCAGGAGGGCATCAACGCCGCTGTTTCAGGCGACACGGTGCTGGTCGCCAACGGCACCTATTACGAAAGCATTAATTACCAGGGCAAAGCCATCACCGTGGCCAGTCACTATGCTGTTGATGGTGATACGCTGCACATCCTCAACACAACTATTGACGGCAGTCAATTGACTGATGAAGATCGATCGTCGGTGGTTTATTTTGAATCCGGTGAGGACACGACCTCTGTTTTAATGGGCCTCACCATCACCGGCGGAAAGGGAAGCAAAACCGGCGGAACTGTTTTTGGCAAAAAAATCAATGGCGGCGGGATATTGTGTAAAAACAGCAGCGCCCGCATCGTTCATAACATTATTCGTAACAATTCGGCGATCGGCAAACAAGAGTCAGGTGGCGGCGGACTCTATGCCTCGGCCGCAAAGCCCTCGGAACATTTCCTGATTCTCGAACACAATCAGTTCCTCCGAAATGGGGCCGAGTCAGCGCAAAATGACGCAGCCGGTGGCGGCGTGTGGACGGATATCAATTCCCGTGTTCTGCACAATACTTTTATCGAGAATTCATCGATGAGTGAGACAGGCTCTTATGGCGCCGCAGTAGCGGGCGGTGGTTATGCGAACGAGCAATGTCTGTTCTCTTTTTGCCATAACAGGATCGAAGGGAATGCCTGTACGACAAATCGTCAGGACGGAATATCATTCGGCGCTGTGATCACCATGTTTGACTCGAACGTTTTTCAAGAGAATGTTTTTCTGGCCAATAAAAATCTCGGCAGCTCGTATGCCCGGGCAGCAGCCTTAACTGTGTTCAAGGCTGACTCTTCGACGCT
>JAFGKD010000049.1 GCA_016928775.1 Candidatus Zhuqueibacterota bacterium | reverse complement strand
TTTCTATCATCCTCGGTGTCCTTTGTGCGCTCTGTGGTTCATGCTTTTTGGTTGTGGCCTTCGGCCACACTGCGAAAATCCGTGGCTCATAAACTTTGCTAAAAAGCAAAGTTATTGCCTTGTAGTACAGATGTGCAGAGACCACAGGCTGCACCAAATAGCTTAATCCAATGGCAAAATCTCGATTTTACGAAATTCGGTCGGATGACTCTCCGCCTGCAAGGCAATATAACCTCCGCTGATGATCAGATTGCCGTTTGTGATAAGTTTTTTGGCATCGGCATCGCGCTCGTCATATTGCGGCTTTTCATAAGATAAAACAGCTTCACCATTGATATAATGTGTGATGCTGTCGCCACCGCTCACTTCCACCTCGCACGTCACCCATTGGTCGCCATGATAGGTTTGCGACGTCGAATTGATGCAGTGCTGCAGCTCGAGCTGGCCGTTCAACAGAACGTTCGTGCCGGGTGTGCATAAATTCCCGGTCGTCCGCTCATCAACGCCATTGCCGCCAAGGAGCTGCACTTCAATGCACACCGGAAAATTTTGTTCTACTGCCATCGTTTTGGGATCCTGGCAATGCAACATCAGGCCATTGTTGCGAAACGCCCAACTCGGGCCCTCGGCAACTTGCTCGCCAACAAAACGATATTCGCAACGCAGTTTATATTTCGAGAACTTTTCCTTATAAAAAATATGGCCAAATTTATTGTCAAATTTTTCATAGTCATCATACACAACTTTGAGCAGGCTATCCTCAACACGGAACGTGTTCAAATAATTTTCACCCAGTTCGTGACCGGCAAATTTGGGCGTCCAGCCGTCAAGATTTTCACCGTTGAACAGGCTGATCCATGCTGATGCTTCGGATTGTGGCTTTTCCGAGCATGTAGGTAAGACGAATGCCAAACATACAACCATAACAACATACCACTGATGCACTTTTTTCATTACTGGTCTCCTTTGTTGAGTGAATTGATGGAATAAATTGAATCATTGTTTATCAGGTCGGTTTTGTTGAATTGTAAGCAAACACAGTGAAAAAGGCAAGAAAGTTTTGTTTGCAGACCTAGTTGCATTGAAGGAAAATACATCTTATATTGAATGAGAATGAAAGGTATCAATAAAAGAGTTTGTTAGCCTGAGAAATGCACACTGTACATAAAAAGAGAGGAAGCCAAATGGAGTATCAAAAAACCAATATGATCCGTCGTGACTTTTTAAAAAGCACAACAATCGCCGGGGCGGCTGTTTTGGCTGGAGCCGGTGCTGTGTTTCCCGCCGGTTCTGACAAAATCCGCGTCGGCCTCATCGGCTGCGGCGGTCGCGGCACTGGCGCCGGCATCATCGATTGCGCGCAATCGTCAAAGGGGATCGAGCTTGTCGCTATGGGCGATCTGTTTCCGGATCACCTCGAAACCGCACCGGCAGCGATCAAAGCTAATTTGCAAAAGCGAGAATTGCCGGTTGATGACATTTACAAAGTCAAGCCGGAGAACATGTTTGTCGGCCGGGATGCGTATCAAAAAGTGATCGACTGTGATGTGGACATGGTCATTTTGACCACCCCGCCAAATTTTCGACCGCTTCATTTTCGCGCCGCGGTGGAGGCGGGGAAGCATGTATTTGTCGAAAAGCCGGTGGCGGTTGATCCGATTGGCCTGCGCTCAGTCCTTGACAGCGGGGAACTGGCGAAACAAAAAGGACTCACCGTCGTTGCCGGCACGCAAATGCGCCGCTTTGAACCCATGATTCAGACGATCCGACGGCTGCATGACGGCGCGATTGGTCAGATCACTGGCGGTCAAGTGGTGCGAACGGGTGGCGCCATGCGCGACTGGCGTATCGAGGAAAAAATGAAAAGAGAGGAATGGTCGGACATCGATTATCACATCCGGCGCTGGTTGTTCTGGACCTGGCTCTCCGGCGATTTTATTGTCGAGATGCATGTACATAATCTTGATGTGATGAACTGGATCATGGGAGCCCATCCACTCTCCTGTCTGGCCATGGGTGGACGGCAGGCGCGAACCGAAGCCGAATTCGGCAATGTGTACGATCATTTTGCTGCCGAGTATCTCTATCCGAATGGCGCCCGCATCCAGTATTTGGGCACCCAGATCGATAAATTCACCTACCGCAACGATCAGCGAGTCCAGGGCACGCTTGGATCGGCTTATCTCGATTTTGGCAACGCCAAAATCACCGGGCCGAATTCCTGGGACTATAAAGGCGAACATCCGAATCCGGCGGTGCAGGAATATGCGGATATGATCGACAGCATTCGCAACGGGCGTGCGATCAACGAAACGCGACAAGTGGCGGAGAGCACCATGACCGCCATTCTCGGCCGCATGAGCGCTTATACCGGCCGCGAGGCTAAATGGGATTGGCTCATGCAGGCGTCGGAGCTCGATTTGACACCAAGGCAGACTGACTCGGGACTGGTGCCGGACAGTTCAATAGCTATTCCAGGCGTCACCGAGCTGCTGTAAACGGTGCGTTATTTTCTGTGGTCGATTGAAATCTATTGCGGCAAAAAGCAATAGAATATACAATGCAGGTGAAACGTGAAACATATGGATAGATGACTCGCCTAAAACTGTCTCGTTTCACGTTTGACCTTTCACATTTGACGTTTGACCTTCTTCTACCCGTAGGTATTCAAGTAGCACGACTACCTATCCAACGCATGTAACGCAAAGGCATACGCACCAAGTGAGATCGCCTGACTGGCGCCAAGCCTGGAAATGCCCACGCCGATGCGTTTGAGCGGATCGTAGGGCACAGTATCGCTCGAGTCTGGAATGGTCACCATCGTCGCCTCGCCTTTGAGAAAATTGAAAAGATCTGTTGAATCTTCCAAATTATAGGCCACGGATTCCATACGTTTCACCGATTCGCCATCATAGGACAGCAGTGGCGCATTCATTTCCTTCACCAAGGCGGGCAAAAAATAGTTGTGTGCGCCGGCCAAACCGCCGCCGATGACCGCCATGCCATCAATAAGAATTGACGCGTTGGCAATCGAATCGCCGGCGATGATGCCCAATTTTTCAAACGCTTCTTTGGCGGCTTGATTATCCCCCTCTTTTTGACCCTCGGCAATATCAAAAATTTCCTTTGGGGTGAGCGCATCCCAGAGCTTTGCGCCGGTTCGTTCGGCATACACCTTTTGCACCGCGCGAATGCTCACGCCCTCCTCAACAAAGGATTCTGGTCGTTGCTTGTTGCGCATCGACCAGATTTCAGCAGCGGCAGAATTGTCGCCAAGAAACAACTCGCCATCAGTGACAATTCCGGCGCCAAAACCGGTGCCGAAAGTCAATCCCAACAGATTTTTATATCGTTTCGGACTGCCCGCCTTTTCAAGCTGTTCGTTCACCCAGGGTAAAAAGCCGGCGATGGCTTCGCCATAAGCGAACAAATCACCGTCGTTATTAATGTAGACAGGCAGATTGAATTGGCGTTGCAGCATGGGGCCAAGCGCAATGCCGCCACGGAAGCATGGCAAGTTGGCAAGATCGCCAATGACGCCATTGGGATAATCCGCCGGGCCCGGAAAAGCAAAACTGATGGCTGCCGGGGCAGATGAAATGCTCTCGGAAAGCTTCGAAAAACCGGTGACAATCGTGTGCAGACACTTTTCAAGATGATGCGCATTGGATGGCAGCGGAATGGATTCGACGATCTCTTTGTTTCCCTGAATTGCTGAAAAGACAAAATTGGTGCCGCCCGCATCCAGTGTCAATACTATTCTTGGGTCATTTTCGTAAGTCATGGCTGTTCCTTATTTTTTGAGCACGACAAAAGAGGTCCAGGTGATGTAAATAATCATGGCCAGCGGCACAAAAAGTCCGATCAGCACAGTTGTGTTGTCAGAGACCAATCCCATGATCGGTGGAATGAGCGCACCACCGGCGATGGCGGTGATCATCAAACCCGAAAGCTCGTTGGATCGATCCGGCATGGCATCAACCGTGATAGAAAAAACGAGTGGAAAAATGTTGGCGAAACCCAATCCGGTCAACAGCACGGCCGGGATAGCCAGCGTTTTAACGCCAAAAAACAGCATCACAATACCACCAATGGAGGCGATACAAGTTAAAAGAAAAAATCGTTTTGGCGGCATCCAGTTGAGAATCACACCGCCGAAAAAACGACCGATAGTGAGCGCCAGGATAAAAAGTCCAGCACCCAAAACACCGAGGGATGATATATCGATGCCAAAGCTTTCTTTCAGATAGAGCGGAATGCCGGAGCTCATACAGACTTCTGCACCAACATAGGCAAAGATAGCCAGAACCATCATCAAAACATATTTGTTCTTTAACAAGGAAAAACAGCTCGAAAAGCTCGCCGCCTGGCTCATGCTCGCTTTTTCGTCCACTTTTAACAGCGATACGGCAAATAAAGTGACGAGCAATGATGCCGCAAAGATGGGAAAAATGATGTGCCAATCACCGGAATAAAAATACGCCGCCGCTGCGAGGATGACCGGCGCTGACAGAGAGCCGATTGCTTTGACAAATTGCGCAATGGACAGGTTGCGCGAATACTTGCCCTCCATGGACACGTCGCGCATGATAGGATTGCCGGCGACCTGCAAGATGGAAGCACCGGCACCGATGAACATCACGGTCGATAAAAAGACGGCGTAGGAGGTGAGCCCAAAAAACGTCGGAAAAATCAATCCCAGAATGGCCACGACGAGACCGAGTAAAAGGATCTTTTTTCTTCCAACTTTATCCTGCAAAATTCCAACAGGAATTGACAGGATAGCAAACATGCTAAAGCCCATAAATGGCAGCAACTGGGCCATGGCATTGGACAAATCAAAAGATTCTTTGGCAATACCGACGAATGGTCCAACCGCATCGGCAAAGCCCATACACAAAAAAGCCAAAAAAATCGGAATGGTTTTCCAGTTCATTTAAAATCTCCTCAAATAAATGACGGGGGTGAGAACCATCAAGATGCCGCAATATAAGATAATGTGCGAGAACGGCAAAGAAAAACTTTGCTATTTTCCTCAGACAAGGCTAAATTTTTATGTCCTGGTGTCGTTGGAGTTTTTAGAATAATTCAGGTTAATCATGGAGGCTCAAAATGTCGTATGATCTCGAAATTATCAGTCGCGAAGAACAAAAAGCGCTGATTCTGCGTGATTGCGTCACAACGCTTAAACTGCCGAAGGTGATGGGGCCGGCGTATCAAAAAATTGCCGAGTATATGCAAGAACAGGGAGTTGAACCCAAGGAAGCGCCGTTCACCTGCTATCGTATTGGGAATTGGGAAAAAGCGATCAATATGAAGGGATTTCAAGCACTTTTCTCGCTGATCACGAAAAAATGGGAGATCGAGATGGGATTCCCGGTGACGCAAGATATGGCAGGAAAAGACACTATTGAAATCTCGATACTGCCCGCCGGAAAATACATACAAACGCTGCACGTTGGACCCTATCAAAAAGTGGGTGAGGCCTACAAAGAAATTTACCAATTCGTCAAGGAACACCAATTGACGCTAAGCGATCGGTGTTACGAGTTTTATCTTAATGATCCGCACGATACCGCAAAAGATAAACTGGAAACGCGGATTCTTATTCGCGTTAATGAGTGAGAGTTCCAAGCGCAAGGCGGCAACTATAGCGCGATTATTGATCAGACTATCCAAAAGGTGGACATCGTTGTTGGAGCTCTTGGCTAATTGCGCCAACGCACGTATAATCACTATATTTCAACTTGTTCAAAGGAGTGCAGCATGGATATTTCAACCCTTTTCTTGGGCTTAGCGCTTGTTGCGATTGCCGTTTATATCGTTACCTCAATGATGATCGTCTCCGAAGTGAAAAAGCGCAATATCAAGATCAACTTTTTCTGGCTCCGACTTTACATCATCAAATACGCGCATCAGTATAAAGAACTCAGCAAAAAAGAGACTGGGCACGTTGAATCGCTTTTTTATGTGTGGATCATTTCCGTTAATGCATCACTGATTTGTGCGATTCTTGGATGGGTGCTGAGATAGATGGTCATATCTTGTCTATTTTAAATATACTTTTAAATTGTTTGCTTTTTTGAGATATTTTAAGTATACTTTAAACAATATAAAAATCGAGATATATTTCAAGTATACTTTGAATATTTTAAAAAGAAAACACTACTTTGACCGTCTTTGTCCTTTTATGGGTAAAGACATCATCAAAGTCATCGTCGGTCAACGACGCGTTGGCAAAAGTTATTTTTTGTCACAAATTCAAGACGAGTTGCTCGCCCGGACTCCATCACTCCACACGATCTCTATTAATAAAGAGCTGTATGAGTTTGACCAGATTAAAGATTATCATGATCTGATTTCCTTCGTACAGCGTCATGAAAAAAACAGCGCGTCAATCGCGCTTTTTATCGATGAAATTCAAGAGATAGCCGATTTCGAAAAGGCGCTGCGACATTTTCAGGCAAAGGGACATTACGACATTTATATATCCGGTAGCAATGCGCATCTTTTGTCCGGTGAGTTGGCGACTTTTTTGGGCGGACGATATGTGGAAATCCAGATGTACAGTTTATCATTTCCGGAATTTTTGCAATTCCACAAATTGTCAGCAACAAAAGAAACTTTGCAGCAGTATATCACATTTGGTGGCTTGCCATATCTCATAAACCTCGACCTAAAAGAGAGTGTGGTATACGATTATCTCAAAAGCATCCACTCCTCAATTTTGCTCAAGGATATTGTCGCACGACATCAGATTCGAAATGTTTCGTTTTTGGAAAATTTGGTGAAATACCTGGCAAACAACGTGGGAAATCTTATTTCGGCAAAAAAAATAAGTGACTATCTCAAGTCACAGCGACTGTCAATTTCTCCAAGCATTGTGCTCAATTATCTTGAATATTTACGCGCCGCCTTTTTCACGCACAATGTCAAACGACTGGATATTGTGGGTAAAAAACTCTTTGAGATCGGCGAAAAAATTTATTTCCAGGACATTGGATTGAAACATGCCATTGTTCCGTATCGGCCTGCAATGATTGGGCAGGTGCTGGAGAACCTCGTACACAACCATCTTAAGTATTTGGACTATACGGTCCATATTGGTCATTTGTATGACAAGGAGATTGATTTTATCGCAACGCGCGCAGAAGAAAAAATTTATATTCAAGTTGCATATCTCCTGGCTGATGATGCGACAGTGCAACGCGAATTTGGCAGTTTGCTGGCCATCAAGGATAATTATCGCAAAATAGTCGTCAGCTTTGATGAATGGAGTAGCGGAACCTATGAGGGCGTGGAGCATTATTCGATACTCGATTTTTTAACGTCTGAATCTTTCATCCCGAATCGGGTAAGCCAAAGGTGAGTTATGAAAGATTTTTCCCGCCGGACGCAAAAGCTTCACTCGAATATGACAAACAAATTCTCTCAGTGAGAAGATGCACTTTCAAACTACTCTTCAATCCTGGCAACGTGCTTGCTGATCCCCGGGAAGAGCACAACCTGGTTGCTGAAAAACCAAAGATATTTCAAGAATGAAAAGCAGAACTGCAACAATGGCTCGATGCGATCAAGATGGAGCTGCATGATTGAAATCTCTCTTTACATTTTTTTTACTTGACTTTGGATTGGAGTCTTGTATATTTGCATCATACAAATATTGGAGTTTTCAAGTAAAATGATCATTCATTTATGAAAAGCAAAACAGACGCAAAACTGGTTGTTGTTATGAGCAAGCATTTTCGCAAACTTTTGCAAATAGATCGCAAAGAAACTGCTTGTCACGGTGTGACGTTGTCGCAGCATTATGTGATTGACGCTTTAAATAGAAAGAATGAGCTGACGATGAACGAGTTGAGTCAGGAGATCGGCCTGGCTATGAGCACGCTCACTCGGATCGTCGATGGATTGGTGCGAAATGGATATATCAATCGTTTTCCAAGCGAATGCGATCGCCGCAAAGTCTGCGTGATTTTAACGGATGACGGCAAAGAATTAGCGAACAATCTTGCGCAATGTTCGCAAGCCTTTTGGGCACAGGTTCTGGCATCAATTCCGGATGAAAAAAAACGTGACATGGTTGAAAGCTTTAAATTGTTGAATGAAGCATTGGACAGCACAGATAATGCATGCGACAAAGAATCAAATTGTTATGTAACAGCCAAGAAACGGCAACCAAAGAGTGGCGGCATGATATGTTAGACTTTCAAGTACAAACAACCTTGGATGATGGCACCCCTGTTCTCATTCGTCCTCTGCGACCTGAAGACCACGACGATATTTTGTCGGGTTTCCAGCGCCTGTCACCGCATACACGCTATTTGCGCTACAGCTCCGTCAGTGCGAAATTGACGCCGGATGACCTGAACACCTTGATATGCCAGGATGAGACAAAATGCCTGGCGCTTGGCGCCGCAGATCTACGCAGGCCTGGACATTATGGTATGGGCGTCGCTCGCTATATGCGCTGCGATGAAGAGCCGAATACGGCAGAAATTGCCATCGTTGTCGTGGACGAATATCAGGGCAGAGGACTTGGCTCATTGATGCTCGATCTTTTGATCACCATTGCGCGCAAAAATGGCTTTCATACTTTGAGTGGTTACGTGCTGGCGGAAAACCGTGCCATGATCCGTATGTTGAAACGTGTTCACGCGCACTTTCGCAGTCTGGATGGCGGAATGATACGAATCGATATCCCGCTGCTTGAAAGCTCACAGCTCAAAAAAGTTGTGGGTTTGTGATTTTACAATTGCTTGGCTTTTTTAATGCAGAGTTGAATGAGATAATACGCATCCAAACAGGCTGCAGAGGTTAACCTGTTTTGTCCAACAGGAATATCGGAATTCTTGAATTTTTCATTGCCATCTCTTATCTTCCAGTGTTTCACAGAAAAAAATAAAAATAAAAGAGAGGTGCCAAAATGGCTGCAAAATCGTCTGTCCTCAATATGGCAAGGTGGTTGATGATATTCTGTTTTGGAATTCCACATTACCTTGGTGCGCTTTCTGTCAAGATCGCGAGTCCGCGCAACGGAAGCCGCTTTGACAGATGCACCAGCATCACCCTGAAATCAGAAGCTGATATTCAGGACACTGATATCAGGCGGATCGTTTTTTATCGAGACGGCAGAGTGGTCAAAACGGTCACAAAGTCGCCCTGGGAATACACAATGGAGAATGTTCCGGATGGCATCTATGAAATTCATGCCAGATTAACCGACAGGAATAATGAGAGTGTTCTTTCCGAAACCAATCAATTGTTTGTCGGCCCGATCGCTGATGGCGATAAAATAAAGAATGGAGAATTCGCCTGCGGTTTAGCACCATGGAATTTATCGGTGAACAGCGAAGCCATCGCAACGCTTGAAATTGATTCGTATGGCTGGCTCTCCGACGAGTCGTCCATGGCCTATATCGATATTGAAAATCCCGGATCATTAAACTGGCATGTCATGTTGACTCAACCCTGTCCAATAGACTCCGGCCATACTTATGACATTTATTTTTTAGCCGAGGTCGAAGACAATAAAACGATCGGCGTGGATTTCCAGAGCACTACAGGTGATTATCCGGTTCACTTTTGGCAGAGCGTTGAATTAACTTCAGGTACGTATGAATACGGTCCGTTTGAGTTTTTCTGCCCGGTGACTGATCCATCCAATGAATTCAAGTTGGCAATCTCGGAGAACAACCAGAGCATTTATTTCGATGCCATTCAAGTCATTGATAAAAACTGGGTGAAAAACGAAACCGGCATCAACGAGCCGCCGATAGCAGTTGCCAATGGCTATGCGCTGCTGCAAAATTACCCCAATCCTTTTAATCCGGCGACTGAGATAAAATTTACCCTGCCCGTCACAGCGCAGGTCAAGTTATCCATTTACAATGTTCACGGACAATTGGTGCGAAAGTTGGTTGATGAAGTGAAATCCGCCGGGACACATACTGTTGCTTGGGATGGCAGGGATGAGAATGGATTGTCGCTACCCAGTGCTGTTTATATTTATAAAATAAATACTGCAGCATTCACAACAGCAAGACGGATGGTGTTGATCAAGTGATCAATTGCGGATTGTCCCGGGATGATATCCTGGGACAATCCAATTTGTTTTTAACTTGACCTGTCGTATACCATGAGTGTGGTGTACGACACGTTTATTTCTATTTAGCCAGCGCCATCTTTTTTGTCATAAAACGATCATCTGCATACAGCCGGTAGAGATAGATGCCGGTCGGCAATTCGGATGCATCAAACGTAACCGAATAAGAGCCGGCCGTTTGCTGCTCATCGACCAACGTCGATACTTTTTCGCCGCGCGTATTAAAGACATCCAGTCTCACATGACCTGTCTTCGAGAGATCATAATCAATTTTTGTCACTGGGTTGAAAGGATTGGGATAGTTCTGTGACAAGTGGAACAATTGAGGTGCATTGGCCGGTTTGTCTGTCACTTTGGCTTCAATACCAAGAAGCCATCTGACCGAACGATCGAATAACGTCCATGCATCGTCGTTCATGATGCCTTCATAACCATTAAAGGTGAAAAAGAAAACGCGACGTGCCGGCACTTCGTCGCCATTCAAGTCTGCCGAACCTTCTTCATAGGTAAAAAGCATGGACATTTCGGGATTTTGGGGATAGCTGAGCAATGATAAACCGTCACCCTGGGGAACACCGAATCCCATATTGCCAACCCCGTCATAGACGACGACATCTCCGGTAAATCCTTCGGTGATAGGGTGCTCAACATCCTCAACCAGGAGAAAATCAGTCTGCGGATTGGTGTCCAACTGACCATAGTCCGTTCCAAGGGTGGTGCCGGTAAACGCCATATCGTCAGCGATATAAAATTCTGTGCTCATGAGTGGTGTCGGGATGTCTTTGAATTTGTTGCCAACCGCGCTTGATGAGATGGCTTCATGGACAAAAACAAGATCGTAACTTAATGCATCGTCACTTTGTGTATCACCCGCTGTCACAGCATCAACAACCATCCCTAATTCTTCAAGTCGAGTCTTCATTGTGACTTCGCCTTCTGCCATACCATCAGCTGTTGTGACACACATGAGCACGGTCATATCGGTCTGTGCCACAAGGCCGCTTGAAATAGCGAACGCAACTGCCAAGAGCATAATAGCCTTTCCCATAGGTTGTACCTCCTTGTTTTGTTAGAAAGGATGCTGAATTATTGGTTTGATTGGTCCGTGATATAGCAAAATAAACAAACTATTGGCAAAGTCAAATAAAAATTACAATATTGGGCAAAAGGTCATTTGCAGGTTAAAGTCCGGTCTTTTTCAAAATCTTTTCACCGTGGCTATTCATATCTCAAACACTCTACAATATCTGACCGCATGGCCCGGATGGCCGGCAACAGACCGGCAAAAAATCCTGCTGCCACCATAAAGAAGACGGTAATAAAGGAGACTATTAAGGAATTTTGTGGGGCGAATAGCATTGTGAGTTGCGTATTTTGTCCCCGTAACAGCTCGACCAGGAGACCGAGTCCACTATTCAGCCCCCAGCCAATGAAAAAACCGATGAGGCCGCCTAAAAAAGTCACTAAAAGTGCCTCTATGAGGAATTGCTGAAAGATATGTTTACGAAACGCACCGACGGCACGCCGAATACCGATCTCGCGCAATCGTTGCGTGACGATAAAAAACATGATATTCATCACACCGACAGCCCCGATGAGCAGCGTGATGACACCAACGCCTCCTAAAAAGATTTGCAGCGCACGCACAATAGGGCCGAGAAATTGCATGCCTTCGAGTTCGCTGTTCATCCAGGTGGCGTCACGATCATCCGGTGCAAAGCCGTGTAACGTTCCGAGTCGTTGGCGGATTTCCCGTTCCGTCTGCTTGTAGCGCATTTTGTCCACCGGTGATATCAGTAGACGAGAGAGATATTTGTCGCCACTAAAATCCA
The DNA here is from genome assembly GCA_016928775.1 of Candidatus Zhuqueibacterota bacterium. Classification (GTDB taxonomy): domain Bacteria; phylum Zhuqueibacterota; class Zhuqueibacteria; order Residuimicrobiales; family Krinioviventaceae; genus Kriniovivens. The sequence goes on along the minus strand of JAFGKD010000049.1, from coordinate 34,282 downwards.
TAAGCGCGGTTGTTAACGGAATAAAGGCTTTTTCGTCATCGATCGAATCATAAATAGATAGCTGCATCCCTTTCGGCTGGGCGACGCCAATGACACTATAGCGGATGCCGTTAATTTTGACGGCTTTATTCAGCGCATCGGCGTTTTTGCTGCCGAATAAACGTTCCTTGATTGTCGCACCTAAAAAACAGACGCGCCGTTTTTCCTGGATGTCTGCTGTATTGATAAATCGTCCATCGCCAACTTTATAGCTGCGCATTGTCAATGTGCCGGGCACTGCACCAAGCGTGTGTACGGCCCGATTCTCCGAGCCGTATTTAAATACCGGTCGGTCGCAGTTGTACTCTGGCAGTACCTCATCGACTTCATTCGAATAAACTGTTAACGCTTCAATATCTTTGCTCGTAAAGCGCACGGGATTACCGGTTCGTAAAATCCCGAACCTGCTTTTGATGCGACCCGGATTAACAACGATCATTTTTTCACCAAGCTTGCCGAATTCGCGCTCAAAAAAGGCCTGAAAACCGGTGCCAAAGCCAATCAGGATGATAATCGCGGCGATACCCCAAAATATGCCAAAGATGGTCAAAAACGTACGCGATTTGCTGGAGCGTATTTCGATAATCGCCTGCCCGATGAGCTCCCCGGTTATCGTTTTTGATACCCACAATGGCTTAATGGCTTTGCCTTTGGCGGTCGATTCACCGCGTTCATATCGCAAGGCCTCGACCGGCTGCAGATTGGCGGCGTTTTTTGCCGGAATATAACCGGAGACGACGCCGGTGAGTACCATTACAAAAACAATGACCAAAGATAATTCGACCGAATTTTTCGGCAATGGAATGTATTCGGGAAGCGGCAACAGATTGATCGCGCCGAGCAGCGCAGATCCCAAAATAAAACCGGCAAGGCCACCGATCAGGGTGATAAACAAGCTCTCTGCCAGAAATTGTAAACGGATATCTCTTTTCCTGGCACCAACAGATTTGCGGATGCCGATCTCATTCGTGCGTTCCTGCACCGAGAGAAACATGATGTTCATCACACCTATGCCACCAATAAAGAGGGTGACGATGCCGATGAGTCCCAGCAAGATGTTCAGGCCGAGGGAGAGGACATTGAACATTTTTTCGAAAAAAGCAAATTCGAGTAAAAAAATGGCTTCCTCGTCCTTTGGATCGTAATGGTGACGTTCCGCCATCACTTGACGAATTTCTTCTGCGGCGAGACTGGAACTTTTCCCTTGTTTCGGTTTGACGAAAATCAAATCGATATGACGACCATCCCCCCACAGTTGCTGTGCGGTTGTCAACGGCACCAGCACCTGATCGTCGTGGCGCGAGTTAATCTGTGCTGTTTGCAGTTTTTTCTCAACGGCTACGCCGATGACTTTGAAGGTGACGCCGTTAATTCGTATGCTTTCTCCAACGGGAGATGAATCGAGACCAAAAAGTTGTTCTTTGATATTATTACCGATAAATGCGAACCGGCGTCTGTTTTGGATATCATCGTCGCTGAAAAAGCGGCCCTGAGCGATGAACCAGTTATTCATCTGTTTCGCTTGCGGCAGTACACCGCGCATATTATAACTTCGCGATTCGTTGCCATACTTGACCTGAAACCAGCGTCCGATTTGCGGATTCACGCCACCAACGGACGGACAGAGCTGTTGGATAGCTTCAATGTCAGCCAGCTCGGGATCGATCGGCCGTCCAGCCTTGTAGCCGCCGATACCGGTCGAGGTGTGCCCACCGGTGAAAAAGACCAGATCTTCACCGAGTTTGCTCATACCCTCGACCATCATATCGCGAAAGCCGAATCCCCAGCCCAGCAAGATCATGATCGCCATGATGCCCCAGATGATGCCAAAGAGCGTGAGGATGCTGCGAAGTTTGTTGGCTCTGAGATCGGCAGCGGCTTGTTTGGTGATTTCGGATAATAACATAATTATTGTGGCAGAATCACCACGTCACCTTCTTTTAATCCTGACTCAACTTGTGTGCGGATGCCATCTGAAATGCCTTTAGAGATTTCTACGCGTCGAAAGCCGGATTCAATAGAATCATCTTTGACGTGCACAAAAATCTTGTCGTCTTCGTAGCGCAACGCACCTTCCGGCGCGACGAGCACGTCTTTGCGCTCCTCAAGCACAATTTCCGCATCAGCTGACATGCCGACGCGCAATTTATTGTCCGGGTCCTGGATGGTTGCGCGAATTTCAAAATTGATGATGTCTTCCTCTTCGCGTCCCATAGGGCTGATGTGCGTGAGTTCGGCTGCAAAACTGTCGTTCGGGTAGGATTCCACATAAACGCGCGTTGTCAAGCCAAGATGCACCTTGCCGATGTCCGCCTCATCGACATTGCCCAAAAAGTGTTTCTCGGACACATCCGCTAACGTCAAAATCACTGTGCCGCCAAAAGCCGAAGACATGGGGATCACCGCGCTGCCTTTGTCCGTATCGCGCGACAGCACAATGCCGTCGATCGGTGCGATGATCGTCATGCTCGCCAGGGCTTCGCGCGTTTCTTTTTCAATTTCCAGTCGGTCTTGTTCGTTCAGCTCAATTTCGTCCGTAAAAGCAGAGACATTGGAACCTTGTTCGAGAACGCGCAGCTGCGCCATAGCAGCATAAAAGCGCGCTTTGGCAGCGAAAAAATCGACGGACGCTTTGTCGAATTCATCGGGTGAAATAAGATTCTTTTTCAACAAATCCTGCTGGCGGATGTAGCGTTTCTCTGCGACATCCTTTTGATAGGCTGCCACCTTGACTTCACTGCGCGCCGTGACCATCTCGACAGGTGTGGTTCCCGGGATCACCTCCACCAGTTTCTGGCCGAGGCGGACAACATCACCCTCTTCAACAAAAAACTGTTTGACCAGACCGCCGATTTTGGACTTTACTTCGGCTTTGTACAACGGCTCTATCTTTCCCGTTGCCACTACGGTTTTGGCGACATCCCCTTTTTCAACGGTCGCCGTATTCCCCAAAGCGTCGCCCCTTTTACTCGGACAACCTTTGATGGCGATAATAATGAGTCCGGCAACGACGATAAAAAGGATGATGTATAATATGATTCTTTTCATTTTAATCCTCTCCAGATGATGAAAAGAATTGATCTAGAATATTGTACTTGTTGCTTGATGGGTCGATTCGAATGAACAACGGCTTTATACGGCTGAAGATTAGTTTCGTTTCAGCTCACAAGTCTTTCAAAAAAGATTCTCCCAACTGCCGCATATTTATCTCAATCCACTGGATGCGTTCCTCCACATACAGCGATGGCCGATCAGCGTGCAGCCTTTTGGGATTCGGCAATACGGCCGCCAACAGTGCGGCCTCGCGTTGCATTAAATCAGCAGGCTTTTTATGCCAAAATTCCTCTGCGGCAGCGCCAACTCCATAAATATTGGGAGCAAATTCGGCAATATTCAGATAAACCTCTAAAATTCGCTTTTTGCTCCATAATAACTCCAACAAGATGGTGAAATACACCTCGAGAGTTTTTCGCAAATAGCTGCGTCCGGGCCAGAGGTACAGGTTTTTTGCCACCTGCTGGGTGATGGTACTGGCGCCGCGCGGCTGTTTTCGGCGCCTGTTCTCCTGTTGCGCTTTGGCTATCGCTTGAAAATCAAAGCCGGAATGGTCGGGAAATTTTTGATCTTCTGCTGCAACTATGGCCAGAGCAACATGAGGAGAGATTTCTTTCCAACTGGTCCAACGGTATCGAATGGTCTGCTTGTTTCCCGCTAATTTATTGACAATGCTTTGCTGGATCATAAACGATGTTGTTATCGGCGGCATCCATCGACCAATCAACACAAGTAGTATTGAAAGCACCACGATCGCTCCAACACCATAGCCAAGCAGGCGCAAGACTTTAAAGACGATTGTTAATCGTTGCTCAGGCTTTGTTTCGAGCGTCTCGTCTGGCAGCGACGCCTGTTCGTCCTGCGGCGTGTTGAAAGGATCATCTGTGCCCATTTATGGTCATTCTGAAAAAATGCTCTCCAGAAACTCCTTTTGCAGATATTCATGCATCGGACGATCCGGTGCGTCTTCTTTTGCTTGTTCGAGAAATTGATATGGTTCCGCAGAGTCCAGTGCTAAAATCGAGTGACACATGGTGCAGTTGTGTTTGATCACCTCGCCATTTTCACTTTTAAAATCGGCATTATGACACCGAAAACAGCCCAGTTTCTTTTTATGGCCAACGTGGCTTGGGTAGGTGCCCCACTCGATGCGCATATGATAATGTCGATTGGTCGCATGGGTGTTCTGCAAAATTTCCACGACACGATCCAGCTCCCGACTTTTTTCAATAGCGACACTCGGATAGTGTTGTTGGTAAAAGTTCACTATTTGATTTCGGATGCCGTTTTGCGCTGCTTCTGGGGATCGATAGCCCGCGGTCAAGGCAGCCAGCGCTTGTTCTTTGAGGAAGGGTAATCCGCGATCAAGTTCACCGCGTCGGATGAATTCATCGACAATATCTTCCGCATCTCGGTAGATATGCGTCGCGCGGTTATGACAATCAACACAATCCATGATGCGTTCATCCTCACCTTTGGCTGCTTTTTCAAATTCAAGCAGACTTTTGTTAAAATAGGTTTTAATGCTGCCGTCCGCTTGCCGCGCTTTGAGGAGCACCAGTCGTTCTCTTTTATCATCCACTGACGTGTATGCCACTTGATTGGTCTGGCTGACATGCCAATGCGCGCCATTTTCGCGACCCGGCCCGCCGGCATCGATTTTTATATTGAGCGTTGTATAGCACGGCGTGGAGAGGCTGTCCATCGCATAACGAACATGTCTCTGCAGGCGCTGGCCGTAAAATTTTTCCGGCCAATGGCAATGCTCACAGGTTTCGCGTGCCGGCCGCAAGGTGTGAACCGGTGTCGGGATTGGACGATGATATAAATTGAACGCCGCCAAATACATCTGTCGAACGCCGTTTAACTTGGAGGCAATTAAAGCATCTACTCCTTCACCAACGTGGCACTCAATGCACGGCACCCGCGCATGCGGCGACTGCTGGTAGGTCACCCATTCGGGATTCATCACCGTGTGGCAAGCCGTGCCGCAGAAATAGGCGGAATCCATAAAATGCAACATGCGTGCACCGGCGATGCTCAGGATGATCACGTTCAAGACTGTGAGCGCGACAATCGTGCGAAAAAGTCGCGATCCCGCGAATTTTGTCTGAATATCAGATGCCTCGAACTGCTCATTCAACAATTCCCGGGTGGATTTCCCTTGCTCTTTTTGGTATATGCGCCAGCCAATCGGGATCAGAATCAAACCGACAACAAACAACAGCGGAAATGCCAGATAGGTGATGAGACCGAGATAGGCATTGCGGATCAAACCGAGTGTGTGTGCGACTTCAAAAATGAGAAAGGTGATGAACACAGTAGTGACGATGATGACGCCGGTTTTGCCGATGTTATTGACCGAGAGACCACGAATGAAATTTTTATATTTGTTGATCATGATGGACTGGTTTCCCTGTTAAAGCAATTTTTCTGAACAACAAATTCTTAAACGGATATTCGCTATTCAAACATCTCGCGATATATCTTTTGCATCTCACCGGATTTTATTTTTGCTTTCAAATCCGCCGTTGATCCATGCAGCCAATTGTGCATTGGATCATTGGATAAAAGTTCGTTGATATAACGGTTCACCTCGGGATCATTGTAATCCTGAGCTTCCGGCAAAAACTTGAAATAAAAATGTTGGGCGACTTCATAGATGCCATGCCACCAGGTGTAGTCCGGCGCCATCATTGATGCGCCATGTCGCGCCCGTCGGCCTTCGTGGTGCCACAGCTCCCAAAAAGTCCATTCGATTTTGTTGGAGAAATCAGCCGGATTTTCCAGCAATTTTTTATTCTTTATCATGGTGATAATTTCGAGCGCTGGTTTGGCAAATTTTTCATTATACAGCACCACCAGAGCATCGTACTGGTAATAGTGGCCGTCCACAAAGACGCTGCCGTGACAGGTGCGACAGACATCCTTCATGTTGGCACGCCGTTGTTCGGCGTTCTCCAACTTTGTTGATATGATAGGACGTAACGTCCATGAGATGCGATCACCAACATCATGGGTCAAAGACTGTTGTGACGTTGCGGACATGTGACAAGAGGCACATGTTGGCGCGTCAAAATAATCCTGACCAACGATCCAGCGATCTGCTTTGAGATTCATAGCATCGATGTGTGTGTAATAGGCGTTGCCGTGTTTGGATTCTTCATAAACTTCCTTTTGCGGATGATCTGGTCCCAGGTGGCATTTAGAGCAGGACTCCGGTTGCCGCGCCTGCGCCTTCGAAAATGAATGTCGGGTATGACACGCATTGCATGCGCCTAAAGAACCGTCAGGATTAATCCGTCCGATGCCCGAGTTCGGCCAGGTTTCGGCGGAGAGTTTATTGGCGGACGCTTTATCGAGTTTTACCTTGGCGCCATGACAGCTTTCGCACCCCAGAATAGCTGCAGGATGACCGCCGGTAACGTGCGCCAGATATGCATCGTTGGAATCCAGGATTTGTCCGGCTTGTGCGTGATGCGAGCCGGCCACTTCCAGCATCTCTTTTTCATGGCACAAACCGCAATCTTTTGGCGTAACCAAAGTGGCTATTGTGGTGCCGTAATGTTCAAACGCATCGCTCTCTTTTTTGCTTGCACCGTGGCAATCGAGACATGTCACATTGTGCATGGCATGCGCGGAAGTGAACCACTGGCTATACAGGCCGGCACTCTGTTGTTTGTGACAAACCATACATTGTCCGTCCGGATTTTTGGGGGCGGCGAACGAAACCGTCATAGACAACAGAATAGCAGCGAAAGAAACAGATAATCGTTTCATAATGGCTCCTCATGATTTCAAAAAGAAGATCTGCGCTGAATGTGTGTCCCGATTTAACGACATTTCATTTTATGCACAGAATCACTGTCCGGCCACCCATTTTATCGCTTGATGCACCAGTTGTCGATAATTTTCATTTTGATAAGCAAAATGATCATGCCCAAGCTGCACGTAAACAATTTTTGATGGCCCGACGACATTCGCCCAACCGATGATCTCATTGCTCTCCGGATGGTTCGTTTTGAGAAGCGGGTGCACCGTGGGGAGTACCTCAAAATTGCCGTAAACCTCGTCGTGAATGCGAAAGTCGCTGATGCCTTTTGTCACAGGATGATCACGATCAATTATCGATACATTGATTTCAACGTCGTGCTTGTAGCTCGATTTTAATGACGCATCAGCGGGTTCAAGGTGATAGCGTCCGCCCTGGATTTTTAGAAAATCACTCCATGACTGATACGATGCCAGGCTGTGATGCAGGAAGACAAGTCCTTTTCCCTTGTTCACCATGTCGAGAAATGCCTTTTTCTCCGCCTCTGAAATATCCTGAACCATGTCGTAATAAACCAATACGTCAATGTGGTCGAGGGCGGTTGTCGTATAAATCGAATTGGCGGCAGGATGTTCAACGCTGGTAAATTCTATATTGTGCATCTTTGAAAACATGTTGAAAAATGGTTCTCGCTCAAAATCATGCCCGCCGGTTATGATCAGGATTTTTGTTTTTGAAAGTGATTGTGCCTCGGTCAGCAGCAGAAAAGCCGCCATAATGGCAACTATTTTAAAAAGGTTCGCTCGCATCTCCTTCTCCTTTTTCATTGTATTCTTTGTTTACCTTTTGGTGATATCGCCAATGTATGGCGTCGGGCCAAAGTTTTTATATATTGCACGCGCCGAAATCTCAATGCCGACCAATCGTCGTCAATCGCCACCTGACGGACAGCTTCAAATCCCAGATCACCAAGCGGTTGCCAGCCATGGTCGCGGGAGATGTCGGTTTTATATTTTTTTGATGATTTTTTCGGATAAGCAAACCACAATATTCCATCGCCCGGGATTTTTGCAGCAGCTTTATCAGCTAGTTTTTGAATATCCTCGCAGGAGGACACAAAAAAAAGAGCAAACTCGTACTGCTGCTTGCAATTCGGATTTTTTTTTATGGTCGTAAAAGCTGCTATTTCTTCAAGAACACCTTTGAAATCGGCGGGTGCATGATAAATATAAATTTTTGCAAAATCTTTGTATTGAAGCTTTTGGAGAAGCTGATGCATTCGAAACCTCCATCAATTTATGAAATGTAAGAAAGTCAGATGCATGATTCAAGAAGTGATTTTCAAAGACTGTAAAAGATCAGTGATGTATGCTCAGATGCCAATCTCGGCTAAGCGCAGAAAAAGCGTTCTTGCCTTGATATAAGCATTTATCATACGACGATGAGGTTTTGCGTAAATTGGCAGTTTAAGCTTGACTAAAAAGAGCCTATTCTTTATATTGCTCTACAATTGAGAATATCATACACAACGGCGCCTTCCCCAACGTCGTAATATCCAAATTACCTTACCAATATCTAATTACTAATTAACAGCAACGTAAGACCGATTGGGAGAAATAAAGTGGTAGACTTGTTTGAAAAGTGTTCGCAGGGCAAAAGTGCACGTGCAAAGCAGGCAATTGAAGAGGGCTGGTATCCTTATTTTATCGCCATCGAATCCGGTGCAGATACGACGGTGACAATCAATGGCCAAGAAAAGATCATGATTGGATCCAACAATTATCTGGGATTAACCCAGGATGACCGAGTTAAAAAAGCCGCAAAAGATGCCATCGACAAGTTTGGCTCCGGTTGTACCGGTTCGCGTTTTTTGAATGGCACTTTGACCATTCATGAAGAGCTCGAAGAGCGATTAGCCGACTTTATGCACATGCAAAGCGCGCTGGTTTTTTCGACCGGTTTTCAGACCAATCAGGGCACAATCTCCACGCTTGTGGGTCGAAAAGACCTGGTCGTTGGAGATGCCGAAAATCATGCCAGCATTGTTGATGGCACCCGCCTGGCGTTTGGCCGATCGCTTAAATATCGCCATAATGATATGGAGGATTTGGATGATCTCTTGTCGCGCAATGGCGTGAGCGGTGGCGTGCTGATCGTGACCGATGGCGTCTTTAGCATGGGCGGCGATATTGCCAATTTGCCCGAGCTGATCAAAGTCGCCGAAAAACACGGTGCCCGAATAATGGTTGATGATGCCCACTCGATCGGTGTGCTCGGTAAAACCGGGGCTGGCACGGCCGAGTATTATGATGTGATCGATGATGTTGATCTGGTGATGGGAACATTCAGCAAATCGTTTGCCTCCCTCGGCGGGTTCATCGCCGGTCGTGAGGAAGTGATCCGGCATATCAAACATACGGCGCGAGCGCTCATTTTTTCAGCCAGCCCACCTCCCTCCGCGGTTGCCACGGTTTTGGCATGCCTCACGATTTTGCAACAAGAGCCGGAACGACTTGAAAAACTGTGGCATAATTATCATAAAATGAAAAAGGGGTACACGGAGTTAGGCTTTAATACAGGCAATAGCGAGACACCTATCATTCCGATCATCATTGGAGAAGACGAAAAAACGTTTGAATTCTGGCGATTGTTATTTGAAAATGGTGTTGTTTGTAATCCGGTCATCTCGCCGGCGGTGCCACCGGGAATGGGATTGTTGCGCACGAGTTATATGGCGACGCACACGGACGAGGAGCTCGATCGAGTTTTAGACACTTTTGAAAAGGTGGGCAGAACAATTGGCATTATATAAAAACACGCAGATTTTTTTCAATCCAGCCAATAGAGTATGCGTCCGCAATTTTCACAGGTGAATAAATCCGTACCTTCGCGACCCTGTGCGCTGATGGATGTCGGCTGCCTTAAAAAGCAGCCAAGACAAATATCATTCTTGACCGGCACAATAGCTCTTTTGAGTTTCCCGCGCAGTCTTTCATACCGAAATAATAGTGGTTTGCTAATTTTTGTTGCCAACTCTTGTCGAGCGACTTTGAGTTCGCTGCATCCGGTGATCGAAAATCCGAGCTTTTCAACTTCTTCAGATTCCTCAATCATCAAATCCAGATCCTGCAGCGATACAAGTCGTTCTAATTCAGTATTTCCCATCATCACTCTCCGTCGATAAGAGCAACCAATTCTTCAAAGGTTTCAACTTTTTGAAGCGCATTTCTGTTTGATTTATCTTTTAGGATGGTGACCAGCATGCCGAGTATAGGCAAATAGACACTTCCTTGATCATTATGCGGCGCGATGATCATAAAAAACAACTTGACCGGCTTTCCATCGTCTGCACCAAAATCAATGCCTTGTTCAGAACGTCCGAATGCAATGACAACATCTGTTGTCGCTGTCGTACGACCGTGTGGAACGGCAACACCATGCCCCAATCCAGTACTGCCCATGACCTCGCGCCCTTTGAGCATTTCAAGCGCAATTTGTTTGTTTTTGACATATCGTTCTGCAACAAACAAATCGAGCAATTCTTCCAATGCTTCGTTTTTTCTCATTGCTTGCATGTTAGATAGAAAAAGCTCCTTGTGCATATGATCGCGTAAATGAACTCTCTGCATACATTTTCCTCCTAAACAGCGACGTTATCGTCTGTTTCTTGCCGCAATCGATCCAAATAATCCCGCACAGCTGGATCGATCTCTGTATCACTCGAGTCTAAATTTGCTAATTCGCGCATCAAAATATCAATTTTTTCTGCATCGGACGCTGATTTCTTTAAGAATATATACTTTTCGCCCTCTATGCGACAGCTTCCGCCGTCAAAATCGCCTTTTTCCTGCCGAACTATAACTTGCAATTGGTCTGCCAATGCCATCAATTGGGCCAAAATAAAGCTGTTGTCAAGACCTCTTATGTATCGTTTTTGTCTTCTGTATCTTGCAGTTCTTTTGTCACCCATCGAACATCCTGGGAAAGTTCCTTTTTGCAAATGAGCAGCGCGTCCGGTTGATCAACCACAATGATATCGTCGAGACCAATGATCGATACCGTCCGATCACCGATTTCAATATAAGAATTTATCACACTTTTTAACAGCGGTTGTCCCTTGACAACATTGCCGTTTTCATCTTTTGCAGATGTCTTGTAAACCTCTTCCCACGTGCCGAGGTCACTCCAGCCAAAATCAGCTCGCACCATATAAACATTCTTGGCTTTTTCCATGACGCCAAAATCTATGGATTGCCCCGGCAATAGCGTGTAAACTCGTTGGCATACCGGCTGAAAATTCTTTGAATGCATTGCTGTTTTTATTTCGAGCAGTCCATCGTACAAATCCGGCATATAGCGCTGAATTTGACCGAGTATCGTTGCTGCACGCCATATAAAAATGCCACTATTCCAGTAATAGTTGCCCTTGTTTATAAACTCTTCAGCTGTGGCTCGGTCTGGCTTTTCCATAAAGCGAGTCACGCGAAAAGTATCGTTTTTAATGCGCTGGCCTGCCTCGATGTAGCCGTAACCGGTTGCCGGATAGGATGGATTTATCCCAAGTGTCACAAGAGCCGTCTGATTTTCATGTGCGATACGAATGGCCGTGCGCAGCGTGTCCAGAAAGATATCATCATTTTGGATGTGGTGATCAGCCGGGAGAACCGTCATGACAGCATCCGGATTTCGATCAAGCAATTGAATGGCCGCAAGTCCGATGGCGGGAGCTGTGTTACGGCCAACGGGTTCAAAAAATATCTGATCTGGTCGCAGCTCGGGGAGTTGCTCATGTAAAAGCTGTTGTTGATTTTGTGTTGACACAACAAAAATTGCATCATCTGAAAAGAGATCATGTAGCCGTTTAACGGTGTTTTGGATGAGCGAACCATCATCAACAAGTGACAAGTATTGTTTAGGTTGGGATGCACGACTTTTTGGCCAGAAACGACTGCCAATGCCTCCTGCCATAATGATGGCGTATGCGTTATTGAAAGGGCTGCTCATTATTTGTCTACTTGGAAATAGCTCATTTTTATCGAGCTTTCGCCAGGTTATATATGTTTTGAAATTTTTCCAACAATGTGCGCTTTTGGCGCTGCGCCGACTATAGATTCTACAACATCTCCATTTTTAAATAACAAGATCGTCGGAATACTTCGGATGCCATACTGCATCGCTACCTGACGACTCTTGTCCACATCACATTGACCAACCTTGATTTTGCCCGCATAGTCATTGGCAATTCCTTCAATGATGGGAGCGACCATCTTGCAGGGAGCGCACCAGACTGCCCAAAAGTCAATGAGAACGGGGAGGTCTGATTTTATAACATGTTGTTCGAAATTGTCATCTGTTATCTCAAGCAAATTTGACATGCGTCTATCTCCATTCTCCACATTTTTTATATGAATTTTTAATTGAAAACATAGAAATAATTCGACTGAATTGCAATAATAAACTTAGAATACCTCTTTGATAAAATAAAAAAACATAATGCCGGATGCGAACAATTTTATTCCAATGCCCAAAAATGTCCCAACAAAAACTCCCCATCCCGCCTTGAGCGCTGTCATGGCTTCCTTGCCATGTAACAATTCACCCACCAGCGCTCCAACGAAGGCGCCGATAAAAATGCCAAATGGCGGGAAAAAGATGATCCCAACGAGCGTTCCAGCCAACGCCATCCACACACTCGTTTTTTCCGCACCATATTTTTTCGCCCCCCAGGCCGGAATGACATTGTCAAGAATGCTTACAACAACAGCAACGACAGCCATGATAACAAGAAATGAAGCGGAAAAAGGTTCCCAGTCCTTGGCAAAGGACAATAAAATGAGAGCCAAAAAGTTGAGCGGTGTGCCCGGAAGTGCCGGTACAACGCATCCCACTAATCCCACAAAAGATAAGATAAAACCAAAGCCAATCAACAAAATGTCCAAAAAATTCATCTCTTTCTCATTCTCTTTGGTGATAATTTGTTAATGCTCAATTTTGGGATGGCCATAACAGTACAAACATCCGTGTATGCATGTTTTATACCATCCCACATCTACGCTTTTGCTGCAGCCGCATAGGGGGCGCTGACCCGAAGCGCGAGCCGTCGTTGCTTTATAATGGCCCGGATGCAAACGATTGAACAAAGCACCATCGATACAGTGCGAACGTGGCATCCCGGGTACGCAGCAACCGTGTAAGCTGAGATGATGCTCTTTCGCCACGTTGAGCAACCAGGCGCTCTCTTGCTGCCAGGTCTGTTGCGATATGTCCACCGCTGCGATGCCTTGTGCCGCAAGTCGTTTAGCCACCTTGCCATATATCTGCACCCAGCTCGTGGTAACGCGTTTCACGCCAAATCGCTGCAAAATCGGGGCAAGTTGTTCAAAAAAAAGCAGATTACAAACTGTATGTCCATCCTCAAAGCGAAAATGGACAATGGGATCGAAGCGAAAATTTATCCGCTCCGGACTCTGTGTGAATTCGATCAACTGCGGCAGATAACTCAGGACCACATCAGATGGGGGTACATTGGGTTCGAAAACAGTGCCGGCGAGACCAGTCACTGTCAGATGGATATAGCATTGATCATATTTTTTTAGCTGTGATAAAAGAGCCTGATGATAAAGAATGCTATGGGGATTCTTGGTCCATAACACGAGGGTGTGCGTGTCGGATGGTGGCGCTTTTTCTTTCAAAACCTCGGCCAGTTGGTCCGGATCGGTTGCCACCATGTCGGTTCGCCGACTGGCTGAGACGACTTTTTTTATCTTGATGTCCTGGAGAATATCTCGTGTAGCCGACAAAACCTATACCCAGCGATTGATGTGAAAAAAAGATTTCGTTGTGTCCGGATATCCATTTAAAACCATCCTGATATCACTATTGACAACGCGATAATTGTTCTCGAGAAAAATTCGAAACACTCTGTTGCTATACATGGGCAATCGCATCAAAATTCTATCCAGCGCTTTTTCTCGCGCAATGCTTAACAAATCAGATAAAAAGAAGTGGATATATGCATCCGGCGTTTTGGGATGTGCCAGAAATGAAATCACGCGGAGCAGAGCATTTTGTTCTTCGACAAGACTTGGCTCCGTTTGCAGAACGCCCAACGCAATAGGCACGGTATTGCGCATAAACAGGACGCTCTCTCCCTGGTGGCAACTCTCAATGGCCTCAATCAGCGGCGTGTAATCGACTGGTGCTGACACAATTCCGATCAGCTCGTTCGCCAGTTTACAAAATTGCCGGCGAGCATCACTTGAGAGTCTGGAATAATAGACCAAATGATGCGGTGAGGCTTTGTCAGATGGTACAATTGACGACACCGGTTTTATCATATCAATTGATAAAACGGATGGGACAAAGTCGAGTTTGCCGTAAAAGCCAAGATTACGATTGCTGCGCGGATTGGTTTCCAAACCGATCGTCTGACATCCCGCTCCCTTTAGAAAATTGATGGCCGCTGTCGCCAGCTCTTTTCCAACACCGCGGTGATGTTTCTCCGGTACGATAGCTATTGGACCGATCCAGCCGGTTTTTCCCCATACATGACAAAAAGCGGCACCCTGAATTTGCCCTTTTTCCTCAACAATAAAACATCCCTGTGGACATTGTGTAAAATACATATCCAAAAATTCGGGTCGGCACATTGGAACCTGGGTTTGCACATAGCCATCATCAATACGCCCTTGTGTGAAAGCACGGGAGATGATGCCGTTCACTTTGTGTAAATCGGATTTTATTAAATTGCGAATCGTCGACATTCTATTTATTCTTCACATTGTTCGAAAAGACTCCACTCTCATATAAAGATAAAAGGGCATATTGAAGAAAAAATTCCGGCCACTAATAAAAAAGCCCCAAACAGACATCGTGGGGCAGTCATGGCGGAGTTGCACAACGCTCGACTTGCTGCAGATTTCAAAGTTTTCGCAGTTGCTCCTTCATATGTGCTTTTAACATTTCACGCGCCCGAAAAATTCTCACTTTTACCGTCCCGAGAGGAATATTCAACTTTTTGGCAATTTCTTCATAGGATTGGTCGTGTCGGTGCCGAAGGATAATCGCTTCCTTGTATTTTGCCGGCAGAGAATCGATCGCCACTTGAATTCGATTGGTTTGTTCTTTTGAAATAAGTTCAGATTCCGGTCCTTGCTCATGGTCCGGAAAATCACGATGCAATTCGCCATCTTTTGCCTTGATCGGAGAGTCGAGCGATGTCGTGGCTAACTTTTTTTTCCGAAAGTAATCAATACAATTATTCGCCGCAATTTTATACAGCCATGTTGAAAAAGCATAATCGGAATTAAAAGAAGCCAGGGCGCGAAAGGCTTTGATAAAGGTCTCCTGGGTTAAATCCTCGGCCTGCGCCCGATCTTTCACCATTCTATAAATAAAGTGGTATATCTGTTCATGAAATCGCTCGACGATGTCGGTGTAGGCTTTTTGTTCGCCGCCTAAGGCTCGTTCAATGAGTTGGGAGATATCGAGAGTCATAGTAAAAACAAGTTTTTTATGACTTTCAAATTAGTAGAAATTCGTTTAACAAGCAAGGAAAAGTTGTTGCAATAATAGATGTCAACTCTTAACTTGCCTTTCGTGTCACCGGATTTCGAGATAATAACAGCATAATTTATATGATTCAATCCATCGGCGTTGACATAGTTGATATCGCACGCACAACAGCCATTATACACCGCTGGGGTGATAAATTCATAAAAAAGATTTTAACACCCGATGAATATAACTATTGCAAGCCAAAGTCTGGATTGGCTGCGTGTATTGCCGCGCGATTTGCGGTCAAAGAAGCCCTGTACAAAGCGCTACCTGAAGACTGGCAAAACAGCGCCGGCTGGCTCGACATCGAAGTGATGAATGATAAAGCCGGACGTCCACATATAAACTGCCTCGGTAGCTTGAAAAATATATCGAATACGTTTCAGATACACGTCACAATTTCGCATAGTAAAACGTGTGCAATTGCGATGATTGTTTTGGAGAAAAAAGAGGCCGTGTTATGAATGCTGTTGTGACAGCACAAGAGATGGCTGCTATCGACAGGCATGCCATGAGTCAACTCAAAATTCCGGGAGCACTTCTCATGGAAAATGCCGGCCGTGGTGTAGCGGAGATTGCACAGCGAATGCTCAAGCTTCCTGCCGGCAAAATTGTCCACATCTATTGCGGTCCCGGTAATAACGGCGGCGATGGCTATGTGGTCGCTCGACATCTCCTAAATCATGCTGCCATCGTCTCCACTTTTATTTTAACCACGCCGGACAAAATAGCCGGTGAGGCGCTGATGAATCTCAAAATTCTCCATAATATGGGACACAAGCCTCACTTTGGTACCCTGCCGAACGTGCACGAGCATCCCGATCTTGTTATTGATGCGATGCTGGGCACAGGAGTAAAAGGTGCGTTGCGTGGACTTTATGCCAAAGCTGTTGAGAAAATTAATGATCAAAAAGCGCCGGTTTTGGCAATTGACATCCCCACTGGCGTCAATGCAGATACTGGTGAAATCGACGGCCCGGCAATAAAAGCATCCGTCACTGCCACGATGGCATTGCCGAAACGCGGTTTGCTTTTTTCGCCTGGACGCGAGCATGTCGGTGAGTTGCACATCGTTGACATTTGCATGCCGTTGAGTGTCTTGAAAGATGAACACCCCCGTGTTTTTTACGTGGATGAGGATTTTATTCATAATCTATTGCCTGTACGTTCTCCGGCGTCTTTTAAGAACAAAGTCGGAATGATTCAGGTCATCGCCGGCTCGAAAGGATACACTGGAGCAGCGGCTTTGGCGAGCCAAGCTGTTTTGCGCACCGGTGCCGGTTTATGCTATTTGACTATTCCGCAAAGTTTAAACGCCATCATGGAAAACCATAGCGCCGAGGTCATAACCCAGCCATTGGACGATCAAATGATGGGATGTCTATTATCCACCAACTTTGATGCTCTCGAAAAATGTATGCAAAATAGAGACGCAGTTGTATTGGGTCCTGGCATCGGCCAGGCGGAGGGAACCATTGAGCTGGTGCATCGTTTCCTCTCTTCGATAAACCTGCCGCTTGTGCTTGATGCTGATGCACTCAATGCATGCGTCGGACATGATACGGTTTTACGGCGGTATCGCGGTGACCTGATTATTACGCCGCATCCCGGCGAGCTGGCGCGATTAACCGGCCGTTCAACTCTGGAAATCGTGACAAATCCTGTCGATATCGCACGACAATATGCAAAAGAATGGCAATGTACACTCGTACTCAAAGGCGGACCAACCGTGACAGCCCTGGCAGACGGGCGAGTCTATATCAATCCAACCGGAAATGCCGGAATGGCGACAGCCGGAGCCGGTGATGTCCTTTCCGGCATGATTGCGGCGCTCATCGGCCAGGGAATCAATGCCGAAGGTGCAGCAATCGCCGCTGTTTATCTGCATGGTCTGGCTGGAGATTTGGCTGCGGCGCAAAATAGCATAGGATTAATCGCCGGTGACATCTTGCGCAAAATTCCAAAGGCATTACTAAAGTTAGAGGAACATTATTGAAATTCGTCAAATGGGAGCTCCCGCTCATCTTGTGGACCTGCATTTTATTGGCGCTGACCTGGTACCCACGCGTTGAAATCCCGGATTTGGGCATAAATGCCGAGGACAAAATTGCTCATATCATTGTATTCGCGGTTTGGGGTGTGTTGATGAGCCGATCTGTGAGTAAATATGAAATAAAACAGATGCCCTTTGCCGTTAAAGTTACAATATTGACCGGTACTTTGTTTGCGATTGTCGATGAATCCGCGCAGATAGTGATACCTGGACGATATTTTACGTTTTATGACGGCATCGCCAATATCCTCGGAATTTGGCTATCCCCCGTCGTTTTTCACTATATCGTCCTGCCATTGAAAAGGCGTTTTTCTTTAAAATAGGACAAAGAATGAAGCTCTCTATAATAATATTATTCCCGCTCCTGCTGCACGCACAGTGGGTCGAAGATACGTATCGTCCCCAGGTTCAGCCGCGCGCCATGTTTGGCGCCAAAGCGTCCTACTTTAGAATTTCGCTGCATAATTTTGAAGATATTTATACGAACAAATGGGGCGAAAGCTTTGGCGCTTTTGCCGGCATTCGAGCATTTGGTGCACATTATGTTATGGTGAAATATGGAAACTTTCAACAAAACGGTAAAAGTGGCACACATGCTCCCAGTGGTCAAGATCTGAAAAATGCACGCTGGAATGAGCATTGGTATAAAATTGGTCTACGAATTCACCCCCCGATTGAGCAGAAATGGGGCTCCTATTATGGTTTTGGCATTGGCTTTTACGATGTCCAGGAGGTCGAGCCAATTTCCATTTTTCGTACAGTTGGCGAGCAAAATGATAGCGACCAGGCGATGGGCACGGGCTTTTATCTGGAACTTGGCATTGACTATTTGATGATGCAAAAACTGGCGACGTTTTTTCAGGTCGAAATATCATCCGGTGGTTCGAGGGGGCGATCCGGGTTTGAAGCGTTGAGTGTCGGCGGTTGGCTGTTTTCATTGGGCGTGATTTTTTGGCCATTTTAAGTCTAAATTTATTTCTTCTAAAATAAAGATTTTACTTTCTTTTTGTCTATTCAGTGAGTATTATTAAGAAGGACCATCATAAAATAACGGTCTACTAACATAGGAGGTGTAACCATGGCCGAAATCGCATATTGCGTAAAATGCAAGGAAAAACGAGAAATGAAGGACGCGGAAAGAGTGACGATGAAAAATGGTCGTCCAGCCATGAAAGGAAAATGTCCTGTCTGTGGAACCGGTATGTACAAGATACTGCCGAAGCAGTGACACTTTTTTATTGAGAGCTCAGGGGGAGGACATGGTTATTTCTACAATGCCTCCTCAAAACGGATAATGAGCAAGGCGGATTTTGTATCCGCCTTTTTTATTACGGTAAAATCCGGGAAAAGCAAAAAAAGCTTGAAATCGAGTTTTGTATGAAATATTGTGCCGACCTGCACATCCATTCCTACTATTCCAGAGCCACCAGCAAGCAGCTCAATCTGGAACATCTCAACAAGTGGGGGCAAATTAAAGGTTTAAAAGTCATTGCAACCGGCGATATAACGCACCCCAGGTGGCTGCAGGAAATGCGCGAAAAACTTGTGGAGAGCGAACAAGGGCTGTTCAAGCTCAAGGATGAATATATCCGGCAGCAGCAAGGCGATGTGCCAAAATCATGTACATCAGACATTTTTTTTATTTTAGCCGGCGAAGTCAGCACGATCTATAAAAAAAACAGCCGAGTCCGCAAAGTACATAGTGTTGTATTTATGCCTTCACTGGATGCCGTGGAAAAATTTCAAACAAAGCTTGATCGAATCGGTAATATTCATTCGGATGGCCGACCTATCCTTGGTCTTGATACGCGTGACCTTTTCGAAATCACCCTCGGCATAGATGCATGTTCGCATTTTATTCCGGCACATATCTGGACGCCCTGGTTTTCTGTCTTTGGTTCAAAATCCGGATTCGATTCTCTGGAGGAGTGCTTTGAAGATTTGACACCGCATATTTTCGCCCTTGAAACCGGGCTCTCGAGCGATCCCCCAATGAACTGGCGGCTCTCCATGCTTGATCGATATACGTTGGTCTCCAACTCGGATGCCCATTCGCCTGCCAAGTTGGCCCGCGAGGCCAACGTGTTCGACACGGATTTGAACTATGATGCCATGTTTCGGGCGCTAAAAAACAAGAAGACAGATGAGTTTTGGGGCACGATTGAGTTTTTCCCCGAGGAGGGCAAGTATCATTTGGACGGACACCGAAAGTGCAGCTCTTGCACCAAACCCTCCGAGACCATCGCAAACAATGGTTTGTGCCCTGTGTGTGGAAAACCTGCCGTACTTGGTGTCAGCTATCGGATCGAAGAGTTGGCGGATCGGCCTGAGGGCTATCGCGCTCCGGATGCAAAGCAGTTTAAAAGTCTTGTTCCGCTTGCAGAAGTGTCCGGAGAAGTGCTTGGCGTCAGTTCCACCTCAAAGCGTGCCAACCAGCTCTATTTTTCTCTTTTGAACCAGCTTGGCTCAGAGCTTTATATTCTGATGAACGCGTCCCTGGGAGATATTCGTTCGGCAGGCGGTGATCTGCTGGCCGAAGCGATTAAAAGAATGCGCGACGGAAAAATTCACACGGTTCCGGGCTATGACGGCCAGTACGGTCTTATTCGGGTTTTTGAGGAGGGTGAACGGGCAAAGCTGCTGCAGCAAGAATCTTTATTCCCGGTGCCCGATCCAAAGCGTCAGACCGCTACAGCAGCCGCTGCGCCAGAAATCAGGAAAAAGTTCGTGACCCAAACCGTTCACGAAAAAAAGAGTGAATATGGATTGAACGACAACCAGCAACGGGCGGTTGAACATCGCGGTACACCGTTGATCATTCAGGCCGGTCCGGGCACCGGCAAGACTCGGACACTCACGCATCGAATTGCCTCGCTCTGCCATACCAACGGAGCAAAACCACGAGAGGTTTTAGCCATCACTTTTACCAATAAAGCCGCCGCCGAGATGCGCGAGCGTCTCACACGTCTCGTGGGCGCAGAGCAGGCGAACGAAATGACGATTCAAACCTTCCATGCTTTTGGCGCCGAATTTTTGCGAGAAAGAGAGTATTTTTTTGGCCGAAACTGGGATTTCCGCATAATATCACCGGTTGATGAGTCAATCTTTCGAGAGCAGTTGAACAAAATGTGCGGGGAAAAGGTCTCCAACAGCATGCTGGGGCGACTCTCTTCTCTCAAAACACAAGGTTATACCCCGGACTCTGTGCCCAGGGAAATCCTGGAGACATCTCCGGCGAGTTTGGTTTCGATATTCCAAAATTATGAGTACCTCTTGATCCAGCAGAATGGTGTTGATTTTGATGATCTCATCAACCTTCCGGTTCGTCTGCTGCGGCAGAGTCCCGAGCTCAGACGCGAATATGTTTCTCGATTTCCGGTCATTGCCGTGGATGAGTTTCAGGACATCAACAAATCACAGTACGAACTATTCCGAATATTGGCGCTGGCCGCACGCGATGTGTGTGTCATTGGTGATCCAGACCAGGCAATTTACGGTTTTCGCGGCGCCAATGCGGCCTATTTCAAACGATTCAAAGAGCACTTTCCGAGTGCGACCACGATTCTTCTGCAAAGAAATTATCGATCGGCACAAAACATCCTCTCCGCCTCTCTGCAGATGTTGGGACGTGCAAGTGTACCGGAAGATCAGCTGTGGTCGAATATCACGTCCGATGTCAAGGTGCATATAAAAGCTGCAGCAACGGACCGCGCGGAAGCTGAGTTTGTTGTCCATCGTATCGAACAGCATGTTGGCGGAACCACCTTTTTTTCTCTGGACAGCGGGCGCGTTGATAATCACGGATTACCCCAGGATTTTACCTTTGCAGATTTTGCAGTGCTGCTGCGATCGCGACGGCTGGCGCCACCACTTTTCGAAGCTTTTACGCGATCGGGCTTGCCGTTTCATACTGTTGACGATTCAACGCTGACCAGCCATAATTTTGTTCATCTGCTTGCTGTTCTGCTGCAATCAGAGGTGCCTGGAAAAAGTGACGCAATTAAAAGTACAGCGACATTATATTTTTCCGAATCAGATGTCCCGTTATTCATGCATGAGCTCCAGGCCCTGCCGGATAAAAATCCGGGGACGATTATCGAGTGGCTGGAAAAATTTAATACCGTGGCGGACGATGAGGAGACACGACATCTGCTGAAAACATTGAAAATTCTGTCCGGACAGTTCGGGGAAAAAAAGGATAAATTCCTTGATTTTTTAATGCTGCAAAAGCACATCGATAATTTTGATGAACGAACCGATCGCATCCATCTTATGACATTGCATGCCGCAAAAGGATTGGAATTCCCCGTTGTTTTTATCGTCGGTTGTGAAGAGGGAGTATTGCCACACTATGCTCCCGGCCAAAAGATTGACGTCGATGAAGAGCGTCGACTCCTTTATGTCGGAATGACGCGCGCCCAAGACCATTTGTACCTCACTCATTCAAAACAACGTGTGCTTTATGGCCGAAAGCAGATACAGGAGCCGTCACGCTTTTTAGATAGTATCTCACAAAGTCTGCTCACACAGGAACAGCAAAAATACAAGGCGAAAAAAAAGGACAATCAATTGTCACTGTTTTAGACTTATGATGAATAAAGTACTTTATACGATTGCCATACCGGACATCGACCTGGACGACGATTTATACCAGTATTCGTCTCCGGTTGTCCCGGAACCTCTGAGGTTGTCAATACAACGATTCGGACTTTTGAATCCGATTATTTTGCAAAGAAAGGCACGATCCGCTTATCGTATTGTTTGCGGATTCAAAAGGCTGGCTGCGCTTGTCTCGCTCAAGGCAGAAACCGCGCAGGCGTTCGTTGTTGAAGAGTCGTGTTCACAGCTCGATCTCTTTACCCTGGCTATTCAGGATAATCAGTCCGTTAGGGAACTCGATCCGGTCGAGGTGGCAACAATTCTTGCCAAATTGCAATCGACCTTTGGAATCAAAAAAGAAGATATCGTCACCAACTATTTACCTTTGCTTGGTTTTGGAAAAAACGCACGAGTTTTGACGCTTTATTCCGGCCTGCATACGTTGTCGGTCGAGTGGCAAGATGCCCTGAAAAAGGATATGGTTTCCCTGGATTTTGCCCAGGATATGCTGAAACGGCCGCCTGAAGAACGACAACACATCAAAACACTTGTTCACAATTTGCGACTTGGCAAAAATCGACAACGCGAATTTATCAAACTGTTAGCGGATGTTGCTCGACTTGAAGATTTATCTCTTTCGCAACTCATTGCATCCCGGCCTGTTCAAATGATACAGTTGGCGGAAAAATTAACGCCGTCACAAAAAGCGGAGCGGCTGAAGGAGTGGCTGTGGGAAAAGCGCTATCCACAGTATACGGCCATCAAAGCACAATATGACGCTATTGTTCGCGCCGCGCATTTGCCGCCAAATATCCACATTCACGCGCCAGCTTTTTTCGAAAATAACGAATACTTGGCGAGCTTTACATTTGTTTCAAAAGATGATTTCGAAAAAAGTATCACTGCACTTTCTGAAATACTCAATCGAGGTTTGGTGAAAAAGATGTCCGAGCTTGCATGAGCACATTTGCGTCAAAAAAATCTTTTGTCCCGAAAAAAATATATGTTGAAGAGTCTGTCGCATCAACACCTCTTTCAAAAAGGATTATCCGGCATGCCCCGCACAGTCAGGTCGATGTCATCGCGGATGCGCAGGTGTTGCTTGAAAAAGCCGCAAGCAGCTTGAATAAAGGGAGTTGGCAGAACAACCTGTTGTTGGCCAAACAGCGGGGACCATTCCTGCGCCGGTGTCCCGGCACACCAAAGTACTTGTGCTGTCTCTATTATAATCTGGACGTTGCCGCCGGCTGTGATTTGGGGTGCACCTATTGTATTTTGCAGGGTTACCTGAATAATCCGCTCATTACGATTCACTGCAATACTGAAGAGATGTATCATGAACTGGACAGTACATTGAGGAAAAATTCGCGAATTTTTTATCGAATCGGTACGGGAGAATTATCAGACAGCCTGACATTTGAACACCTGACCGAACTGGGGCCCGAGCTGGTCACTTTTTTTGCGGACAAGCGGAATGCGATTATTGAGCTCAAAAGCAAAAATGTTCATATAGATGCTCTCCTCGGTCTCGATCACCGCGGACGAACGGTCGTGTCCTGGTCATTAAATACGATTGAAATGCAAAAAAGCGAGGAACCGCTGGCGACAACTATTGATGACCGGCTGTACGCCGCCCGTGCCGTACAGAACGCCGGTTACAAGATTGGCTTTCACTTTGATCCAATGATCGATCACCCCGGCTGGCACGAGGGCTATCGCGACATTGTGGACAAGATCTTTCGGTTCATAAAGCCGGAAAATATTGTCTGGATTAGCCTGGGGGCATTGCGCTATCCAGCTCCATTTGAGCATATTTTGCGGGAAAATCATCCGGATTCCCGCATTTTTTTAGGCGAGCTGCTCCCTGGCATCGATAAAAAGCTGCGTTATTTCAAACCGATTCGAATCGATTTGTTTGGCAGCATGGTCAAATGGATCAGATCGTATTCAAAAGAAGTGTTTGTCTATCTCTGCATGGAGAGCGCCGATGTGTGGCGCAAAGCGTTTGGTTGGGCGCCAAGAAGCAGCGCGCATTTGAAGCAGCTTTTGGATGATCGGGTGAAACCGTAAAATATCAAGGTAAAATCGCCTGCACACTCACGCCGTTGCTATTCAATGTGCGGTACAACGACGAGTATCCGACATTCATCAGCTCGCAAGATCGCGCGTCATCTCATCTCGCGTACGCTCCAGCAGTTCTTTTGTCTTTTGAATAGCCTCCATTTCGCTCAATTGTGAACCACTTGATTCGATGCCGACATAGCCACGATAGCCGGCATCAACAACAATTCGCAGCATGCGGCGATAGTCGATACGAATGTCGTTGCCCTGCGCATCAAACTCGCCGGTTTTTGCGCTCACTCCTTTGGCAAACGGCATCAGCTCCGCTACCCCGAGATAACGATCGTACCATTCATCCTGGCTGAGTTGAAAATTGCCAAAATCCGGCAGGGAGCCAACGCGACTATGATTCACCATTTTGAGCACACCGACCAGCCACTTTCCGTCTGAGGACAATCCCCCGTGATTTTCAACCAACACATTCACCTGGACATCATCCGCATACGTGCACAGTTGCAGCAAACCGTCGGCGACGAGTTTTTGTTGCTCTTCGTATGTTCCTTGACTGAAGGCATTTACGCGAATCGAATGACAGCCCAGGAATTGCGCTGCGCGCAGCCATTTAAAATGGTTCTCGACGGCCTGCTTTCGGAGTAATGCATCCGGATCACCAATTCTGCCTTCGTTGTCACACATGATCAACAGGCTTTTGACGCCGAGATCGTCACAGCGTTTTTTCATGTCGGTCAAATAGCTTTTATCTTCCGCTTTGTCCATAAAAAACTGGTTGACATATTCAACGGCATCAATTTGAAAATTCTTTTTAGCAATGCTGGCGAAATCCAGATGATCGATCTCACCGGCAAACAGAGAGCGGTGCAGCGACCATTCTGCCAGGGAAATTTGAAAGAGTGGCTTGGCTGGCGGAAACGTACAGCGAAAAAGTGGGAGTGATCCATAGCTGGCTATAACAGCGCCGGCCTTTTGTAAAAACAGTCTCCGATTCTCCATATAAAACTCCTGTGCTTCAGAGGTTTTTATCATCAAACATCCATCCATAGACGATGCGTTTGATGATTGCAATGACACCGCGTCGTTCGGCCTCATGTGGCGCTACTCAGCATAATCTATTGCGCCAACAGGCCTGGCATGGGAAAAGTTAGTCGTTTTCCCGGATCAACAAGAGCAATGCCGCGTGCGGCACGATCAAATAGAGCTCTCCCTCAAATTTAACCTCGACCGCCGCTTTGCGCAAAAAGATGGCATAGTCACCAATTTGAGCTTGCATCTCATCATCTTGATGGGATAAATCCTTTTCTCGCCAGGGCTCATCTTCAATGTCGTTGGGCGACGGCATGGGGATACCAGGACCCAATTCGACAATTCGTCCAGCTTGAATGGATTCCTTTTCGAGCGCCCACTTGGGTAAATACAAGCCGGAGCCGCTGCGTTCTTCGCCGACATCCGGGACAATGAGGACTCGATCGCCGACGACGAGTATCTCTTTTTTCCCTTGTTTCATTTTAGAGGACGTCCTTTCCAAAAGAGTTTAACAAAGATACTGAAACTTGAAACAACATGCAATATTGCATCATGCGTTCGGAACTCGGAATCCGCTTGATGTTTGTGATGAAATTGACTATTTTTTATTGATTTAAAAATATTGAAAGGAGACTCGTTTTGAAATCGATATTTGCTATTGTGGCTGTCTCTATCACCCTGACGATAATTGTTAGCTGCACCAATCCACAGGAGAAACAGATGCGACAATTTGTTAGAGACTATCTTGAACAAGTTCAGCCGCTGCAAAAGGAAGCCGCTTTAACTTATTGGAAGGCTGCGACGACCGGCGCTGCCGAGCACTATGCTGCCTATAGCGAGCTCGAATTAAAGCTCAGACAAATACACAGTGATCCGGAAAAATTTGCCCAACTCAAATCCTTGAAAAATAGCCAATCCATTAAAAATCGGCTTTTGGCACGTCAACTGGATATTCTTTATAATGCCTTTCTTCCCAATCAAATTGACTCGACCTTGCTGCAACAAATCGTGCAAAAATCAACCAAAGTGGAGAAAAAATTTAGTACCTTCCGCGGCGAAATCGATGGCGCAAAGGTCTCGAATAATGAAATTGAGGACATTTTAAAAAACGAAACCGATTCTTCTGTGCGCAAAAAAGCCTGGTTGGCCAGCAAACAGGTCGGCGCAGCAGTGAGCCAGGATGTTTTTGAACTGGTAAAATTGCGTAACGCTAATGCCCATAAACTCGGCTTTGCCAATTTTCATACCCTGTCTCTGGCGGCTTCGGAGCAGAATGTCAGCGATTTGGATAAAATTTTTAACGAGCTGGAAGAATTGACAACCGCACCTTTTCAGGAGCTCAAGGCTGAACTGGACAGCATTTTGGCCGAGATGTATGGGGTCGGTGTCGAGGGATTGATGCCCTGGCATTATCATGATCCATTTTTCCAGGAGACACCGCAGGTTTATGCCATTGATCTGGATTCTTACTATACGGATAAAGATGTTGTCAAATTAGCGCAAGACTTTTTTGCCAGCATTACTATGGATGTCAAATCTATTCTGCAAAACAGTGATCTTTATGAGCGGGAGGGGAAAAATCCGCACGCTTTTTCGAGCGATATCGATCGTCAGGGTGATGTGCGCATTTTGTGCAACGTTGTCAATAATGAGCGCTGGATGGAGACGATGTTGCACGAACTTGGACACGGCGTTTATGACAAATACAATGATCCGTCAGTTCCCTACCTGTTGCGTCAGCCGGCCGCTGCGTTTACAACCGAAGCCATCGCCATGTTCTTTGGTCGACTGAGTCGCAATGCGAACTGGATGCAAGCCATGCTCGGCCTCTCGGACGCGGAGCGCGATAAAATCGCCCGGGTGACGGAAAAGTATATGCGGCTCAAACAGCTCATTTTTGCCCGCTGGGCTATGGTAATGTATCACTTTGAAAAAGAACTTTATGCACATCCGGAACAGGACTTGCAGGATTTGTGGTGGCAATTGGTGGAACGGTTTCAACTCATCCAAAAGCCGGCGGGACGACACGAGCCCGACTGGGCCGCCAAAATTCACATTGCCCTTTATCCGGCTTATTATCACAACTATTTGCTTGGAGAACTTTTTGCATCACAATTGCACCATTATCTGGTGCACGAGGTGCTCGAGCGAGAATCGGATGAGGGCGTAAGCTACGTCAACCAAATCAAAGTGGGTGACTATCTCAAATCGAATGTTTTCGAGCCTGGATCAGTGCAACCCTGGAACGTTCTCATATCAAAGGCAACCGGCGAACCGCTCACTGCGAACTATTTTGTTGAGCAATTTGTCAACTAATCGGGCAGTTTTTTTATTGCCTTGAGACTTTATGAAAAACTGGAATCTAGTAAAAAAGCTTCAAGACGGCACGATTATTTACCGAAATCCGTTTGCGGATACTGAAGCGTGGTATCTTCCGGAGCGAAAACACCGTCCGTTTCATACGCATGCTGATCATCGGGCCGAACCTTTGCCGTTGCAGACACCGCAGAACTATTGTGCCTTTTGTCCGGCACATTATTTTGAAACAACGCCGGAAAAATCGAGGATAGAGATCACGAATGGGGACTGGACGCTTTTCGACGATCCTGAGCCCCGGCATATTTTTACCCGTACCGCCGAATTTCGTCGAATTGGCAACTTGTATGAAATTATTTCGACAAATTATTGGAAAAAAAATCACCATTTTCAATTATCAGCTCGACAAAAAAAGCGAAAAAAAGCCTACCTGGCCGACGCGTTGGGTTACGAACATGTACGTTCCCTGTTCGAGCAGAA
This sequence comes from Candidatus Zhuqueibacterota bacterium, assembly GCA_016928775.1. Classification (GTDB taxonomy): domain Bacteria; phylum Zhuqueibacterota; class Zhuqueibacteria; order Residuimicrobiales; family Krinioviventaceae; genus Kriniovivens. The sequence continues at coordinate 6,311 of JAFGKD010000049.1, read as the reverse complement.
ATCAAAAGGAATTGGAACAAGAGGTGCACAGAACAACAGTGATGCTGCTTTTGCTCAGATGTGCGATGCTTTTTTTGCCGGTGCGCATGAACTCATTATCCCGCGGCGCCATTATATTGACAATGCGGCCGAAACGTCGCAGCTCTGTTCAGCCGGTGACCTGACGCCACATGAACATTATCACTACATGCGATTAACTTGCCATGCTGCAAAAAATGTGATGGAGGACAATAGTTTTATCACCTATGTGGCGATTTATACCAACTGGTTGCGTGACGCTGGCGCTTCTTTCGAGCACCTGCACCGCCAGGTTATCGGCGTTGATCGTCTTGGCCGGTATATCACCAACGGACTTGCCCTGGCGGGTGCGGATAAAAACATCTATCAGGATTATGTTCAGCATGTCGCGATCCAGCTCGGTTTTTTTTTATGCGAAAATGAATACGCCCTGGCATTTGTGGATATCGGCCACTCTTTCACAACAGTGTCGATATTCTCCAAATCTCGGCAAACAAAACCCTGGATGCTTTCACCTGACGAACTGCGAGGCATGTCCGATGTCATGCATGCCATACATGCCGCATTTGGTTCGCGCGAATCAGTGAATGAAGAATGGTATTATCAACCCAGATACTCTGATGTTCGTATTCCCTGGCATGTGCTGATCAAATGGCGAAACCACCGCCATGCCGGTATTGAAAGTATCACCACGATTTATCCGGATGAATTTGGTCCGGCTGATCTGAAGAGTATTTTGTTGGGAAAACTGGCCAGGCTTGCCGCTGAAAAAAGAATAGGCGCTGTAGCGCTAGATAGCAAGAGTATGTCCAACAGGCATTTGCTCCCCCATTTTGATTGATTTCATCATGGGCAAATCATTTGTAAAGCAGAAAAACTACTTGATAATAGGAGACATTTCGAATATATTAAAATCAATATTTCAAGATGGTTATAAATGAACTTGAAAAATAATCATATTCTGTTGCTTGCGGTTTTTTTAGCAGCTCTGGTGTATTGTGAAAATCCATTTGCGACGCGAGCACCGGAGCCTCCGAAACGCAGCCAGTCAAACTGGATACAGCCTACATCTCCCAGCTATGTCATGTACAATTTGAAAAATGCCATGCAGGAAAAGAATAAATCCAATTATCTGCGCTGTTTGGCAGATACAAGTGTTTCCTCCAAGGAATTTATTTTTTCTCCGGAACCGGCGGTCGCGAATGCACATCCTGGCCTGTTTGATCGCTGGGGCAAGGAAGCGGAGACAAACTATTTGAACCAGCTCTACTCGTACCTTCCCAAAGATTCGCTCACGGATGTGACGTTCAATCGATTGAAAGAAACGGCTTTTCAGGATTCTGTTATTCTTATTCAAGAGTATGCGATCGCCATGCAAGATCCCTGTAAACAAGAATTCTGTACGCGGAATATGCGCGGGCAGGCAGAATTTCGACTCGTACGATCTGATGATGACTTTTGGTACATTTTTCGATGGAGTGATGCAGCGACCAGCGACAGTTTGACGTGGAGTGACCTCAAGGCTCGTTTTGGCAAATGACGGGGTAATACTATGAAACGTAAAAGACGTCGACCCCCACAAGATAGTTTTAAATTCAAATTGCCGCGGCTGCAATGGCGCTGGCCAACCTTGAATTACAAGCTATGGCTGTTGTTCTTTTTGGCGATTCTGCTGCTGCTTTTTCGATTGGCCCTCATTCCGAGGATTGTAAAAACCGGACCAGCTAAAATCCAGAAAAAAACCGTACTTGAAGTGCAAACGACGGTTCGTGCTGTGCTCAAGCAGTTTGGTATTGATCAAGAACACCTGAGCGTGGAGGACAGCGTCACACGGGTGCTTGTACCAAAAGATTTTTCCTTTTTTGTATTCTACGGCGTGCTCAGAGACGAACTGGAAGACATGGGCGCCGAAATTATCGACTGCCACAAGTCAGGCGATCACATATTCATGAGCGTTGGGGAGGACAATGAGGCCGCCGAGCACCTGCTGTTCGTTAAATCCCGTCGCATCGAAACAGACCAGGGACGGGCAGCTATCATAATCGACGATTTTGGCTATTCTTTCAGTAAACTGGCGCGATCATTTGTAACCCTGTCAGCACCGATTACTATTTCCGTCATCCCCGGTCTCGCCGCCTCACAAAAGGTCGCCGAAATAGCACATCTGCATGGCAAACAGGTGCTTGTCCACATGCCAATGGAGCCCGAGCATGAAAAAGTTGTGGATGAGGGTTTTACCCTCATCACCGGGCAGGATCCCGGCAAAGTGTCCTTGCGGTTGCGACAAGCGTTTGCGCAAATTCCGGTGGCAGTTGGAATGAATAATCATCAAGGCTCAAAAGCAACTCAGGATCCGGCGCTCATGGATGCGGTCATGGGCGCACTGAAAGATCTGAACAAATTTTTTATCGATAGCCGGACAAGCTCGCAGAGTATTGCCTATCAAACGGCAAAAAAATATGATATTCCAAGCGGTGAGAGCCGCCTGTTTCTGGATGCGGAAGATAATACGGCTTTTATTCGACGTCAGTTAGCACGAATGGCGCAGATGGCAAAAGACCAAGGGAGCGTGATTGCCATAGGCCATGTCCGCAAGCGTACATTGGCCGTGCTTGAAGAGATGCTCCCCACTTTAAAAGCGTCCGGTGTGACGTTTGTCTTTGTTTCTGAGGTGATCAATTAAAATCTTGAAGGAAAGGACTATCAATGGCTCGTTTATCATTGTGCGTGAATCAAGTGGCAAAAATCCGAAATACGAAAAAAGGACGCAATCCGGATCCAGTCTCGATCGCATTTGCGGCAGAGATGGCCGGCATCGACGGGATCATCGTTCAATTGCGAGAGGATCGCTCGGACATCACGGATCGTGATGTGGGTCTGCTCAAGGAGGTTGTGCAGACGCATCTGAATCTGGCTATCCCCCTGAATGATGATATGATAAAAAAAGCGTTGAGCTGGCTGCCGGACATGGTGACACTTCTTCCATCCGCCACTGGAGAAAATGTGGACATGTCGTTGGATGTCGCCGGTTCATTGTCCTATCTGGAGGAGGCCGTGACCACTTTGCGGGCCAACAATATTGTGGTGACTATGCTGATTGATCCGGAGGCACAACAGATTCGGGCGGCCGCACGTGCGCAAGCCGATTATATTCAGATCAACACCAGCTCGCTCGCCAAAGTGGATGACCTCGGCACCTTGACCGACATCGTCGAACAAATTCGCTCCGCTGCCATCGCTGCCAATAAAATTGGACTCGGCGTTTCGGCCGGCCGGTCCTTGTCCCCGCAGTCATTGCGCGAACTAGCTGATATTAAATATATCGAAGAGTTCAATGTTGGTTGGGCCATTTGTGCGCGCGCCATGCTCGTTGGCGTCGAAAAAGCTGTTGCAGATTTTAAAAAATTGGTCGGCTGAACACTGTTCGTTCTTTCTTTCTGAATTTGGAGAAGAAATGAAAAATCTTGTACTCGGTTTTTGCTTGCTTGTAATACCTTTTGCTTTTGCGCAAAAAAGAGCGATGACGGTTGAGGATATGTGGGCGATGCAGCGTATCGGCAACATGGCCGTCTCTCCTGACGGCAACTCTATTGCTTATGCTTTGACATCGTATGATATGGAAAAAAACAGCGGACACACCGAGATATGGCTTGTTTCTTCGCATGGCGGTGAGCCGCGCCAGATGACGTTTCACGCGGAGAGCAGTACTCTGCCGCGCTGGCGCCCGGATGGCAAAGCGCTCACTTTTCTGTCCACGCGCCACGGCTCAAGTCAGATTTACTCGCTTCCCCTGGATGGAGGAGAAGCGCAACAATTGACGGATTTCCCGGTTGAAGTGGATGATTTTATATGGTCGCCGGATGGCCGTAAAATAGCGTTTTCTGCCAAAGTGTTTCCCACTGCCCTGTCGTTACAGGAGAGTGCGGACATGGACAAGACGCGCCAGGAATCCAGGGTCAAGGCCCGCATCATTGATGGCTTGTTGTTTCGATCGTGGAATCGCTGGACCGACGGCAAACGAACGCACATTTTTGTCTGCGATGCCCGCGGAGAAAACGTTTTCGATGTGACACCGGGTGACTATGATGCACCTCCGCTTGATCTTGGCGGTCATCAGGACTATGTTTTTTCTCCGGACGCAGCCGAATTGGCCTATGTCAGCAACCACACCGATAAACCCGCGATAAATACGAATAACGATATATTTCTTGTTCCGGTTGCGGGTGGTGATGCGCATAACTTGACTCAAGGTAACCAGGCGGTGGATAATCAGCCGATCTACTCCCCGGATGGACGCTTTATCGCCTATAAAGCCATGGCACGACCCGGTTTTGAAGCTGACCAGTACAATATCATCCTCTATAACCGTTCAACCGGAGAGCGATCCTCCCTCACCAAAGCACTCGATTTGTCGCCGGATGAGATTATCTGGTCAGCGGATAGCAAAACAATCTATTTTAATACCAGGGAAAAAGGCCGCAAACCCGTTTATAGCATTGACATAAAAACCGGTACAATAACCAAACGAACAGGCGAAAATGTCAATTCAGAGCTTGTTCCCGGACCGGACGGAAAGAGGCTCTTTTTCAAGCGACAATCCAACAGGATGCCGCATGAAATATTTGCGCTGGATAACGATAACAGCATCCGTCAATTAACTTTTGTCAATCAGGGTTTATTGGCAAAGCTGGAGCTCAATCCGGTTGAAGATTTTTGGTTCACTTCTTTTGATGGACAAAAATGTCATGGATTGCTCATCAAGCCGCCGTTTTTTGATTCGGGAAAAAAGTACCCGCTAATGTTTCTCATTCATGGCGGTCCGCAGGGTATGTGGAGTGATGATTTTCACTATCGCTGGAACACGTCCATGTTCGCCGCACCCGGCTATGTTGTTGTTGCCATTAATCCGCGCGGCTCAAAGGGCTATGGCCAGGCCTGGTGCGATGCCGTGAGCCTGGATTGGGGTGGCGCGCCATACAACGATTTGATGACGGGACGGGATTACGTTCTTGAGCAGTATGATTTTATCGATGCAAACAAGCTTGCCGCTGCCGGCGCCAGTTATGGTGGTTTTATGGTGAACTGGATCGCCACCCATAACGATCGTTTTGATGCCCTGGTCAGCCATGCGAGCGTCTTTGATCAGCGCAGCATGTATGGTGCGACTGAGGAGCTATGGTTTCCGGAATGGGAATTTGGCGGTAATCCCTATGAACATCCTGAACTGTATGAGAAATGGTCGCCGTCTTTTTATGTGAAAAATTTCAAACAAGTCAAGACGCCCACTTTGGTCATTCATGGCCAGGGTGATTATCGGGTGCCGGTGACCCAGGGTTTTCAAATGTTCACCGCACTGCAACGCATGGGCGTTCCGTCACGCTTGATCTATTTCCCGGATGAGACGCATTTTGTGACAAAGCCACAAAACGCCCGGTTATGGTGGACTGAAGTGTTTGCCTGGGTGGAAAAATGGATCAATCAATGATATTGGACGTTTAATAGGTGTTGTTTTACAAAAAAGCAGAAAAATGACCAAGCACAAAATAATTCTGGCATGCTTTGTTGTGGTCTCGATCTTGATCTCTATCCAGTGCAGCAATCCATTCAAGAGTGAAGAGAAAAAAGAGCTTGTCAACTATTTTTTTAATGATATTTTGGAATTGACCGGACGTTATGTACTTTATTGGGATGGAAAAGATAATAACAATAACTACATAACACCGGGACGATATATCATTGTGCTTATTATAAAAGATTGGCAAGACCAACTTTACGTGACTGCTGAGCCGGGTGGCAAAGTGGGTGCGAATGATAAATCTCATTTTGAGCCGGGTTACTGGCAGTTTAACGAGCTGGAACCTACTGATCCGGATTCATCCTTTCAGATACAAGCCGGAGTGAATATCCGATTTCTTTTGGCAGAACCGGCACATGTGAGGATAAATATCTATAAAGACTAAAAAAAGCAATTACGATAATCCAGATAGCACAAAAAAAACAGCGATTTGGCAATAACTTTATTCACCCAGGTCGCATATTTGCACGATACACAAAGCGCATGGCGCGGCATTTTAGCCGCAGCCTAATTTTGAGCCACTGATGCACTTGGCGCGGCCTTTGGCCGCAACCAAATTACAAGCCACTGATGCACACGGATTTTTCGGCTTTGCTTCGAGAACGTTTTAAGACTATAGGCTAAAAAAGATAATGATTGCTCTATTAACTCAGAAAAGCAGTGCCTATTTGGAGTGCATTCTCTTCGTGAATGCATGACGGCGAAGCCGTCAATTTGG
>JAFGKD010000048.1 GCA_016928775.1 Candidatus Zhuqueibacterota bacterium | reverse complement strand
TGTTTTCAAGCACTTTCTATAGATTCAGCAAGTTCAATAAAAACAGTATTTGTGGCTCTGTGTCTTCGTGTGAATGAATTATTCAGGTTAAATCAGTAAAAATAATAGCCAGCCCCTTTTCTTAACCTCTCCAATTTATACAACATTATAGGAAAGAATGTTTTCTATTTCAAGCAAATTCTGCCATTCAGGCAGATTTACAACAAGATTTCAGATATTCTCATTGCGATAGATTTGAATAAGTTCTATTCTCCAAATTCCCGCTTTCATCCTTCCGCCCATTCTCCCCCACATTTCCCTTGCATCTCTCCCACAAAATCACTTTATTCTCCCACTAAATCCACTCTCGAACTCGGATTTTTCCCATGGAACCCATCACCACCACCTTTGTCTTTACCGCCATCTACCAAATCAGTCACACCGAAAAACAAAATCCGACAACGCCAGTTCCTCCTCGCTTTTCTCACCGATCCACAGGTGAAAAAAGCGATCAACAACATGAAAATCGGCCATCCCCCAACCGCCGCTGATCTGCAACCGCTCCTGTCTAGATTCTTCCCCGACCACAAAGCCGAAGATCTCTCCGAGCACATCATCTCCGCCCTTTACAATGAACTCGCCGGCAACGAAGCACTTCGCGGCCAAATTATTCTCCACATCCCAGCCGAATTCGAAGCCATCAAACTCAACATAGCCAAGAAAAATGATCTTTTTATCCGCCGGCACAATGGCCAAAAGGTGCTGCCAAAGTTCAATGTGGAGCTTTTCTGCCATGTGCCCTTTGCAGCCTTTTTTCACCAACCAGCAGATGGGCAGAGAACGGTTTCGATAAACAAGTCTGGCAACAAGTGCTATACATCCATTAGCGAGGACACTACCGTCAAAAACGATTGCTATGTATTTGGTTACGATCAAACACCATAAAGCTTGTGCAAAAGGCAAATAAAACGTATCATATGTAAAGTTCGAATTCTTGAGCATCGTATAAAAACTCTTTTCCCGGCTTGTTTTCGGACATTAACACATTGAGCGGCAATGTCCGGCAGATTACTGCGGTTCGAACGAATGATGCCGTTGATGAGAGATACCTAACTTTATAAGGAGATCGTTATGAATAAATTGCTATTAACGTTGTTCGGCGTTCTGTTTTTGTTCTCGTGGTCGTTCTCGCAAGAAGCGGATTCTCTGCTTTTGGCAGATTTTGAAGATGAAGCCGCCGGCTTGGGCAGGTGGACCGGAGGTTGGGGAGATGGATACGATGAGTCTCTTTGGGCACAAGATCCCATCGGAGAGTCTGGTGGCTGTTTGGAACTCTTTATTAACGGACCCGGCGCTGCCTTTAATACATCAAATTTCTTTATTGTCGTTGAGGGCGATACTGCAACCGGATTGGCCATTGATGTTATGATACCGGAAGATTTCCCGACCGATTTGGGCGTGCAGATTTATGCCATGGATCAATTGAATTGGAACTGGCAGAGCACCTGGTATCCTACGTCAACACTCACAACTGATGTGTGGAATCGCCTCTTTTTTGATTTTGCTCAACGCATCGAAACCATAGAAAACTATAATGAAGCAATGGAAGCGGGTTTTCAAGTCGGAGTAGAATACAAAACGGCGGAGGAATGGTATGGATCGGTTTATGCCGACAATATTTATTTGCTCGGTGTTGCCGATACGACTTCAGCAGGAGTAAAAAACAAAAATCCATTAAACCCGGCCGCTTTTGACCTGAAGCAGAATTATCCCAATCCATTCAATCCGGTTACGACAATTAGCTATACCTTGTCAAGAAAGGAAACGGTCTCAGTTCATATTTATAATGTCGCCGGTGAACTCGTTCAAACTCTGCTGGATAATCAGCAGCAAGCTGCGGGATCGCATTCGGTGCTATTTGATGGTTCCACCTATAGCAGTAGTGTCTATTATTATCATGTTCAAACGTCGAATTTTTCGCAAACACGACTGATGTTGCTGATCAAATAATTGGTTGCTGCTGTCTGGGGGCCTGTCCATCCGGGATTCTTTCTCGGATGGATAAATTAGGAAAAATGACTGGACATGTAGGGGGAAAGAGAGTAGAAAGCAGAAAAAAATAGGAAAAAGGAGTCGGGAATCCGAAAACCGGAGTCCGGAAAAGAAAATTGGTTTTGATGGTAGTTGTTTTATCGTACCAGCAACATTTTTCGCCTGTGTTTGTAACCGTCCGCTTCAAGGGTGTAGAAATAGAGACCGCTGGAAAATTGAGATGCTTGCCAATTTATGTCATAGGCACCCACAGTCTGGTAGGCATCAACCAGGCTAACGACGTGGCGTCCGGTGACATCATAAACCAGCAGCCGAACCCAAGAAGACCTGGGCAATTCGTAATGAATGGTCGTGGATGGATTGAACGGATTGGGAACATTCTGCGCCAAGGAAAAGGTCATAGGCACATTCGAATTGACTGATACATCGGATAAAGCACTTGCCTGGACAGCCTGAGAAAACTCACTTTTTCCGTCCAGGTTTATTGTTTCAAGTTTGTAATAATATCCAACTTTTAGCGGAGGTTGATCAAGATATTTATATTGTTGCCCTTCACCATCAATCATTTTGGGAATCAAACTTTGGTTGATCTTTTCATATTGTCCATTTGATTCGGTGGACCGATATAGATTAAATCCAGCGATGTTTTCTTCTGACGCCATCAACCATGTTTGCAAAATGCCCTCTGCTACGATAGTCGCATCAAAGCTAATCAAATCGACGGCGATCGGTATAACGTATTGTTTGGCTGTCACTTTGAGATCAAAGCTGACATCTTCATCCATTTTAAATTTTTGATGCACTTCAACGGCCAATACATTGGTGCCAGCGTTCAATAGGCTTGGATCTATACTGGCGTTAATAAAGGTATTTTCATCGTCCCCGTCAATCTCTGCGGAAGCTGTGGTTTCATAGTCAACGGCATCTGGGGGCATATTGGTTCTGTACGCCTCATTACCATTTAGATATATTATGGCACCGTCATCACGCAATATATCAATGTCCAGCTTTATGATGAGAGAAGCATTTGGCACGCCAAACAAACGACGGAAATAAGTGGTGATATATTTCTTCTTTGGATTATCGCCATAACTCACGACTGTAGCCTCGTCACCATCTCCGTAGCCCAGTTGAGCCGGACCGGTTGCCCACGACTGGTCATCAAAAGTCAATTCAGTCCAAACAGAGCCCTGATCGCTGCCGTCGTCGAGATAAGACCAGGTAGAACCAGCGGGTATTAAAATGACCTCGGAGACAAGAACATAATAACCGTCAATACCTGCCAAGGCATTATCGCCTTCAGCAACCAAAATTGTTGTTGGATCATTCCCCTGTGTCTGTTTCGCACCGGGTGGAAAATGAGGATCGTTTTCATCGACATTGACGGTGACATTTCCTGGAGTGACAAACGCGGACCAATCGCCATTCGAGTCGGTAATTAATGTTTGTGATCCTGATGCGTCGCTGACAACAACGTTAATGTCAGCGAGTCCTTCGTCGTCGCCATCGCGAACACCATTATTATTATAATCCAGGTAAAGTTGTCCATATACTGAGGTGAGGGGAGTTCCACCAGATTTGCCGACAAGGGACAAGTCAAAACTAATGTCCGAACTGGTACCTCCGGACTGATGGAGTTCGACGGCCAGGACATTTGTGCCAGTCACCAGGAATGACGGATCGATTACAGCGCCAAAAAACTGATCTTCTTCCGGATCTCCAACAGCGTAACCGGCGTAGGTGAGATAATCAATCGTGCCATCAGGCAGGTTGGTACGAAAAATTTCATTGCCATTCAAGTAAACGACTGCGCCATCATCGCGCAGAATGCGCAGGCTTAACGAGTTGTAGATACTCACATCCGAGACATCAAAAGTGTGGCGAAAGTAGGTGGTAATGAATTTGTTGTTGGCATCCGGACCATAGCTCACGACAGTTGTTTCATCGTCATCACCATATCCAAGCTGCGCCGCGCCGGACGCCCAGGCACTGTCATCAAAATTAATATCCCGCCAGGCTGTTCCCTGATCAGTACCGTTATCGAGATATGCCCACACTGCACCTTCGGGAATAATTGTCGTTTCTTCCTCAATAGACGTCAAAGAACCAGCGTAACGCAAGGTATACGGACCGCCGTTGGAGTCATCGCGATAAGTTGCGTACATGACTTCATCGGCATAAATGAAAAACTTCATAAAGGTGCTGGGACATTCAGGATCGCCAAGCCCGTAGGTATGGCCTGATTCGATATGCCACACACCATTATGAAAGTAGAGACTGTAATTATGGGTATGACCGCAAACATAAGCGAGAACACCTTCATCCACCATAAGCTGCCAAAAGCGATCCCGATTTTCAGGATAGAGATTCAAACTGTCATATTCATGGCGGATTCGTCCAGTATCCACATCAGGTTGGGGGTAAGCGGGTTCATGACCTATAATGAAAATGTGAGGCTGCATAGTCGCCGCCAAATCAGCAGCGAGCCAACTGTACAGCGCATCAACAATGTCGCCGTCGGTGCCGACGTCACTTGTGCCGTCAAAATATTCATTAAGAACAACAATGTGAGCATAACCAAAGTCAAACGAGTAACTTGTTTCCACACACCCCGGAGGTCCGACGTTCACGATGTATGGCAAGGTGGTTCCATTGGCATTCATGGCCCGCACATAATCCATGTTGGCGCCGTAGTAATCTTCAGTCCCTTGACCGGGGAGTTCATGATTTCCGACCACGGGATACCAGAGATACTCTGTCCCCAGTACCGTTTCGATGGTATATTGGGTATATTGTATCGGATCCATGTCGCCAATAACAATCATAAATTCACCCGCACCGACATTTGCAAGGGCTTCGATGGCACCGCGATAGTATGAGGAGTTGTCATACACACCAGGACCAGCAAAGTTGCGTTGATCCGAAGTGACGGCAAAAGAAAAAGACTGAGCAAAAATCGGGGTGGAAAAACTTAAAATACTTATAATTGTGATGGCACTAAACGTCGTGACGACATGACGCAATAAAAAGATATCTCTCCGCATAGTGAATCCCTCTTGAATACGACATTCTCAATTACACCGCCGGCGAACGATGCACAACTTTTCGGACGAATCTTGTCGTATGGTAAGCGCGTCGTACCGTCCGATATGCGAAAAAACAAGTGCCCCGTAGTAATGACTGGATAAAGAAACGAATTTTACAAAAAAGATACAAGAAAAAAATACCTTGTCCTGCAAAGCCTTGACCCAAGAAGTATAGTGCAGGCAAAAGAGGAAAATCCAGAATATTTATTCGCAAAACTGAAAGTGGAACATGACTATGAATACGCGATGTTTGGAAAAGCGCGGAATTTGATAGAAATGGAATTAAATTCCGACGCACCTGGGGAGCTGCGTCGGATGGGATTTTTGCAGCTTACAATTCAGGGTATTTGCAAACGTCCAGATGGAGAGTTACCAACGGTCTAAAAACTTGCAACTAATTCTCTCTCATTCATCTCATTCTATCCAATATTTTTATAAAGCGTTTTCCCTTTCAGTAAACCTTGTGCCAACAAAGAGGGCAGGATAAATAAAACTCCCGCATTACAAACAGTATTGGCAACTTCGAAAATCGACAATGTTCCTTGCACATCACCCCATGAAGCCAATACACACTCTGCTTCACGACTCGTCCCTATCCCGATCCTGGATGAAAAGGATTTGTCCTTTATCGTGCGCTCTGTTCGATGACTTGCTCCATCTGGCAATGCAGCGTTTAATAACGTGGGCTCCTTTTTTTAATCTCCCTTGTTTGATGGCATAACGTATGGCCCCATCCGTAACGCCTTCAGGCCGCACGATCACTTTTACTTCTGCCGCTTCGTGGATCGATAGTAATCGTATCGCCATTTTCATCAACCATGCCTCGTTCCATATCCGAATTGATGATTTCTTCCAATTCTTCCGAGGTGATGTGTTGAGATATGCCAAGCGAATGTCTTGATGGTCGATAATAAAAAGGGCTTCTTGTAAATCGTAAATATCAAGATATTCAATTGTGACACCAACGTTTAATCCAGCTAACAAAGACTCCATTCCTTGTTCAATTAATAACGGATCAGCCAGGTCGTATTTTTGCAATAAAAATGCGACCATATCTATATGTTGCTGCTCGCTGTTGGCAATGCTTGAAAAAATCCTCAAATTCCATTTGTCAAACAGCTCAAGGTATACGTCGCGAGCCAACTTTTCTTCTTCTCGCATCATCAACAGAGTGGATATTAGAAAAAAAAGTTGAATCATTGATTGCATATGTGGATTTTATAAGCCTTTTAAATTTCCTTTGTCATGCTCGAAATTTTCGGTTCTATAATGCTTTATACCTAACCTGAATAATTCACAAATTTACAAAATCAGTTAGCTGCGACGCACGACTGATGCAATACAGGCCAATTCAAGCAAAAAGCTG
>JAFGKD010000047.1 GCA_016928775.1 Candidatus Zhuqueibacterota bacterium | reverse complement strand
TTTTTTTCAAGCATTTTGTAAACATTCAACAAGTCCAATAAAAACAGTCTTTTTCGCTTCGTGTCTTCGTGTGAACGAATTTTTCAGGTTAGAATAGAACGCGAATTGAACGGATTGGACGAATTTTAACGGATGAAGAAATCTGTTCCAATCCGTTAAATCCATTCGATCCGCGTTCCATTATTTCAGTGATCACCCGTGGCTTGTAAACCTTGCTAAAAAAACGATGTTGCAGATTTGTGGTACGGATCGTCACGGATTTTTTGCAAAGTGTCCGATAGCAAGTAATAAATAAAGGAATTCGTCTTATGAGATATTTTTCCTTTCCGCTGCTGCTGGTATTTATGCTAGTGGATTTCTCTTTTGCCATTGAATTTAATTGGAAACCGTTAATGGAGCCGGGCTCCGGAGGACGACTCACCTCCCTGATCGTGAGCCCGCACGATTCCAATCGAATCTTGTGCGGCGGCGATATGCTGGGTGTCGGCATAAGCGTCGATCGTGGCGAATCCTGGCAAGCCACATTTGGATTTGAGAGCTGGGAAATGGCTGATTTCACCTGGCATCCGACCGATCCTCAAATTGTCTGGGTTGGCTCAATGAGTGGACCGTACAAAAGCGAGGATGGCGGCGTCACTTGGGCGTCAAAACGCAAAGGGATGCCCTCTCCTCAAGGATATTATACCGCTCCGATTGAACGAATTCTATTTGATCCCAATAAAAATCAACGCCTCATCGCTGTCGGTGGCTCCCATCGTCGCTGGAGTTCGCCCGGTTCGCCAAAATGGGGAGCGGTTTGGGAAAGCCTGGATGCCGGGGAATCGTGGGCGCAGATCGGCAATATCAAGAATCGAAATATCGTTGCAGCGGGATTTGCTGCGGAATCTTCTGATATTCTTTATGCCGCCGTCGACCAAAGCGGTGCGTTTATCAGTAATGACGGCGGGGTATCATGGGAGGAGATGAATAATGGGCTGCCGAGCACCACTATCAACTGGATTGAACCCCATCCGTCGCTGCCCAATGTCGCTTTTGTTGCCATGGGCAATTATAAACCGAGTGACGCTTCAACCTACGCACCAGGGGGAATATATAAAACAAACGACTATGGGCACACCTGGGAGGCAAAAGTCACCGGTCTCGCTCAAAACAGAGATAGCAATACAAATTTGACCGCGAAATATGAAACTGTTGTGATATGCACAACACATCCTGATATTTTGTTCACCGGGAATACGTCGTGGAATAATAACAATCCGTATATAAGCAAGGACGGCGGCGAAATCTGGAAGAGCACGGCGGGTTCGGTGGTGAAATGTTATCCGGCCGGCAAGAGCATCGAGTGCGCCACGATTGATCCCAATAATGGTGATGTGATCCTGGGCGCCGGTTCAGAATTTATCGTGCGGACGCTTGATGGCGGAGCATCCTGGAACGATGCAACCGCTTTTCAACCGGAGGGCTCAAAACAATGGCGGGGACGAGGATTCTCCGGCCTGGTTTGCCAGGATTTCAAATGGAATTTGAACGATCCGAATCACGCCGGATTTGCAGCCATGGATGCCGGCAATTTCTGGCATAGTCAGAATAATTTGTACACGTGGGAGAAATCCAAATCGCCAGTCGGCAATTGGGGCGGCGGTAATGAAATCTGTTTTTCGGGAAATTCAACAATATTTGTTGGATTGGGTCAAAGCAACTTTGAAGGCATTGCTCGAAGCATTGACAAAGGTGGGCGCTGGAAGGTTTACGCCGGCGTTTCTGCGGGTTTGCCGGAAAAGTATAATAGTCGTAAAGTGACGAGCATTTACAGCTTGCCGAACGATTCATCAAAAGTGTGGGCCGCTATTGGTGGAGCACTGTACTTTTCCAATACGACCGGTGAAACATGGGATATCATTTTTTCCGATGCTCAAGTCAATTCCCTCGACGGCAGTCGTGTAAATCCGGCGCACATCTACCTGGCAACAAAACAGGGCGTTTATGAATCGACGGACGGCGAGACCTTTGCTTTGATTGATGGACCCAGACCTGCAACGCGAGTGTTTGCGGATCCTCACGATGAAAATGTCGTTTATGCCACCTCATGGCGCGAACAGGGGGGATTGTGGCGCTATGATGGTTCACAATGGCGCCGAATTCATAATGATAAATATATTCAGGCAGCAACGATTCACCCGGAAAACCGGGATATTATTGCTTTTGTGACCGATGATCACCCATATCATGATGTGTCATACGCGACCGGTGTTTATCTTTCTGAAGACGGCGGCAATTCGTGGAGCCGGCAGAATAAAGGACTGGCTGTTCTGCGCGGCAGTTGTATTGCTTTTAATCCGTTCAATGGCAATCAAATTGTGGTCGGTACGGGCGGCAGGGGCTATTTTGTCTCAGGGGAAAATGATACGAAAATAAATGTGCATTCCTCTGCACATACCAAAAGCTTTCAGCTGTTCTCGAGCTATCCCAATCCTTTTAATGCAAGTACAACATTAATGTTTTCAATCAATTTACCAGGCCATGTACGAGTCACAATCTTTAATTTGCTGGGAGAACAGGTGAGTGAACTGTATAATGGTCGTTCCTTGCCGGGAGAGTACGTATTGCAATGGAAAGGACTCAATGATCATGGCGTTCACGTCCCGAGCGGAATTTACTTTGTCCATCTTCAAATGGAAGATTACTATTATTCACAAAAACTAACGCTCATGCGATGAAGCAAGCTATCTGCATTTAACCTGAATAATTCATGCGCACAAAGATACAAGGCCACAAATACTTCCAACCTTTTAACTCTTGGTGTTTAGGTGGTTTTGTGTGAGAAGGTTGTGAATAATGCACGCTAAATTACAGATCAGTAAATAATGAGGAATATTTTTATGAAAAGACGAGAGTTTTCTAAATTGATGGTAGCACTGGGCGTAGGAGCGAAAACAACCTTTGCCGAACAATCAAAGGAATCTTCAATTCAACCAGGCAAAGCTGAATACTACACAGAACCCGCAAAAAAGCTCCCTGTTCGCCATTTTGATGTTGTCATTGCCGGCGGCGGTACAGCCGGACTTTTTGCGGCGATCGCCGCGGGGCGTCAGGGCGCCAAAACCATGCTCATCGAGTCCAAAGGCTACTGCGGCGGTATTGCCGTCGAGGGCGGCACAGCCATTCACAGCTTTTATAACCTCTACACAGCGTTTGAAAATTGCCCCAAAGTGCAGGTTGTGCGCGGTTTTCCGGCGGAATTTATCGACACTCTGACAGCCATGGGCGGCTGCACCGGCTATCCGGAAATGGAGCGAGGACGCGAGTACGACTCGATCTGTACGGCAATTGATACCGAGCTTTACAAAATCCTGGCGTTTCGACTGTTGAAAGAGGCCGACGTTTTTGTCGCTGTGAACACTATGTTGACCGGCGCCATTGTCAAGGATTCGCGCCTTCGAGGCGTAATTACTGAGAGTCGTTCCGGCCGAGAGGCGATTATGGCGAAAAGTTTCATCGATTGCACCGGCTACGGCGATCTGTGCGCCCACGCCGGCGCCGAGTTTGAGGTGCCGAATGACTATGCCAGTTGCAACAGTTTCGGTTTTGCCAATGCCTCCATCGATGATTATTATGAATTCCTGAAATCGCATGATGCCCTGGGACAAATGTGTCGCGGTCCAAGGAGTGGTGAAGAAAACAAATTTGTTCGTATGGGCGCGGAACAACTTGATATTCCTGAATTGCGGGAAGAAGCAGAAAAAATCGGTATGTCCATGGTCACCACAACGGTGCACGACAATTATCTGATGTACATTAAATGTAATTATAAAATTCCGGGCACTGTCGTTAATCGTGATGATGTTGCCGCCGCCGAGATGGAAATTCGCGATCGCATGGCCAGAGCGGCCGAGCTTTTGCGTGAATACATCCCGGGTTTTGAAAAAGCATTTATCGCCCGCACCAGTCCATCCTTATGCATCAGGCGCGGTCGTTTGATCAAATGTGATTACGACATCGCTCATGAGGACGTCATAAACGGTCGTCACTTTGACGATGACACTTTTGCCTATGGTTTCCACGACATGGCGCCGAAATACCAGATCAAGGATGGTGGTACCTATGGAATACCCTATCGCGCACTGTGTGTCAAAGGCATCGAGAATCTTTATGCTGCGGGTATGATGATCACCTCTGATCATCGCGCGCACATGTCCACGCGCAACACGGTGAGCTGTATGGCACAAGGTCAAGCGACCGGCACTGCAGCCACGTTATGTGCGCAAAAGAATCTGGGCTCGCGTGATCTGAAATATTCGGATTTAAAAGCAGCGCTGCTAAAAGGCAACGTCTATTTTGTTAGTTGATTGAATTTCCGGTTCGCGCAAATTTGATATAAGATCGTCCCTTTTGGGATTCTCGTTCACCCCCTCTGCGGGGGAAAACAGGATGGACCCTCCGCGTCCAGTGCAAGTCATTCTAGATCGCCCAGGACATCCGTGCCAGACCGGTAGTATTGTGGCACATTTTTCACATTCGAATGAATCCCCACATAATTGGATTAACAATAAAGGATAATAAAAATGAAAGCTAAACAAACCGTCAAAAGACAGCTCAGAAGAGCAATGAGTCTCTTTTACCTACTCCTGCTCGCTAATCTGTCTTTTCCCGGTGAAATCAACATGAAACATTTTTGGGATGATCAGATTGCGCTCGAGAATCCGCATAAAGGCTGGTACCACCATTTCCCGGATAATCATATCAACAAATATATCATAGAGAATGATGTGGATTTGACCGAATTTCCGGGTATGGATCACCTCTACATGCGATTATCATGGGCGTACCTCGAGCCAGTGGAAGGGCAATTCAATTGGCATATCATTGATCAGCACATCGAAAAATGGACAGCAAATGGTCTTGGCATTGCCTTTCGCTTGAGTTGCCGGGAAACCAGTTCTGATCGCATCGAGCAGCAATTTGCCACACCCAGGTGGGTGATAGAAGCCGGTGCCAAAGGTGATTTCTGGCTGCGCGGTGAAAAAGTGGGAGCAGACGGACCATGGGAACCGATATTCGATGATCCGATTTATCTTGAAAAACTGGAAAATTTTATACGTGCCTTTGCGCAGCGCTACGACGGCACATCCTGGCTGCGCTATGTCGATATTGGCAGCATTGGCGACTGGGGCGAAGGACACACGCATTCCGGCAGTCGATTATTGTACAATTATGCACAGCGCAAGCAACATGTTGATTTGTACCTCAAATATTTCGTAAAAACGCAACTGGCGATCACAGACGACTTTGTTTATAATATCAAAAATCCGGATGAACGGCAAAAAATGCATCAATACATTGTTGAAAATGGCATCACCTATCGAGATGACAGCCCGTTGGTGGATTATTACATCGGCGCTTATCCCAAAACCTATACCGTTCGCAGTCCCGAGTATTTTGCAGATGT
This sequence comes from Candidatus Zhuqueibacterota bacterium, assembly GCA_016928775.1. Taxonomy (GTDB): domain Bacteria; phylum Zhuqueibacterota; class Zhuqueibacteria; order Residuimicrobiales; family Krinioviventaceae; genus Kriniovivens. The sequence continues at coordinate 6,455 of JAFGKD010000047.1, read as the reverse complement.
GTATCGCACAAAACCGACCATCTTTGAGCTCGAACATTATGGCACGGTCAAGCGTCTTGGTAACTGGACAGCCGATTCAGGATCAGCCATGGCCGAGCACGGTGATGGCAAAACCGGTCCCGATTTTTTTCGCGGCGCGCTGGAACTGTTGCATGCCTCCTATATCGGCTACCATGGTTATGCACACGAATGGCTGGCCGACAATCCCGAACTGACCGTTGAATTGCTGAACCGTTGTGGCTATTGGTATTTTTTGCACTCGGTCGATATTCCTGATCAAGTACGCGCAAGTGATAATGTGACGGTGAAAATGACCTGGGAAAATCGCGGCGTGGCGCCGGCCTACAACGCGTACGATCTTGTCCTGCGTCTCGCCGGTCCAGAAACGGTAACTTTTAATATGCCTGCTGGAAATTTGCATTGGCGGCCTTCGGAGAGCAGCACAACTTTTGTTGAGCGCTATCTCATCACCTTGCCAAAAAACCTGCAGCTTGGCAAATACGACTTGAGCATAAAGCTATATTCACCGCAAGCGAGCAGAACGGTGTACCTGCCATTCAATCCGCAAATAAAAGATGCGCAGGATTTTTATAAAATTACCGAGGTCACTGTTTTTCCCCCAGCAGAATAGCCGGGAAGACGCTAAAGCACATGTATGATAACAGCTATGCAAATCTCACTAAAATTGATCAAATGGCCATCCAATTGTAAAAATAGCCGAGTTTTTAGTAAATTTTAGACATCATCTTTGAACATGAGAAAATATTTTTATATATTGCTGTTGAAACCTGATCAGATTCCACCACGACTCACGGCAATTGCATATCCAAAAGGATGCTATACTTGGCGCAGCCGCAGGCCACAACCAAATGAACACGATCGTCCAGGATATCCACCCTGGTTGAAAAATAGAGCGGGATATCTATCCCACTCGGACAAATGTCCGTATCCATTTCCCGTCCGGCATGGATATGCCGAACGATCAAGTATTATCTGTGTTTCATCCGTGAAAATCCGTGGCTCATAAATTTTGTAAAAAAACACAGTCTTGTTGCCGCGTAGTATTGAGCATCCCTTAACAAAAGGAGGTATCCAAATGACAACCAACATGAATCGTCGGCAATTTCTCGAGTCGACTGTAGCAGCGGGTGCGTTCACCATTGTTCCGCGCCATGTGCTTGGCGGGAGTGGACAGGTTGCGCCGAGCGACAAAATCACCTTCGCCCACATTGGTATGGGAACACAGAGCATCCGTGAACTCGGCGGTTTGTTAGAAGAGCCGTCTATTCAGATCGTTGCGATATGCGATCCCAATACGGACTCGTCTGATTATGTCGAATGGGGCAAGCACGAAATTAAAAGACGCATCCAGGGCTATCTGGAAAATCCGTCATGGCGGGAGAACGATAACGGCTGTCCCGGCGGTCGGGAAGTGGGCCGGGAAATTGTCGAAACCTATTATGCAAAACAAAGAAGCGCCGTAAAATTCAATGGATGTAGAATATATGACGACTTTCGCGAGCTGTTGGAGAAGGAAAAGGATGTCGATGCCGTCAAAATCATGACACCCGATCATCTGCACGCCGCCATTGCAATCGCTGCAATGAAAAAAGGATTACACGTCCTGATGCACAAGCCCATCGCCAATCGGCTTTATGAGGGACGGCTGGTTCTGGAGACGGCTCGCCAGACAAAAGTGTCCACGCATCTCCTGGCCTACGGAAGCGGTGCTGCCAACGGGAAAATTGTTGAGCAGATCAAAAAGGGCGTTATCGGTCCACTGCGGGAAATTCACAACTGGACAAATCGCCCGGTCTGGCCGCAATATACCGAGATATCGGTCGATAGACCGCCAGTGCCGAAAGGATTTAATTGGGACTTGTGGCTTGGCCCATCGCAGTTCCGTCCCTATCATCCGGCCTATACGCATACGGTTTATCGCGGCTGGTATGAATTCGGTGGTGGTTCCATGGCGGATATGGGCATTTACAGCTTGTGGCCGGTATTCACCGGATTGGACCTGCAGCCCGCCCAAAGTGCCCAGGCCTGGGCGACGCATACGTGCCATATCGCGGATCATGTCAGCCGGACAACTGAAAATGACTTTGCTTATCCGACCGCCTGTAGCCAACGTTTCCGTTTACCCGCCGGAGAATATACGCCGGAACTGGATTTGTTCTGGTACGATGGCGGCATGAAACCGCGGCTGCCGATAGAGATCGAGGCTTTGGACATTGAGATGGAACAAGAAGGTATTCTTTTCCTCGGTGATAAAGGAGCCATTTTTGCCGATTTTCGTGGTGCCAATCCGCGATTGTTAGCTGACGGTCAGAACAATCCGCTCCCGATGGAGGATACAACCGGACAGGAAGAGAGACGCAACCGACGTGAGAATCCATGGCTCGCCGCTTTCCTTGCCGGGGAGCAGTCACCTGGCAGTTTCCTTAACGCAGCAGCGATTACAGATACGGTCAATCTCGGCACCGTCGCCTTGCGCGCCGGAAAAAAAGTGCTCTTTGATAGCGAAAAAATGCAGATAACCAATGATGCGGACGCGAATGCGTACCTGTATCGCGAGTACCGCGAAGGGTGGGAGCTCTAAAAAGCTGTTGAAATCTACAAATAAGGATTCTCAAAAAGTAATCGGCTTGACGTGATTGGTCGGGCTCCAATTTAAAAGGAACGACATCATGAACCATACATATTTTTGCAGGTGCCTTGTTTTTTTTGTGTTTTTTACACTGACCACTCAGCGTCTGCCGGCCAGCCCGGCTCCAAGCGTTCGTGAATCAGAGATGACCATAACGATCTACCCGCAGGAATACCCGCGCGCATTGCGAAATCCCCATAAAGGTTTTACCAATCGCGGTCGCTGGGAGGACAACGAATGGGCGACGCTGATGCACAGCTATATCAAATGGAATGACATCGAGCGCGACTCGCTGGATGGTATCGATGAGATCAAAGTCTGGTGCGAAATCAACTGGGCCGGGGTTGAAGACAAAAATATTAAAGTCATTCCGCGCGTTTACCTGCACTGGGATGGCGATTTGACCTACTGGCCGGATGACATGGAAACCTTCGACTATACCAGCGAGCAGTTCAAACGACGACTCAAAAAAATGATCTGGAAGCTCGGCCAGTGCTGGGATACCGACCCGCGCGTGGCGCACATCGAAATGGGTATGATCGGCAAATGGGGGGAGCATCACAGCCCCAGTCCTTCAAAAGAAGTGGAGCAGATTTTAGGTGAGGAATTTCGCAAGGCCTTTCCGCATAAAAAAGTAATGGTTCGACATGCGGGGGAATTCACGACGTTCAAATTTGGCATTTATTGGGATTCCTGGGCGCACCACAATCAAATGCAATCACACGGCCAATCGATTTACAATCTTGGCGACCGCTGGAAAAATGAAATCATTGGCGGCGAAACCGCTTACAATTGGGGCGACTGGAAAATCCAGCCCGGCGACGACCCGAACGATACGATGATCGATCCAGTACATCGCAATTTTTTGATCTATACGATTCGCTGGCTGCACTGCACGCAATTGCGATGGGTGGCGGATTATGATCAGAACAATGCGGCAGCCAAAGCCGGCGGTGAGCTGGTGCAAAAAGTCTTTGGTTACCGTTATGTCATTGACGAGGTGACCTATCCGTCGCGTATTGACAGGGATCAGGAATTCACCGTCAGCTTTACTGGCCGCAATACCGGCTCGGCGCCATTTTATTACGATTGGCCTGTAGAGTTGGCCCTGTTAAATGAATCCAACACGGTGATCTGGAGCGCGGATTTTGACAGCGTCGATATCCGCACCTGGATGCCCGGCGATAAATGGAAAAGGAGTGATTCTCTTTACACGGTTCCTGCTGCGCCATTTATCGCCGGCGGCACCTTTAAAATCTCAAATGAGTTGAATCCTGGCATCTATAAATTAGCGTTAGCCGTTTTGGACCCGGCGGGCCGTCTGCCCAGTTTGCGTTTTGCCATCAAAAATTATGCAAAAGGCGGACGCCATCCCATTGGCTATATCGGTTTTGGCGCCGACATCCATTCTGCCGAACTGGATTCCACAACCTTTGAAAATCCCTATAACGACAGATCCCTCCACTATATTTTTGATCCGGATGTGGTCGGCGTCTCAGGTAAAACGGATCTGCTGCATCCTCAAGAGATACGACTGTCGCAAAACTATCCCAATCCGTTTAATCCGACAACACACATCAATTATGAGCTGGACAAAAGCAGCGAGGTTCGGATTGATATCTACAGCGTCACCGGACAGCGAGTGCGATCTCTCGTTAACGAAAAAAAAGCAGCAGGAAACTATGCTGTCGCCTGGGAAGGAATCGATGATAGCGGGCATAACGTGGCAAGCGGTCTCTACTTTTACTCATTGACAGTGAACGGCATTATCGAAATCCGAAAAATGATTTTGGCTAAATAAAAAATCCTTTTAAAGCACATGAATACACCTTGCTACCGTGCACTTTAGATTTGCCATAGATCATCCTGGCGCAGCCTTTGGCCGCAGCCAAATTACAAGCCACGGATATGCACACGGATGAGCACGGATTTTTCGGCAGTGCTTCATGACAGTTTTGGGGCCTGAGATAAAAATGAATGAATACTTTCAAAAGGTCAATTATGCAAAACAGGATGTTCCCATTTTTACTTTTTCTGTGTTTCCTGATCATCAACATGGAGAATCAAGTGGTATTTACTCAGGACAATAAATTTGATGTCGGCCAATTCTACGGCATGCTCCAACATCATGCGGACACTGAGGACATGGCACTTTCCTATCTGGCAAAAGAATGGCCGGAGCGCGAACAGTGGCGGATACTCGGTCGCGCGAAAATGCAGGAATTATTGGCGTTTCAGCCGGAGTCGGTGGCACTTGAACCGGATATTCTTGACTCAACGCACAAGGACGGTTATACGCGTTTTCTCGTGCGCTATGCCGTGACGCCATTTCGCTCAACCGAAGCCTATTTGCTCATTCCTGATGGTTTGACCGAACCAGCGCCAGCGGTCATTGCGCTACACGATCACAGCGCTTTTTATTATTATGGCAAAGAAAAGATCACCGAAACGGAAAACAGACCGCAAGCGCTCGTGGACATCATTGAAAAAATGTACGAGGGACGGCCGTTTGCCGATGAAGTGGCGCGGCGCGGATTTGTCGTCCTTTGTCCTGATGTATTTTATTTTGGCTCGCAAAAGCTGGATGTAAATCAAATTCCCGAAAATTTCACAGACGATTTTTCCGGATTTCAGTCAGAGGATATCAATGAATACATCGCTGCATACAACTCATTTTGTGGCAGCCATGAAAATATTTTGGCGCGTTATATATTTGCCTCAGGGATAACCTGGCCGGGCATTTTGTTTTATGATGATCGCCGGGCAGTTGACTATCTGCTCACCCGCCCCGAGGTGGATGCAGACCGGATTGGCTGTATGGGATTGTCATTGGGTGGATTTCGCAGCGCTCATCTGTTCGGCCTGGATCCGCGCCTGAAAGTCGGAGTTGTTGCCGGCTGGATGACCACTTATCCGGGACAAATCAACAATCACCTCTCGCATCACACCTGGATGATTTATGTGCCGCGACAACTTACGTATCTCGATCTGCCGGATGTTGCCTCGCTCAACGCGCCAAATCCGCTGCTGGTCATCAATTGCAGACAAGACGGCTTGTATACGGTGAACGCTATGCAGACAGCAGCATATAAACTCGAGGCGATCTATCAAAAGATGGGAGAGCCGGAAAAATTTCGCGCCATCATGTATGATGTGCCGCATATGCTCAACATAAAGATGCAAAATGATGCCATCGACTGGCTCATAAAATGGTTGTAACAGTTGAATGACGCCATGGTTTCAAGCAGCAAAGAACAAGCATGCCGTAGCTTTATTTGCAAAATTAAGCGGACAAATTCACAACAGAGGAGGCCTAACACTTTTTAATTCACGTTTCTTTTTAACCAAATCAGGAGCGAGCTATGAAAACAATTGTTCAGATTTTTGTTTTTGCGGTTCTGTTTGTCTTTTCACTATCCGCGCAAAATCTCATTCAAAACAGCGGCTTTGATGACGACTCGGCCTGGCAGGTAACCTACCACGTCGAAATTCCGGTATCCGATGTAGTGTTTGGTTATACCGATGCCACACCCGCCAAAGGGCAAGGTCCGTGCTTGTACGTCAGCGCTTTTGGTGAGCGCGAAGTACGTCCGGTCATTTACCAAAAATTCACTGCCATCGCCGGCGAAACCTACTTTGTCACCGGCGCGATCAAAGTCATCGATCTCGATTTGCCGGAAACCATACCGCCGGGCCCCTGGTTTCAAATCTACATCAATCCGGAAGAACCACCGGATTGGTATGAGGGTATGGGCGACTGGAATCCCGGCACCAAACTGCTCAACATCAGCGCCTGGTCGCCGGA
>JAFGKD010000046.1 GCA_016928775.1 Candidatus Zhuqueibacterota bacterium | reverse complement strand
TTTTTTTCAAGCATTTTGTAAACATTCAACAAGTCCAATAAAAACAGTTTTTGTGGCTTCGTGTCTTCGTGTGAACGAATTTTTCAGGTTAGATAAATATTACAAATAAATTCAAAAAAAGCAAAGCATTCCTCGTATTTTGAATTCAAAATGCAATAAAAATCAAGAACACAGACAAGAAGGAGCAGAATATCCATAAAATAGATTTGCTTTTATTGTGCATAACCTTAAATTTCAGTATGAAAAAAATCTCTCAATCCCCTAATAAAATCAAAAAGGTTTTAAACGCCCTTGAAGGGCAATTATGTGGCGGGACATCACTTCTCATTGTTATGCACGATAATCCGGATCCGGATGCCATAGCCAGCGGCCTGGCCTTAAAGACGTTAGCTGAATCCTATTTTGGCGTTCAAGCCACCCTTGCCCATGGTGGACTCCTCGGTCGAGCCGAGAATCGAACCATGGCCTCACTCCTGAATATTGAGCTCACCGATATAAAGCACATTGATTTTCAGCACTATGATCGTATCGCTCTCGTAGATACTTTTCCGGGTCGCGGCAACGTCTCCTTGCCGGAACATATCCATATCCATATCGTCTTTGATCACCACGCGTCAACAAATGGCGCCGAAGCAGACCTCGTTGTCTATAACTCCAAAGTTGGCGCCACGGCTACACTTTTATGCGAGTTGCTTATTGAAGCACAGGTCGACTTGAAAGTTGATCTTGCCACAGCTATCGCCTATGCGATTCGTTCGGAAACCCAGGAACTCCGTCGCGAAGCGAACAAGCGAGACGTTCAGGCCTATTTGATGGTTTACCCGCAGTCCAGCTTTACAAAAATCGGTGCGATTGCCCATCCCATTCTATCAGATGTTTATTTTAGAGAGTTGGCCGTTGCATTGAGCAGAGCGTGCCGATTTCGTCATTTGATGTATGTTCCATTAGGCTATGTGGAATCTCCAGAAATTATTGCCGAAATGGCGGATTTCTTTTTACGTCGGGAGCGCATCTCATGGGCCCTGGCAGTCGGCAACTACCAAACCAGCATGTATCTATCCCTGCGAACCAATAAAAAGGACGGACGCGCGTTTCGCGTCATCCAAAAGATTGTGCAGAATACGATCAACGCCGGTGGACACGACCAATTTGCCGGCGGCCGTATCGATCCGGAGGATGCAAGTGCCGAAAATATGATGCTGCTTGAAGAACAAATCAGAGATCGTTTTGCCGTCATCCTGGGGATCAAAAAAGCCAATTGGAGGCCACTGTTGGAAAATTTTTGATTACTTGCAGAAGAACCCGGCGCGGCCAAATTTTGAGCCACAATGCACACGGATGAACACCGATTTTTCGGCTTTGCTTCAAGAAAGTTTTGGGATTGGAGATTACAAAAGATTAAAATGAATGATATTATCTGTGTTTCATCCGTGAAAATCCGTGGCTTGTTAACTTTGCTCAAAAAACACGATGTTGTAAATGTGTAGTACGTATCATCTCCATCCAGATTAAAAAAGGACATTTCGCATGCACAAAGAAACAAGAAGCTATCAGGATCGTCACCTCGGAAGTCAGGATGCACAACGCGCCCAGATGCTGGAATCGATTGGTCTCGTGTCATTAGATGAATTGATTGACCAAACCGTTCCAGCCAAAATCAGACTTGAAAAACCACCCACCCTGCCGGAAGCGATATCCGAATATGAATATCTCAAACTGGCGCGTGAGCTTGCCCGGCACAATAAAATCTATAAAAGCTATATCGGCATAGGCTATTATGACAGCATCACCCCCGGCGTTATCTTGAGAAATATTTTTGAAAATCCCGGCTGGTACACGCAATACACACCTTACCAGTCAGAGATCTCGCAGGGGCGTTTGGAAGCGTTGCTGAATTTTCAAACCATGGTCATCGACCTGACCGGCATGGAGCTGGCGAACGCATCGCTTTTGGACGAAGCGACGGCAGCGGCAGAAGCGATGGTGATGCTGCATCGGTTGCGTTCACGCGACAAAGCCAATGCCCACACATTTTTTGTATCAGACACTGTTTGCGCTCCCACGCTTGATGTCCTTAAAACGCGCGCTGAACCGCTGGACATCCATCTGGTCGTTGGTGATTTTAGCGCATGCGATTTTTCCGCAGATGTGTACGGCGCGCTGCTGCAATTTCCGGCGCAAGATGGTCGCGTATTCGAATATACCGATTTTATAAAAAAGGCACACGCTCACGATTGTTTGGTGGCCGTAGCGGCAGACCTGTTGAGCCTGGTGCTGCTGACACCGCCGGGGGAGTGTGGTGCTGATATTGTCCTCGGTTCAACGCAACGATTTGGCGTTCCCATGGGATACGGTGGGCCGCACGCCGCCTATTTTGCTACGCGCGACGAGTATAAACGCCAGGTGCCGGGACGCATCATTGGTGTCTCACGAGATCGTCACGGCAACACCGGCTATCGTATGGCTTTGCAAACGCGCGAACAGCACATCCGACGTGAAAAAGCCACCTCAAATATTTGCACCGCACAGGCATTGTTAGCCATCATGGCCGGCATGTACGCGGTGTACCACGGCCCTGCGGGCATTCGAGAGATTGGCGCGCGTATCCATGCCCGTACACAACACCTGGATGAACAGCTAAAAACATTAGGAATCGAGCAGATCAACGATTTTTATTTTGATACATTGAAGATCAAGGTCCAGCCACATATAAAAGTGAAAATTGAACAATTAGCTGACAAAAAATGCATCAATTTCAGAAGCATTGATACCGACCATCTGGGCATAACATTGGATGAAACGACAACAAAACATGATATCGACACGATTGTCGCTATTTTCGCACAAGCCCTTGAAAAGCCCCTGCCGGAGAGCACCTTCACCGGGGCAGCGCTCAACGCCCCGGTTTCGCTCATTCGAACCAGCGACTACTTGCAGCATCCCGTGTTCAATAGCTATCACTCGGAAACCCGGATGATGCGCTACATCAAATCGCTGGAGGAAAAAGATTTATCCCTGACAAAATCCATGATTCCATTAGGCTCTTGCACGATGAAGCTGAATCCGGCGACTGCCATGATACCGGTGAGCTGGCCCGAATTTTCCGGTTTACATCCGTTCGCACCCGTTGAACAAGCGCAAGGATATGCCCGGCTCATTCGCGAGTTGGAAAGCTATTTGAATGAGATCACCGGATTTGCGGCGACTTCTTTGCAGCCGAATTCAGGCGCGCAAGGTGAGTTCACCGGGCTTTTGGTGATTCGCGCTTTTCATGCGCACCATGGTCAGGCGCATCGAAACGTCGTCCTCATCCCCACATCGGCGCACGGCACCAATCCGGCCAGTGCGATTATGGCGGGGGCACAGGTTGTGCTGGTCGATTGTGACGAACGCGGCAACATCGCTCTCGATGATCTTGAAGCAAAAGCGAAAAAGCATGCGGAGAATCTGGCCGCGCTCATGGTAACGTACCCCTCCACGCATGGCGTTTTCGAGGAAGCGATTGTTGATGTGTGCGATATCATTCACAAAAATGGCGGCCAGGTCTACATGGACGGTGCAAACATGAACGCGCAAGTTGGCCTCACCAGTCCGGCAAAAATTGGCGCGGACGTCTGTCACCTCAATCTGCACAAAACCTTCAGCATTCCGCACGGTGGTGGTGGCCCCGGAGTGGGACCGATTTGTGTCGCCGACCATCTGGCACCCTTTCTTCCCGGGCATCCAATTATCAAGACCGGTGGCGACAAAGCTATTCCCGCCGTCTCGGCAACGCCGTGGGGCAGCCCCAACGTACTGCTCATTTCCTATGCATACATAAAAATGTTGGGAGCGGCCGGCATGACACAAGTCTCAAAAAACGCAATTCTTAATGCTAACTATATAAAGTCTCGGCTGGAGCGCTACTTCCCGATTGTCTATTCGGGAGTCAACGGGCGCGTGGCGCATGAGATGATCATCGACACCCGCCAGTTTAAAAAAGAGGCGGATATTGACGTGGAAGATATTGCCAAGCGCCTCATAGATTATGGTTTCCACGCGCCAACAGTCGCCTGGCCGGTTTTGGGCACATTGATGATCGAGCCGACCGAGAGTGAACCCAAAGAAGAGCTGGATCGATTCTGCAATGCCATGATTCAAATCTATCATGAAATCAGGGAGATCGTTCATGGCGAGGCTGACAAAAACGACAATGTCTTGAAAAATGCTCCGCACACGCCAGAAGAAGCGCTGGCGGATGATTGGTCGCACCCCTATTCCCGGCACAAAGCGATCTATCCGCTGAAAGAAGTCAAAAACCACAAATTTTGGCCGCCGATCGCCCGCATCGATAACACCTACGGTGATCGACATCTGATGTGTTCGTGTCCGCCGCTGGATATCTATGCCGAAAATGATTAACGTAAAGGCCGCAGGTCAAAAAGCCTGCGGCGTCCTATCTCAATAACAGAATTTTTTTCGAATCCTGCGTGACCGTCCCGTTCAAATCGGCGCGCATACGATAAAGGTAAACGCCACTTGCGACATCCGCACCAAAATCGTCCCGGCCATCCCAGATGAGGGTATGTAAACCGGGTGACTGCTCTCCGGTTTCCAAAGTCCGAACTTTTTTACCCTGCATATTAAATACATCCAGACTGATATCACTGCTCAGCGGCAATTCATATCGTATAACGGTCTGCGCATTAAAGGGATTGGGATAGGCTGGGTAGAGGAAAAATTCGGAGAGCAGCGCTTCTGCTGGTTTCTCCTCAATTGTTGTCGCATTTAAATCGATAATCGACACGGAATCGATAAAGATGTCGATATCATTGCCACCGATGATAAACTTGAAATCAGCCGTCGGATCAGTGACATTGCAGACAAACTCATACGGACCATAATAGTCAGCTTGTGAGATGACAATATCGCTGTATTGCCAGTGCACCGTCCATGGATCGCCATTTTGTTGCCAGTTGATGGCAATCGTCTTTTCCTCTTCGGCATCCGCGTAAAAATAGACCTGATAGACATGTCCGGAATCAAGCCCGGTATTTTGCAGCAACTGAATATGCCAACTGACGTCACTGCCATTATCGATTTCCACGGCGAGATAAGTTGCATCGTCAAAATAATAGTCATCAAAGACATTCACGACATAGGAGGCCGTGCCATGCGTACTGGTCGTCCACGGATCAATTTTGTTGTCGCAATCAAATCCGCCATTGATAATAATATCGCCCTTTTGGGCATTCCCGACAACGATATACACAGTATCGGAAAAGGCTTCGCCGCCATCCTTTCCGCGTACTTTGGCACATATCGGATAAAAACCCGGCTTTACATTTTCCCACACATATTCCCAGGGTTCACTCGCTACTCGCCGAATTGCTTTGTTAAAATTGCGATAGAATAAAATATCTCTGATCTCTTCTCCATCAGTTGCCGGATTGGCTTTGAGCAAAATATTGGCGCAAGCCGGGTGCACGCTACTGTGGACCGGTGAGAGCAGCTCGACGGAGAGTCCGGCAGATAAAGTACCGTTGCACAGCGGGATCAATACGACGATCAGACGTAGCACGTCACGCTTGCAGCATTGAAACACTTGATGCATATTGGGCTCCTCTCGGAATGAATGATTGTCGTGGTATTTCAAATAAGCAGATTAATTTTGTGAATATCAAGGAAATTGTTTGCTGATCATTTTGTTTATATTGAAGAGATTCCGAATGATAAAAGCAAACCATATTGACCTGAATAATCTGACACGGATTAATCAAAAACACCTACAAGAAAAAGAACGATGAGCAAGAATTTATCAAGCGTTCAGATTTTCCTGTCGTTATATCTTTTGTCCTCATTTGGCCTGGCACAAGAAATCGACTGGCCATATGACGATTATTATACAGAAGACAAACTCTATATCCACGCTATTGTGAACTATGACATTCATCCGATGTGGCACGACCACTGGGAGAATAATCTGTTTCGCCAGAATATGCTGCGCATGAGTTTTGGCAGCATTTCACTGACAGAATTGTTCTCGGATGTTAGCCTGGCGATGAACCAGGAAGTGACAAAAGGAATATGGTTCCGCTACGCGACAGCCTATTACGCGACGCATCATCGCAACGAACAGGACAAACATCTATCAACAGGCTTTGAAAAGTACATCTTTAAATCATTTTCTCTGTTCGCTTATGGCAATCCGCATTTTGAAAAAGAAGAGATCGATATTCATTACGGCATATCGTTGACAAATAAAGACAGGACGAGCTATTTTCGCGTCGCTTATATTGATGTCGACACCTTTTGGGATGACAAAAATAATATAAATAGTGTCAATCTCACCCGCCCCTGGCGCCTCGGCTGGGAAACGAATGTTCGTTTTAAAAGCTTTCGTTTCTTCAGCAGTGGCCGATACGAAAATGGCATTGAGCGGATATTTGAGCGGGCGCCTGCCTCATTTGACTTTGACTATCAGCGTAAAAAAATCAACGATATGATATTCAAACTCTATTATTATCGCACCCCAAAGTCCTTTCTTGAAATCAGCTATTCATGCTATCAATATGACGAAGCAAAACGATTTCACCATCTTTTTTATGATTACGAGTACCAAAATCGCATCGAGTCCTATAAAATTGGTTATGTAACGCCCATTGGCGAGCGCTACCGTCTTCGATTTGGCTCTTTTGCACTCTTGCAAAATGCAGCAGCAGCGCATTATCGTGAGCATGATTATTCTCGTCACGAGATCATCCCCTATATATTTGGTGAAATGTATGCTGGACCCGGGATTGTTGAAGCCGGCTATATGGTCTCAAAATATGCCTGGGATTATAGTGCGCCGGCACCCATCCCGGGTGGCACGCGCGATGATTATATTGACAAGGTAAAAATCGCCTATACATTAAACCTGGCCAATCGCGCCTACCTGCAATTTGCCCTGAGTCATGTCACAGCGATCTGGGGATTCGGTGGCGGGAATGTGCAGTTTTGGATACAGTTTTAACCGGGATGCAGTAGTGCAACTTTTTAGCCTCAAATATGCAGCTCCACCACATCCCTGTCCTGCAATATATAATCTCGATTCACCATCATGCCGTCGTATTTTGTTTGCCCCCAGACACGCGCAAATTTGAGATTTGCCGCAAAGTCTTTGTGCACAGTTTTGGCAAAATCGAGTAGTGTGCTGCCTCTCGGCACAATATAAGGCTGGCCTTTATCTGCAGATTGGCCCGGTTTTTTCGTATAGACGCGTACGATCTCCAACGCCATAACGATCTCTTCCCGCAATCGTTCGATTTCTCCGCGCGTCTTTGATGATACAGCGCTCATGCCGAATTGATTGGCATAAAACTCCTTGATCACCTGCCAATTCTCTCGCGCAGTGGGCAGATCAATTTTTGTCCCCACAAGCCACGCCCGCCTTTTCATGATACTTGCCCAGGATTCATCATCGGGCTTGAATGGTACGAGCTCTATTTTGTGCTCCTCGATCACTCGCAGTGTATCATCCAATGCTTCCAGTACATCGTCGTCAGCCAGATCAAAGACAACGAGAATTAAATCACAGGTGCGCAGAATATTCGGCACCCAATATTCCATATGTTGACTGCACACGGGCGGCAAATCGACGAGCTGAATCTGGATATCTTCATATTTCATCATGACCGGGTGTGGTATCCGCGTGGTAAACGGATAATCCGCCACTTCCAGCTCGGTTTCAGTTAATGTTGCGATGAGACGCGACTTGCCACTGTTGGGAGGCCCGGCGAAACACACTTGTCCCCCACCTTCGCGATCCACTGTTATACTAAAACCTTTTTTCCTGCCGCTCTTTTGTATTTCTTCGTTTGTTTGCGAAATGCGCCGTTTCAGGTCCGCCTGCATCTTTTCTGTACCCTTGTGTTTCGGGATAGCGGCAAGCATTCCTTTCAATGCTTTGAGTCGATCGTGCGCGGTTTGTGCTTTTTTGAATTCCTCTTCTGCGCGATAATATTCTGGAGAAAGATTGGCCGGCATAGCATTATAATACTTTTTTTGTCTTCCTTTTGATGTATTATAAAGAATTCTGGAAAAAGGGCAAAGTATTTTTATTGCATCTTTTCTCCACAAACCATTATATTCTTTTTGTCACCATGCAAAAAGAGAGCTAAAGACAGATTGAGGGCAATCATGCGAATCAATATGATCATGCTGATACTCCTGCATTTACCAACAATTGCCAGCGCACAAAACAGCGTTACAGACACCCATTACACCTCGTACGAGAGCATGTTCTCCGCTTTCATCGATCCGCCCGCCGATTTTCGTCCCGCACCATTATGGGTCTGGCATGATAAACTGAAAAAAGAAAATCTCACCCGCGATCTCGAGGATTTTAAAACCACCGGCTTTGGCGGTGGATTTATGCATCCCCGATATGGTCTAATCACCGAGTATCTGTCCGATGAATGGTTCGACATGGTCGAACACAGCGTTGAAGAAGCAAAACGTCTCGGACTCAAAGCCTGGATTTATGATGAAAACTCTTTTCCCAGCGGCTTTGCCGGCGGCTGGGTGCCTGAGCTGATGCCGGAATCCGCTAACCAGCCGACGGGCTTGAGCAAACAACGTGTCACGGAAATTCCGCAAGGGGATATCGCTCTGATTTTGTTAGAGAAAAATGGCACATTCGAAAACGTCACCGCATCGGCCAAAGTTGGGGATAAAGGTTCATTCATCATTTTTTTAAATCATTATTATGAAAAATCCAAATGGTTCGCCGGACGATCTTATGTTGATCTGCTCGTTCCCGGTGTCACCGAGACATTTATAAACGTAACAATGCGCGGGTACGAGGAGCGCATCGGAGATGCCTTTGGCGATCTCGTGCCGGGTGTGTTTACCGACGAGCCCAATATCAGTCCGCCAGGTAATGGTACTATGCGAACGACGCCGGCTTTGTTTGCAGAATTTCAGAAACGCTGGGGCTATGACCTCAAACTCCATCTGCCTAATATCTTTGAAGAGATCGGGGAGTGGCAACGTGTACGCCACAACTATTATGAACTGCTGCTCGAATTGTTCATCGAACGGTGGTCAAAGCCATGGTATCACTACACGCAGAAAAAAAATCTCGCCTGGACCGGCCACTACTGGGAGCATGGCTGGCCTAATCCCGTGCACGGCGGTGATAATATGGCCATGTATGCTTATCACCAGGTGCCAGCGGTCGACATGCTGTTCAACACCGCGGATCAAAACAATACCCAGTTCGGCAATATCCGCGCGATCAAGGAGCTGCGCAGTATTGCCAATCAGTTTGGCTGCGTGCGCACGCTCAGCGAAACTTACGGTGCTGCCGGCTGGGAATTAACCTTTGAGGATATGAAGCGCAACGGCGATTGGGAATTTGTCCTCGGCGTTAATTTTTTGAACCAGCACCTGGCGTACATGAATCTCACCGGTGATCGCAAGCATGACTTTCCCCAGGGGATTTGTTATCAAACGCCGTGGTGGAAGGACTATCGAATTCTCAATGATTATTTTGCGCGTTTGTCTGTCGCGCTATCGAGCGGCGAGCAGATCAATGATATCCTTGTCCTTGAACCGACAACCACGACCTGGATGTACTATTCGCCCGCAAAATCAAACGATCTGCTCAACAAAATTGGCGTCTCTTTTCACAGTTTCCTCAGCGAATTAGAGGATTATCAAATCGAATACGACCTCGGCGCTGAAAACATCATCAAGGATTTTGGGTCGGTCAAAGATGGAACATTTGTGATCAATCAGCGTGGCTACCGCATCGTCGTGCTCCCACCCTATTTTGAAAACATGGACAAGCGAACCTTTGAGCTGCTCAAGGAATTTCTTGAACAAGGCGGTTTGGTCTATTGTTTTGGCGAAACACCGATACGTCTTGATGGCCGGCTGGACAATAGACTTGAACAACTGAGCGCAATGGACACATGGCGTTTTCTCGAGAGTATTTCACAATTGGTGCAACAAATAGACATGCACAAATTTCAATTGGTTGATCCGCAGGTCGGTGGTGATCTATATCATATGCGGCGCGAATTGCAGGACGGACAACTGGTTTTTCTCAGCAATTTCAGCTTGTTGGAAAGTTCACGTGGCACGATCCGCATGGGCGGCGTTTCGGCAAAAAGTCTTGATCCGTTCACCGGTAAAAGCAAGTCCTATCCAGTCAACGTAAACGACGGACATCTTGAGATATCATTCGACCTCCCCCCAGCGGGCAGTTTGCTGCTGTTTGTCAGCGATGAAAAAACTCCGCCTGCGCCAGAGCCGCAATCACAATTTACTGTAATCGACACAGAAAAACCGCAGATCCAAAGGCTGTCGCCGAACATTCTCAATATAGATTATATTGATCTGGAAACAGGTGAAAGCGTTTACAAAGGCATCTATTTTTACGCAGGTGGTATCAAAATCTGGCAGGCGCACGGCTACCCGGAAAATCCCTGGGTATCATCCGTACAATGGAAATCCGGGTGGGTAAAGGCGGATACCTTTGGCACAGAAACCGGTTTTGTTGCGCACTATCCATTCACAATCGGCGAAGGTGTTGATCTGATGTCACTCAAAGCTGTCGTTGAAAATCCAAATTTATGGCAGGTGCTGGTCAATGGCGAAATCATCAGGCCGATCCCGGACGAGTGGGCGATCGATCAAACCTGGGGTGTTTTTGACATCAGCGACTTTATCCGCATCGGTGAAAACAGAGTGACCATTCGCATGCAGCCCATGTCGATTTACGCCGAGATTGAACCGGTCTATATCATGGGCCACTTTGACCTCGAATCGCAGGATCACGGCTGGAAACTTGTTCCACAAAAAGACCTGCATCTGGGCTCCTGGAAGGAACAAGGTTTGCCATTCTTTCCCTATGATATCCGTTATCGAAAAAGTGTTCCAGGATTAGCGGGTAAAAGCGTACGCGTCCGCCTGGGAGAGTGGAAAGGCACTGTCGCCTCGGTCCATGTCAATGGCGAAAAAGCGGGTGTCATTGGCTGGCAACCCTGTGAAATGGATATTACGCCATTTGTGCAGGACGATGTCAATACGATCGATGTGGTCGTCACCGGTAGTTTCAAAAATTTGCTTGGCCCGCATCACAATGTGCAACGCTACGGTATCGTCACACCCTGGAGTTTCAAATACGCGCCGGAACAACAACCCAAAGGCTCGGATTACGACCTGTTCGATTACGGTTTGATGGATGATTTCGACATCCTGGTCGAATAAACCTGGAGAATCCCATGAAAACCCGATATTTGTTTTGTATCGCCATATTATTCCTGGCCGTCGCCGTTTTGGGGGCACATCATGAGGAGCTGCTTGTTAGACTCTCCGAGCTGGAAACGGCGTATGATCTTCTTGTCGAAAAAGGCCTCGATGCAGAAACGACAAAAGAAGCGGCAATGATAAAGCAAAAAATTGAAACCCTCAAAGCCGATTTGCGAACCAAAGCCAACACATCGGTTGATGAGATTTACCGGTCGACTCGCACCCCGCTTTCAGATGATTTTGAGCTTCTTGCCTTGTATCTTTACGACTGGACAACAGACTATAATCGACTGGTGGCGCACATCCGCTCGACATCAATGGTCTATGCGGAAAATGTAAAGCTATATTTTACCTTTTACGCCAATGGCGTTCAGGTTGCAGAAAAACTCTCCTATATCGATTTTTCCTCATACGGTACCGACGGCGTATTACCATACTATGATTCTTTTCTTGAAACTTTTCCGGAGAAAGTGACTTTTGACGACATCAAAGTTACAGTTGCCTATAAAGAACGGAACGGCAAAGATCCCTTCCTGTGTGATCAAATACTGCAACATGTCTCCACCAATATTGAGGAGATTTTGGGAACCTATACCTGGGAAGGAAAAGCGACAAATTCCTCGCCCTTTTATTCGGTGACCGATCCGAAAATTTTTGCCAAGATATTTTATCTCAATGACATGGTTGAAACAGGTTCCACCTTCTTGCTCACCTATTGTCAGGGTTTAAAAACAGTGGTCATCCAATATGTCGTGACGCAGCCACTGGAAGCGCAAAAAATTACCTTGTTCAACTGTACCGACGACAAAATAAACATCTCGGGCTGGTATCTTGGCGACAAGAATAAACCGGCATCATGGAAAATACCGCCAGGGACTTTTATCGACAAAAAAAGTTCGTGTAATTTTACCAACAGCGATATCAACTTTCAAATCGATAAAGAGGACGAAATCATCTTTCTTTTAGATGTCAACCAAAACAAAGTCGACGAATGGACAGAAAATGAACAGCAAAATATCCTGTTTCCGTTAGCGACGACGTGCTATAACAGTTCACTCTATATGCCGGAACAATACGATGATATCAAATACGAATTTAGCTATATGCTGCGCTCTTTGTCCGGCCAAGGCAACATTCCTCCCAACAGACCTCGATTCACTTTATCACTCTACGAGCTTGCCCCGCATACAGCACATGATTTTAAACTCTACGTTTTGGATGCAAATGACGATGCCGTCGAATTTCAAATCGATTGGGGAAACAATGAAATCACCGGTTGGCTTGGGCCCGTGAGCTCACGCTCGCTTGCTGTTATGCCGCACGTCTTTAGCGATTATGGCGATTATTGGATCAGCGCCAGAACACGTGACAGCCACGGTGCTGTGTCAAACTGGAGTGATCCGGTGCGGGTGTTCGTGCATTGGACTGTGCCGGTCGAATTAACCTCCTTTTCGGCCGCTGCTTTGAACGACAAGGTTCTCCTGACCTGGGAAACAGCATCCGAAACCAACAATCTCGGATTTGCCATAGAATCTTCAAGCGACAAAACAAGCTGGTCTACGCTCGGCTTTGTCCCCGGGCATGGAACGACCGTTACAAGACATCAATATCATTTTCAAGCTAATGCTGTGACCGATTCCCTGCGCTATTATCGCTTGAAACAAATGGATCAGGACGGCTCGGTGCACTATTCGGATATCATCTCGGTGTTCCTCCATCAACCAAGAACGTGCGCTTTTTTGTCAATTTATCCCAATCCATTCAATGCCGCGACGTCTATTTCCTATCAACTCGCCGAGACATGTGACGTACAAATCGATGTTTATAATATTCATGGCCGATTTATTGAGCGCCTGGCGCAAAATCGTATGGAAAGAGGACATCACGCCGTGCTATGCGAGTCCGGCACAAAACCGTCAGGCACTTATTTCATCTCCATCATCGCCGGCCAACATCGACTCGTGCAAAAGTGCCTGGTGCTGAAATAGGGCTCACCGGCACCAGGTATTGCCGAATACCTCGGTCTTAGGTGCCCAGGCTAAAACCTCGAGAGCCTGTCGAAAAAAGTCATTAACATTAATCAACAAACCGACAGATTTGTCTGCAATTTACAAATAATTTATTCCACCACTATCAAATCACTTTATATAACAGTCATGCTTTTTCCTGTGTCCAATAATTGAGATATGGGTAATGATGAGCCCCGTGGGGGTAGAGAGGACTATCAATTCTTGTCAGTCTTGTTACTCGGCAAAGGTTCTTGTCGAAGTGATGGCTTTATTCGACAGACTCTTGAGGTTTGTCCCACCCGAGGCTGAGACTCCACACCAAGCCACAAAATTTTCTTGATTCTCGATGATCAAGTCGGTATATTGCTTCTCAATCGTTTTCGCTATTTAATCTTTTATATACAGGACATCTGATGGAACTTGGACGCATTGAGGGCACAGTTGTATCGACCGCCAAAGTTGATCGTCTGAAAGGATACAAACTTTTGTTAGTTAATTTGATCAATCCTGATATGAAAGCTACGTCCAATTATGTCGTCGCAGTTGATACGGTGGGCGCGGGCAAGGGTGAAGTTGTCATTGTGGTTCGCGGCAGCTCGGCCCGACAGGCAAAAACCTTGCAGCATGTGCCGACCGATACCAGTATCGTTGCCATTGTTGACTCGATCGAGCTGAAAGGCAAAATTGTATTTGATAAAGCCGCGGGCGAATGATGCGACTGGGACGTGTGATTGGCAAAGTGTGGGCAACGGTCAAGGATGACCAGCTGGATGCCGTCAAATTGGCGATTATGGAAGTTGTTGATGAGAACCAAATTGCCACGGGGAAAACATTTGTCGCCGCGGATACGATCGGGACTCGCGACGGCGATATTGTGTTCTGGGTGAGCGGCGCCGAGGCGACACGGCCATTCCCGGAGCGTTACATTCCGAGCGATGTCACGATTATCGGCCTTGTAGATACTCTGGATACATAAGCGCATGGTTTTAGGCAAAGTTATCGGCAGTCTTGTATCAACTGTGAAACATAGCTGCTATCAAAATAAAAAGATCTCATTGGTAAAACCTGTTTCTCCACGTGAGCAGGTGCAGCAGGGCGTTATGGTAGCTGTCGATCTCATCGGTGCCAGAAAAGGAGATATCGTCCTGGTGGCGTCAGAAGGCAGGGCTGCTGAAGAATTGATGAATTTTTCCTGTCGCATGCCGGTTCGTTCAATGATTGTCGGCATTGTCGACAGTATCGATGGAGTGGATGGCTGATGTCGGAACAAGACCTTGAACAGCTCGTCGAAAAGATCATCCTGCGCGTGCTGCAGCGCATTCAAGCTGACGA
Source organism: Candidatus Zhuqueibacterota bacterium (assembly GCA_016928775.1). Lineage (GTDB taxonomy): Bacteria > Zhuqueibacterota > Zhuqueibacteria > Residuimicrobiales > Krinioviventaceae > Kriniovivens. The sequence goes on along the minus strand of JAFGKD010000046.1, from coordinate 26,040 downwards.
AGAATTATCCAAACTGCTTAAAATTGACGACGCGTCCGGCAAAGATAGCTGGGCTCGAACGTGTGCCAGCTATCGACCCGAAGCCTCGGCTGCACATCCAGAAGTGGAGCAGAAGAACACGCTTGCCGCGCCAGAGAAAAAACTCTATACTGAAAATGATATCCTGGAATTTGCTAAAAGTGGGCAAAAGTTACTCCTCGTGGCTCAAAAGACGTTGATTACCCCTGCTGCTCGCGATGCAGCAAAACGCAAAGGAATTAAGATCAAGGTTGATTGAAAAAGTAAAATGTGCTGGCGTTGTGGGTGCCGGTGGTGCCGGTTTCCCGACGCACGTTAAATTACAATCGCACGTCGAATGGTATCTCGCCAATGGGGCCGAGTGCGAGCCGCTGATGCATAAAGACCGCGAGTTGATGATCCATTTTGCCACCGAGATCGTGGGGGGACTGCAGTTGGCAGCACAAACCACCGGCAACGCAAAACCGGCCATTGGCGTGAAAAAGAAAAACACCCAAGCCATTACAGCACTAAAAGCGGCAATTCAGGATACCCGGATTGTTATGGCTTATTTTGACGATTATTATCCGGCCGGTGACGAATACGAGATCGTCTACACCATAACCGGTCGACTCGTTCCGCCGCAGGGATTACCTTTGGATGTGGGCTGTGTGGTGAATAATGTCGAAACCCTTTATAATGTCTATCAGGCGGAAAAAGGTGTACCGGTCACAGAAAAATATATGACGATAGCAGGGGCGGTGCAAAATCCCGTCACAACCTGGGTACCGATCGGCATGCGCGTATCTGATGTTTTGAATCTTGCCGGCGGTGCGACGATCCCCTATTACGCCGTCATGGAAAGCGGTTTGATGATGGGAAAATACGTCCGGGATATCGATCAGCCGGTGACAAAAACCACCGGCGGCTTGATTGTCCTGCCGGCCGACCATAACCTCATTTTGCGCTATAGCAAAACCCAAAAACAGATGGACCGTATCGGCCATTCCGCATGCGATCAGTGCAGTTATTGTACAGAATTGTGCCCGCGCTACCTCCTCGGCTATAATGTGCAGCCCCATCTCGTCATGCGCAGTCTCGGTTTTTCCCGCATGGGGGCCGAGATGTGGAATACCTACGCGCAACTCTGTTGTCAGTGCGGCTTGTGTACGCTGTACGCTTGTCCTGAAGCCCTTTATCCGCGCGAGGCGTGCGTCAAGGGGATAAATGATTTGCGCGCTCTTGGCAAAGACAAATGGGAAGGAGCGCGGGAGGTGCAAGTCCACGCAACCAAAGATGTCAGACGCGTACCGGTGAAGCATCTAAAAACGCGTCTCGGTGTCACACGCTACGAAGCGGAAGCCGGCTATGTCAAAATGGACATTCAGCCTGATAAAGTTGTCATTCCGCTTAAACAACACGTCGGTATAGCGTCCGAACCGGTGGTCAAAGAGGGTGAAACAGTGAACAAAGGGCAGTTGATCGCTCAAATACCTGCAGGGCAGTTGGGTGCGACTATACACGCCAGTATATCGGGACATGTAACGGCCATTCAAAATGACAGGATCGTTATTGAGGCATAGATGAAAACAGATTCCATAGGACTTTTAGAGCTCAACAGCATCGCCGCAGGATTGCAGGTCGTTGATGCCATGCTCAAAGCTGCGGAGGTTGAGTTGGTGCTGGCGCGCACGATTTGTTCCGGCAAATATCTTGTTATCGTCACGGGTGATGTCGCCGCCGTGACCGCCAGCGTCGATGCCGGTATTGATCTTGCAGAAGGTGCCGTCATTGATCACACCGTCATTCCGCGTGTGCACCCGGACATTTTGCCGGCTGTTTCCGGCATCAGCCATCTTTTTCAGATCAAGTCGCTTGGCATTATCGAATCGTTCTCCGTTGGTTCATTACTGGAAGCGGCGGATGTCGCCGCCAAAGCAGCGAATGTGGAAATCGTTGAAATTCGGCTGGCCATGGCCCTGGGGGGCAAAGCATTTGTCACTCTCACAGGCGATGTGGCCGCTGTGCGATCTGCAGTTGATACCGGTGCTGATCTGGTTGCGAAAAAGGGACTTTTGGTGAACAAAGCCGTCATTCCCAAACCGGAACCGGGTTTGTCGCGGGATTATATATAAAAATGTTATTGACTGATGTTGATATTTCTACACCGAGGAATGTCTTACCAAGAGTGAAGTGACATGAATTCAACTGATATTGCACAAAAAATCGAAAAAATTGTCCGAGAGATTGTGGATGAGCTCGTGCCGCCGTTCGGTGATCGCACGGTTCCTATAGGTATTTCCGCCCGGCATATGCATATCACACCGGAACACCTGCAAATTCTCTTTGGCTCGGGCAAGGAGCTGACAAAATTAAAAGATTTGACCCAACCTGGTGAATTTGCCGCCAATGAAACCGTCGCTATCATGGGGCCAAATCGACGCATTTTTGGCAAAGTGCGCATTCTCGGCCCGGTGCGCGATATCTCGCAAGTCGAATTATCCTTCACGGATGGTGTTTTTCTCGGCATGGATTTGCCACATCGTCTTTCTGGAGATATCAAAGGCTCGGCGCCGATCACCGTGATCGGCCCCGAGGGTGTCCTTCGGCTTCCCGAGGGGGCTATTCGCGCCAGGCGACATGTGCATATGAGTCCGGAGCGTGCCCAGCAACTCGGTCTCAAACAAGGCGACAAAATTCAAGTCAAGGCGCATGGCCCAGCCAGTATCACGTTCAATGACGTGATCGTTCGCATCAAAAAAGATCTCATTTTGCAAATGCATGTGGATACTGACGAGGCCAATGCGGCTGGCCTCGATCCGCACAATGCCTTTGGTGAGATGCTCGTTTGACGCATGGGTATTCGATTGTTTGGTTTCCTAAAATATGGTTCATAAAGAATGGATGAAAAGCTTATATCTGCACTAGTTGATCAAGTGCTCGATCGCATCCGATCGACGAATCTACAGCCTGCTGCTGCACCGGTGCCATCCGGTTCAAACGATACCGGTGTATTTGAAAACATGCACGACGCCATCGACGCGACAATTATCGCGCAAAAGAAATGGACCGAGATGAAAAAGCGTGATCGGGAAAAAGTGATTGCCGCGTTACGCCAGGCCATGCACGACAATGCCGAAACCTTTGCGCGCATGGCGCAAAAGGAGACCGGCATGGGACGCGTTGAGGATAAAATTGTCAAGCATCATAACGCTGCCGATGCCACTCCCGGTACCGAAGACCTGGAAGGAAAATCCTGGACCGGCGATTACGGTCTGGTTTACGAGGATTGGGCGCCCTATGGCGTCATCGGCGCGGTCACACCATCCACGCACCCGATTCCGGTGATGCTGAACAGCACGATCATGATGATCGCGGGCGGAAACGGCGTCGTATTCAATGTGCATCCGGCGGCGAAAAATGTGTCGGTGTATGCCATGGAGATTTTTACAAAAGCGATTTTCAACAGCGGTGGACCGCTCAATCTGATCTCTATGGTGCGCGAACCCACCATGGCAACTCTGGAGATTCTATTCAAACATCCATCCATTCCCATGATCGCGGCAACGGGTGGTCCATTAGTTGTCCAGGCAGCCTTCAAAGCCGGGAAAAAAGTAGTCGCCGCCGGCCCGGGCAATCCTCCGGTGCTGGTGGACGAAACGGCCTGTCTCGAGCGCGCCGCCAAACGAATCATCGACGGTGCAACGTTTGACAACAATATCCTGTGTATCGCTGAAAAAGAAGTCTTTGTCGTCGAAAAAGTTTTTGATGAGTTTATGAAGACTATGGAAAAGTTTGGGGCTTTCCGGCTGAACGCACAGCAGATCGATGCGCTCGTCAAACAGGTTTTTAGCGAAAAAAACGGACATATTGTCACCAGTCGTGACTTTATCGGTAAAAACGCGAATGTGTTGGGACGAGCCGTTGGCTTGAATTTATCCGATGACATTCGTCTGCTTTTCGGTGAAACAGATTCTGCAAACCTGTTTGTGCAGGAGGAGCAGATGATGCCGTTTCTGCCGATCGTCAAAATAAAAGACGCGCAGGAAGGCATAGAATTGGCTGTCAAAGCGGAGCATGGCTTCAAACACACAGCCATGATTTACTCGAACAATCTGGATGTGATCACAAAGTTTAACAAAGCGATCGATACAGACATTGTGGTTGTCAACGGCGCCAGCTACGCCGGCAATGGTGGCTATGAGGGCGAAGCCTATTTCTCACACACCATCGCCAGTCCAACCGGCGAAGGTATCTGTACGCCACGAAATTTTGCTCGCATACGGCGGCTGGCGATGTACAAGAGTTTACAGATGTACTGAGGATATTATCTTGAAAGTCGCGACACCTGAAATGCTATACAAGATGAAAAGATCAATTAGATCTTTTATTTCTGAAAATATTGATTGCACATAAGAAGTAAAGCGATATGCCGGTGCAGAAGTTTAAATCATTTCAAGAGGCAGAGGAGATGCTCTGGGTGATGGTACCTGATGCAAACTATTACCGACGCGTGGCCCGGCATTGGGATTTGGTGAATCAATTACGTCCGCCGAATATTCAAAAAGGGATATTTAAATTTAAATCAATTCAGGAAGCTAATCAACATCGCGATAATATAGATTTTGAAAGCGCCCTGAGAATTTACCTAGAACGGTTTGAAAAGAAAAAAATGATCATTAAAAAACATTAACTTAGGAGAACATGTCATGGCACAAGAAGCATTAGGATTGGTTGAAACACGCGGATTTATTCCGGCACTTGAAGCAGCTGACACAATGGTCAAGGCGGCGCATGTCCAGCTTGTCGGCAAAGTTCAGGTCGGCAGTGGTCTGGTGACCGTTATTGTCACCGGTGATGTTGGTGCGGTGAAAGCCGCTACCGATGCCGGCGCCGCTGCGGCTGAAAAGGTTGGCGAACTGGTTTCCGTTCATGTCATTCCTCGCCCGCATGAAGAGACCGCCACATTGTTGCCCGGAAAATAATGGAGTTAACTCGTGAAATCGATTTATCAACTCAAAAAAGAGATTGTTGACGTTGGTCGACGTACATACGAGCGCGGCTACGTCGCCTCAAATGACGGCAACATCTCCGCTCGTCTGGATGAAAGCAAAGTGCTGATCACTCCCACCGGCGTTTCCAAGGGTTTTATGCGGCCTGAGGATCTGGTATTGGTTGATTACGACGGCAATGTACTTTCCCAAGGCAAACGGCCATCATCCGAGGTGTTCATGCACCTCTGCATTTACAAAGAGCGTCCGGATGTAAACAGCATTTGTCACGCGCATCCAGTCTACGCCACCGGACATGCGGTGGCAGGCCTGTCATTGGAAAAGTGCGTATTGCCGGAAGTGATCATCGTCCTGGGTGGCATACCTTTGGTGGAGTATGGCGAGCCGGGTACCGAAGAATTTTTCAAACCGGTTCTCAAATATCTCAAAGACCATGATGCTTTTCTTCTGCAGAATCATGGTGCTTTAACGATTGGCTCCGATGTCCTGAATGCGTATCACAAAATGGAGACGCTCGAACACTTTGCACGCATCAGCTATATTGCACAACAACTGGGCGGTGTGCATGTTCTACCAAGAGATGACGTAGAACAACTGATTGATGCGCGCGCTCGCTATGGCGTACCCGCGACAGCAGTTTGCCAAACCTGTGACAGCCCGGGTGGCGAATCATGCGAGATTTATCAAGGTGCATCAGCAACGACCAACCATAACGCCAACCTCAAACCATCCGGCAGCACTGATATTGATCGCGAGAGGCTGGTGAAAATGGTAACCGAGGCTGTACTCAAAAAGTTGGGCTGAGCGGCTATTTGGTCAAAAAAATAAATGCCATCAGCTTGTTTGATGGCATTTTTTATCAGAGGCGTATGTCATGAAGATTATGGTCTGCAATATCGGATCGAGTAGTTTCAAATTCCAATTACTGGACATGACATCGGAAACACAATTGGCTCGTGGACACACGGAAAGAGTTGGTTCGAATGAGGCGAGCGTTACGTATTGGGTGTACGGCGCGAAAGATGTTGAGAAAATCACGGCAATTCCGAGTCATCGGCACGCTGTGCGGGATGCACTGGAATATCTTACAAAGTCAAACCGCCCGGCCCTCAAAACCCTTGCCGAGCTTGATGGGGTAGGTTTCAAAACCATTCAAGCAGGTGAAAAGAATGGCTCAGTACTGCTAACCGATGATGTGCTGCAGGCGATGGAATATTATAAATCACTGGCGCCGGCGCACAATCCACCTTATCTCACCGCCATCTATATGTTTAAAGAACTTTTGCCTGATACACCATTAGTGGGAGTATTTGAGCCTGGCTTCCATGTCAGTATACCGCGTCATGCCAAAATATACGGGACACCGTACGAGTGGATCGAAAAATATAATGTCATCAAATACGGTTATCACGGCGCCTCGCATCGATACGTCACCCGGCAGACCGTTGACGTTCTCGGATTACCGCCGGACAGCCATAAAATCATCACATGTCATCTCGGCGGCTCCTCATCCTTATGTGCATTCAAAGACGGGACATCTTTTGATGTTTCCATGGGCTTTTCACCGCAAACAGGACTTCTTCAGGGCACGCGCGTTGGGGATATGGACCCATTTATTTTGCCTTATATCATGGAAAAAAAAGGTGTTTCCATGCACGAGGCGCTCATTGAGCTTGGGGAAAATGGCGGACTTGCCGGGCTCTCGGGGATTTCGGCGGATATGCGCGACATTAACGCTGCGGCGGAACGGGGTCATGAACGCGCCCGACTCGCTCGAGATAAATTCATCTATGATATCAAACGCTACATTGGTGAGTATATCGTTCTGATGCAAGGACTCGACGCGATTACTTTTACCGGCGGCATTGGCCAAAAAGATGCAAAGCTGCGAAACGAAGTGCTCACATCATTAGCCTTTCTCGGCATGCAGATCGACGTGGCGAAAAACAACGCACATGCACAAATCATATCAACCGAACAATCAACCATTGCCGCATTGGTGTTGGAAACAAATGAAGAAATTGTTGTTGCCCGCGAAACAAAAAAAGTTATCCACAACTTGTCTCTTCTCAGTGCTCGGTAAAAAAGCCATCCGCTGCACCTTGCTTCTCCTAATTTTTAAGTCGAAAAATTGTATCACGTTGAGATAGACGCAAAGACTGAAACACTTTTGCCAGGTGGCTAAAATTTTGAGCCAGTCGCTACAAAATAAGCAGGAAAATAATCCTCATTAAATGTCTTTGTTATTATGAAAGTTAGGGAATTGAAGAAATTTTTCTGCATAATAAATGAAATATCCTGGCATAATAGTTGTTAAAAAGGGGTTGATCAATGAGAATTCAGCGTTGATCGCAAAGCAACATTGAAAATGCAACTTATTTAACGCCTGAATCATCGGAGGGCAAATATGTTTTTTAAAGGAGCACTCATAAAGCTTGCAGCTGGGCTAATGGCAACACTGTTACTTGGGTCCCTTTATCTATTTTTTGTACGATCACATGTTAGAGCGACCGAGCAAATTGATTATATTACCGCGTCTTTAGCCACTCACAATAGTCTCCAGATGATCCATTCTGAGAGAGAATCAAGTATTGAAAAAGTGGTTCAAATCATCAGTCGATATAATCGCGAGATGAGCGATTCGCTCAAATTGGCGATTGCCAATGAAATCTATCTCATGACGCTCAAGTATCCGAATTTAAACGTCAATTTTATTTCGGCGACGATCACCCATGAAAGTGCAAAAACATGGGACCCAAAGGTGACGTCGCATGTTGGCGCCATGGGATTGATGCAGATCATGCCGGCAACCGGAGCTTTTTTAGCAGTGGACGAAGGCATCAAATGGACTTCAGCTGAAAAGATTCTCTACGATCCGATCTATAACATTCGGTTGGGTTGCCGCTATTTGAATCAATTGGTTGGCCTTTATGAAAAAGATGGCGGTCTGGCGGCGTATAACGGTGGTCCCAAGCGGGCAGAAATGTGGATCGCCAATAACCGGAATAATACTATATTATGGGAAGAAACTCGATCCTACGTCCCGGCTGTCCTGGAGTTGTATCACAAATTCCGTTCGGAAGGCACCTTGTAAAAAAAGCGGCGAAATCGCCGCTTTTTTTTTGCATGTTTCAAAAGCGGTATGGTGCTTTTTTTAGCAAAGTTTACAAGCCACGGATTTTCACGGATGATACGTTGAAAAATCTATATTTTCTTCATTTCAATCTCGCGCAGAAAAAGTCGCAAAGATTCGCCAAGTTCTCGTAATAAATTTTAGATTCATTTTGCTTGTTTCTAAAAAAATATTCTTCTAATTGTTCTTTGCGCATCCTTTGCGGCTTTGCATCTTTGCGTGAGTTTGAAGCAACCACGTAATGTGAGCTTGGTTCATACTTTCCAGTTTGAGAACCATACTACCCACTCATGATTAAAGTCTTGACTGATTTCAATAAAACAAGTTGAGTTTTACGAAAATTATCTGTACTTTTACAAATTATTTTTGGGATATCCACGATGAATCAAGTCATAATTGACGGTGAATCATTAACACTTGGTGACGTGGTTAACGTTGCGCATCAGGGATATAGCGTTTCAATCGATCCCCTCGCCACAAAACGCATGCAGTCTTCTCGACAATCGATCGAAAAAATAATCGCTCATGGAGAAACAGTTTACGGGGTGAATACCGGTTTCGGAAAATTAAGTAATATTCATATCTCATCGAACGATTTGCAGGAACTCCAGCTAAATCTTGTTCTCAGCCATGCGTGTGGTACAGGCGAATTCATGCCCGATCCACTTGTTCGAGTTGCTATGCTCTTGAAAGCGAATGCGCTATGCAAAGGTTTTTCCGGTACGCGTCCGGAAATCGCTGTGCTCCTCGTTGAGATGCTCAATCGTGACATCATTCCCAAAATACCGGTCAAGGGATCCGTCGGCGCATCGGGTGATCTGGCGCCATTGGCGCATTTGACTTTGGTTATGCTTGGTTTGGGTGAAGCTGCTGTTGATGGAAAAGTTTTCCCCGGGGCCAAAGCGCTGGAGAGAAAGAGCCTGCATCCTATCACCCTGCAGGCAAAAGAGGGATTGGCCATGCTAAATGGCACCCAGATCATGTCTGCGTTTGCGGCTGAAGCCCTGGTTCGAGCGCAAAATTTAGTCAAAACAGCGGATATTGCCGGGGCAATAACCGTCGAGAGCCTGCTGGGTACTATTGTTGCTTTTGATGAGCGCATACAAATCGCCCGCGGTTTTCAGGATCAAATCCAGGTCGCCCGAAATCTTCGCCAATTGATTGCTGAGAGTGAGATCAATGCTTCGCATGCGAATTGTGGTAAAGTACAGGATCCCTACAGTTCGCGATGTATTCCGCAAGTTCATGGTGCGGTGCGTCAAGCCATCCGTTTTGTCACCGAAGTTATCCTGACGGAATTAAATGCCGCGACCGATAATCCGCTCATTTTTTGGGAGGATGGCGATGTACTGTCCGGCGGCAATTTTCATGGCCAGCCAATTTCTCTCGCGTGCGATACGCTCGCGATTGCTGTTGCGCAATTGGCGAATATTTCTGAACGACGCCTCGAGAATCTAATGGATCCGCATCAGAGCGGTCTGCCACCGTTCCTTGCGACGCGGAGCGGACTCAATTCGGGTTATATGATGGCGCAAGTGACGGCCGCTGCACTCGTATCAGAGAACAAAGTCTTGTGTCATCCTGCATCTGTGGACTCTATACCAACATCGGCAAATCAAGAAGATTTTGTCAGTATGGGCACTCATGCGGCTCGGAAGGCGCTGGAAGTTGTGGAAAACGCCGAGACGGTCATTGGCATTGAGCTCCTGGCGGGTTGTCAGGCAATCGAGTTTCGTCAGAATCTATCCGCCGGCAAAGGAACGTCCGTGGCCTATGCAGCAATACGCGAGCACATATCAACGCTGCAACATGACCGGCTTATGAAAAACGATATCGAAAAAATTATTCAACTGATAAAACAAAACCTAGTCGTCCATCGAGTAGAAGCGGCCATTGGATCGCTGTAAAACAGGGAGAGCTTTTATGGGAAAAATCCTGAAACAAGGCTTGACTTTTGATGACGTGTTATTGATCCCGAACAAATCAGAAGTGCTGCCCAAAGAAGTCGATGTGAATACACGTTTGAGCAAGCATATTCATTTGAATATACCAATTATCAGCGCCGCCATGGATACGGTCACCGAGTCCGAGCTGGCGATTGCTCTCGCGCGCGAGGGCGGTATTGGCATTATTCACAAAAACTGTACGATTGAGCAACAAGCGGACGAAGTTGATCGGGTGAAGCGATCGGAGAGCGGCATGATCATGAATCCATTTACGCTGGCGCCGGATCGTAAGGTAAGTGAAGCATTGGAGCTGATGAAGCGGTATCGTATTTCCGGAATTCCCATTGTCGACGGCCAAAAACTCGTCGGCATCTTGACAAATCGTGATCTTCGCTTTGAGGTCGATACCAACAAGCCAGTCAAAGCATTGATGACCAAAGAAAACCTCGTCACTGTTCCTATTGGAACATCGCTTGACGATGCTGAAAAAATATTGCAAAAACATCGCATTGAAAAGTTGTTGGTCGTTGACAAGGAGCAGCGCCTGAAAGGATTAATAACAGTAAAAGATGTCCAAAATCGCAAACGTTACCCGTACGCATCAAAGGACAGGCATGGTCGTCTTTTGGTCGGTGCAGCTGTTGGTGTTGCCATGGATACAAAGGAACGTACGGCAGCGTTGCTGAATTCCGGTGCGGATATCATTGTCATTGATACAGCACACGGCCATTCGCGCGGCGTCTTGCTCACCATTGAAATGCTGCGGAAGAATTTTACCGACCTGGAGATTATTGCCGGAAATGTTGCCACACCAGAAGCTTGTGAAGAGCTGATCGCCGCCGGCGTGGATGGGGTCAAAGTTGGCATCGGACCGGGTTCCATCTGTACAACGCGAGTGGTGGCCGGTACCGGTGTACCGCAGCTCACAGCGATCATGGAGTGCTCAAAAGTATGCGCCAGGCATGATATCCCGATGATCGCAGATGGCGGCATCAAACAAACCGGAGATATTGCCAAGGCGATCGGTGCTGGCGCCGATTCTGTTATGCTTGGAAACATGTTGGCAGGTACAGAAGAAAGCCCGGGCGATACGATCATTTACGAAGGCCGCAGTTACAAAGTCTATCGAGCGATGGGATCGTTGAGCGCCATGCGCGGAGGGCGCGGCGATCGATATTTCCAGGAAGGAGAACGGGATTTGAAAAAACTTGTTCCCGAAGGTATTGAAGGGCGCATCCCGTATCGAGGCAAGTTGAGTGACGTGGTCTATCAGATGATTGGCGGCTTGCGGGCGGCGATGGGATATTGCGGTGCAGCGAATGTAGCAGAACTAAAAGAAAAGGCTCGTTTTGTTCAGATCACTTCTGCCGGCCTCCTGGAAAGCCACCCGCACGACATTCAAATTACCCATGAAGCACCGAATTACAAACTGCATGGAAAATAGTCTGATTATAATTTTGTATAGATATAAAAAAAGCCGAGAAACAAACCACTCGGCCTTTTTCAAAAAGTTTCAAAAAGTTTCATTCAGTCAATTTTTTTGACAAATGCTGCCAGCTTCGATTTTTGGTTTGCCGCTCTGTTGCGGTGAATGATACCTTTGTTAACCAGCTTGTCCAGATATGAGGACGTCTCGCGATAAAGCGCTTCACCTTGTTCTTTATTTTCTGCAGCGCGGACTTTTTTTATTTGTGTTTTCAACCTTGACATATATTGTTTGTTTCGCTGCGCATCGCGAATATTGGTTTGTATTCTTTTTAGCGTTGACTTGTGATGTGCCATCTGTTCTCAAACCTTTCTGTTAAAGTATTTCAAAGCTTGATATTTTACAAAAAATTCTTTTAAATAACAATAAAAATGTTGCGAACATGAATATGCATTAGGGAAACGTTCTTGTAATTGTGGAGGTCAACTATGAACATCGAAATCCGGCCCGTTCGTTCTAAAAAAGAACTGAAAAAATTTGTCACTCTCGTATGGAAAATCTATCAGGATGATCCATTTTGGGTGCCCCCGCTTATCGTTGACCAGCTCAAAATGCTGAATAAAAACGCGGGGACTTTTTTCACCTTTGGTCAAGCTGAGCTATTTCTGGCTTATGCGGACAACGAGCCAGTTGGCAGAATTTCAGCGCACATTGATTTTCAATATGAAAAATACCGAGATGAGCGAAGCGGGCGTTTTGGTTTTTTCGAGTGTTGCAATGATCAAGCTGTAGCCACTGCGTTATGTTCGCACGCTGAAGAATGGCTGCGCGCAAAAGGTAAAAAACGGGTTGAGGGTCCATATAATTTTACCCTGTATGATGCGAGCGGTCTTCTTTACAGCGGCTTTGATTCGATGCCGGTTGTCTTGCTACCTTACAATCCACCCTATTATAATGATCTTTTGGTCAATGCCGGATATGAAAAAGCGATTGACTGGTATGCGTTTATGGTGCGAGATACCGTCGAGCTTCGTCCCTCTTTTAGACGTATTCGTGAGAGAATTTTAAAGCAAGGCATTCGAATCGAACGAATCAATATGAAACGATTGGATGAGGCGGTCGATTATATCGGACCTATTTTCAACGAAGCGTGGATGGAGAATTGGGGACATGTACCGCTCACCGACGGCCAGATGCAAGATTTAAAGGATGAGCTCAAATATGTGGTTGAGCCGAAATTAACCTATCTGGCGTTTCTCAACGGCGAATGCATTGGCTTTTCACTCAGTGCCAAGGATGCCAATCCGGCGCTCAAAAAAGCCAATGGCAGACTCTTTCCGTTCGGCTTGCTGAAAATTGCAGTCGGGATGAAAAAGATTCATCGCCTGCGGACAATTGCCATGGGAGTGCTCAAAGAGCATCGGCACAAAGGATTGGACATTCTTTTTTATTTGAACACCATTGAAGAGGGCATAAAAATGGGCTATACAGAATCCGAGTGTTCAGTCATTGTTGAAACCAATCAACGAATGATCGGCGCGCTGGAGCATTTGCAGGCGGAAAGATATAAAACGTACCGCTTTTATCAAAAAGAACTGTGAGCGTTAATAGCCGCGATACTGAAAGACGCTGAATGCCGCCCATTGCTCTTTAAAGTTGGCTTCGCGTACAGCGATATAAAAGGTTGGAATGCCCGAAAAATCTTGGATGCCAATTTTTTTATTCTCAATGCCCACCTCCGGTGGTTTGGGCCTTCCCCCTCCTTTAAGGGCTAATGTTACAATCGCCTGGTTGTCACGAATGGCTTTCAAACGAATCTCCAAATCGCCAGCATCACTGGTTTTGCCCAAAGGCGCCGGATCGCCGACATAGACTTTATGCGTGAACCAGTAGTTGGCCTGCTGATCGCCCGGACCCAGATCGAAGGCCTGTCTCCAACCATTGCTGCGCAATTCTTCGTAACTGAGTGTGCCTTGTTGATGGCCCTCATATAAAAGCGCAAATTTTTCTCCGGTTGTTGAATCCAGTACAATGATTCGATTTTCAAATGATTCTGGATCAATGGACGCAATGGTGTCCGCCTTTATTGTGTTACCACTCTTTTTTACGAACACATTGAGCTCTACAGGTTCTCCCGCTCGCGACAAAGCGTAAAACTCCGTCGGCGAGTATTTTAGGGCGACATCTTTGCCACTTGTCCACGCAACGATTTGAATGATTCCAAATAATGCTGCAAGTCCTATGGCAATGCCAAGCGAAATTTTTGTCAGCTTTTCGAATTTGTCCTTAAAAATGTACGAAATGATCACCATAGCGACAATTGCGGACGGTAATCCCAATTTTGCCAATAATTCTATAGCATCCAACTTTTATCCTCCCACATGGTTTATTTGACACAACATCATTATCTTTTATTGAAACATAACAAGAACTGAGCAGAATTCAAAACATAAATAGATAATAAAAGATTATTTTGTAACTATATATTGGACGATTAGCACGTGCTTGTATCATCTGCAAATATTCTTCATTCTGCTCCGCATTCACCTGTTTTTCCGGTAAACCATTTGCAGCTGGTTTCGAAAATACTTAAATTTCATTTCCGATTTTGGACGTTAATAATTTGGAGACTAAATGGCTTACGAACAGGAAAAACAAACAGCACTAGAGGCTGTAAAAAAAGCAGCAAAACTCTGTGCGAGTGTGCAGCACAACCTCATTGCCGCGGACACATTGGAGAAAAAGGATCGATCACCGGTGACCATTGCAGATTATGGCAGCCAGGCAGTGATCAGTACCATGCTGGCACGGGAACTTCCGAAGGATGCTCTCGTTGGCGAGGAAGATAGCCTCGAACTCGAAAAAAACACCGACATGCGAGAAAAAGTTTACACCCTGGTTAAAGAACAGCTGGAATCGATTGATGAAGCAACCATGATCAAAATGATCGATCGTGGTAATCAGGAAACAGACTACCAGAGTCGATACTGGACGTGCGATCCCATCGACGGTACAAAAGGCTTTTTGCGCAAAGAACAGTACGCTGTAGCCCTGGCGCTCATCGAAGACGGTGAAGTGAAATTGGGTGTTCTGGGATGTCCAAACCTGCCCCTCGATTTTCACAATCCGACCGCCGGCAACGGCTGCATTTTATATGCTATACGCGGCAAGGGCGCTTTCATGTGTGACCTTGAGGGTGAGGATATTGTAAAGATCACGGTCGATAAACTTCAGGACCCAAGTCGGGCACGATTTGCCGAATCTGTCGAAAGCGCCCATTCGGCGCATTCGGTGCACGCCCAAATATCCGAGGCATTAGGCATTACCACAGAACCACTGCGGATCGACAGTCAGGGAAAATATGCCGCCGTTGCCCGTGGTGATGTGTCGATTTATTTGCGCTATCCCAAAGATGACGTCTATCGCGAAAAAATTTGGGATCATGCGGCCGGTTTGATTATCGTTGAGGAAGCCGGCGGTACCGTGACCGATATCTACGGCAAAGCACTCAATTTTTCCCTGGGACGAAAATTGCTCGAAAATCGCGGCGTTGTGGCCACAAATGGAACCGTTCATGACAAAATCATCGAAGTGATTGGAAAAGTGGCATGACGAAACATATCGTCAGGATTGCCGAGTTCATTGGTCAGGTGCGCGAGAAACGCGCCGTCGTAGATTATGAAATGTAGTTTTGCTGCAGGACATGACGAAATTTTATAAAGTCGATGCCTTTACGGCAGAAAAATTCAAAGGTAATCCCGCTGCGGTGGTGATTTTGCAGCAGGCGGCAGACGAGACATGGATGCAACATGTCGCCGCAGAAATGAACCTGTCGGAAACCGCTTTTGTGGTGGCAACCAACTCGTACTTTGATCTTCGCTGGTTTACCCCGCGCGCTGAAGTGGATCTCTGCGGCCATGCAACCCTGGCCTCGGCGCATGTGCTATTTGAAACCGCTGTGTTGGCACATAACGAGGTCGCCCGTTTTCAAAGCAAAAGCGGTCTGCTAATGGTGCGCAAACGTGACAATCTTCTTGAAATGGATTTCCCGTCAGAATCGGGGAGAGAAATTCCACCAGTGCCCATTCTGGCACGGGCTCTCGGCTGCAATCCTATACAGTGGGCGCAAAATCGTATGGACGTGCTGGTTCAGGTGAACAATCTCGACACGCTGGTTTCTTTAAATCCTGATTACAATGAGCTGGCGCAGATTCCGGTGCGCGGTATTATCGTGACCAGCCAGTCGAATGATGGCAATTATGATTTTTTTTCCCGCTTTTTTGCCCCACGCTACGGCGTTAATGAAGATCCGGTGACCGGTTCCGCACACTGTTTCCTCGGACCCTACTGGGCGGCAAAATTGCAAAAAGAATCTTTGGTTGGCTATCAAGCCAGTCAGCGAGGCGGCATCGTCAGGGTGAAAGTAAAAGATCAGCGCGTGATTCTCGGCGGGCATGCCGTCACCGTTATGCGCGGTGAACTGCTATAGCCTGGAACGTGTGTGAACAGGCTAAAAATTTCGACAGCCTGTTGAAAAAAGTCATTACTTCGACAAAAGTATTTTCCGAGTATCAAGACCGATAAGAAAATATAGTTCTCTCTCATCCTGCGGGCAGTCCATTAGCCATATTTTTGAGCGGAGACTGGGACGCAGATGCCTGATATAGCATATTCGAACCAGGAGATATCACTTTTGACCGTACTTGATCTGATCGGCAACACGCCGCTTGTCGAGTTAAAAAATCTCAATCCCAATCCAGAGAGCAGGATTTTTGCCAAACTCGAAGGCCAGAATCCTGCCGGCAGCGTCAAAGATCGCCCGGCTTGTTTTATGATCAAAGGCGCACTGGAGAGGGGGGAGTTGAGCTCGGGGAAAAAATTCATCGAAGCCACCAGCGGCAACACCGGCATTGCGTTGGCGATGATCGCCAGGCAGTTCGGTCTTGATATTGAACTAGTGATGCCCGAAGGCTCGACGGAAGAGCGTATCAAAACCATGCGAGCGTTCGGCGCAACGGTTTTTCTCACAGCGCGCGAACATGGCATTGAGGGATCGATTGACTATGTGAACGAAAAAATGGCTTCCGGCGATTATGTCATGTTGAATCAGTTTGCCAATCCCGATAATCCTCGCGCGCATTTCGAAACCACTGGACCGGAGATTTGGCGGGCTACCAATGGTCGGATCACCCATTTTGTCGCATCTATGGGTACAACCGGAACTATTATGGGAACCGGGAGATACTTGAAGAGGAAAAATGCAAAAATAAAAATAATTGGCGTGCAGCCGGAACAAGGATCGGCTATTCCGGGAATTCGCAACTGGCCGGCAGAATATGTGCCCAAAATATTTGATCCGTCCGGTGTGGATGACATCAGATACGTGTCGCAGAGAATTGCTGTGGATATGACGCGAAGACTGGCACGAGATGAGGGGATTTTTGCCGGCATGAGCAGCGGTGGTGCGGCTTTTATCGCGCTGCAATTGGCCGGTGAGATAGATCACGGGACAATTGTGTTTATTGTTTGTGATCGCGGTGATCGATACCTTAGCACCGATCTTTTTGCCGGTTCTTAATGCTTCGCTAAAATCTTCTCCACCACAGGCAAGAGAACTTTCACCCATTCCCGGTACATTTCTCCCGATGGATGCAACCCGTCGCCGGCGATCAACCCGGGCTCGGTTTTCGCCTGCCTTGATATGCCTGTGATATCAACATAAAAAGCGCCAGCCGCCAGCGTTTCGTCTCGGTTCGCTGCATTATAGGCATCAATCTCTTGCGCGATCTTTTGACTGTCGCGATAGGCGGCAAAAGGTGTCACCCCCCAATCCGGAATGGACAGGACGAAAACATGTCTCGGATCGCCGCCGGCAAGCGCAATGGCCTGTTGCAGGAGCTGCTGAAAATCTGGTCGATATGATTCAACAGAATTGCCGCGATATTGATTATTCACGCCAATCAACAACGACACAAGATCAAAGGGGCCTTGCGGCTTTTCGCGGTTGATGCCATTTAAAAGATCATTTGTCGTCCAGCCTGTGACCGCGATGATATGTGGGCGGGCAACGTTGAAATCCCGCGCATTGAGGGAATCCACCAATTGTGCGGGCCAACGTTCATTCAGGTCAACGCTTTCTCCAATGGTGTAGGAATCACCCAGGGCCAAAAATGTTTTTTTCTCCGGATCATTCGTCTTTGTTTCAACAGATATCGGCATATCTTCTCGATCCTCGCGACAACCGCCTAAAAACGTCATCATAATTATTATTATCAGAATTTTTATCATTTTGTTCATCGTATGCTTGCTCCGGATGAGCAAAAAAAAAGCCCGGATTTTTACATCCGGGCTCGAATTTTTGCAATTTGAAAATCAGATGCGCGACACTTTCATCGCCTGCGGACCTTTGGGACCTTGACCAACTTCAAACTGTACTTTGTCGCCTTCGTCCAGCGTTCGGTAGCCATCGCCCTCGATTGCTTTAAAGTGAACAAAGACATCATCTCCATCTTCACGGCTGATAAATCCGTAACCCTTGGAGCTGTTGAACCACTTGACGGTTCCTGTTTCCATGAGAATCATCCTTTAAATAGGTGAAAAATAGTGTACATGGAATTCTTGGTTTGTTTCTTCGGATAAATCGTTTTAGCTAACCTGGAAATATCATACGTGGAGATGAACTCGATAAAGCTGGAAAAACGGCCGATCAGAAAACATAACACCCAAATGCATGTACAATTTATTACTTTGAATAATATACAAAATATTTTATTAAGAACCAACGTTTTTATTTTATCACGAGGATATACGCTTTTTTTGATAATGCACTTGATTTTCATTGCAAACTATTCTATCTTTTCCCGTCAAAATTTATGACTTTTGTGCCCCCCGGGTTACCTCCGGAGATATTTAGCGAGAGAAAAGGGTATGGATGTAGAAAATATAAAATCCCTGCAAGTGCGCGTACAGCGTGAGCTTGTTGAGGGTTTAACGCCGTTCTGGCAAACTCAGGTTCTTGATTATCAAAATGGCGGTTTCATTGGTCGTATGGAAAATGACCGCACAATTGATCGTCGAGCTGTCAAAGGTCTTATTCTGAATACACGTCTTCTCTGGACCTACTCGGCGCTTTATCAGTTTTTGGGGGAAGATTCTCTCAGTACCCTCGCTCACCGAGCGTTTAACTATCTCGTCGATCACTTTGTTGATCCGGAAAACGGCGGTGCCTTTTGGATGCTCGATTACCAGGGCAATCCGGTCGATGACAAAAAAAAGATTTACGGTCAAGCTTTTTTTATTTACGCCCTTGCCGAGTATTACAAAATTGTGCAGGAAAAACAGCTCCTTGATCTCGCGACGCACTTTTTCGACATGATTGAAGGTTACGCCTTTGATTCAAAAAATGGAGGCTATTTTGAGGCTTTTGAGCGCGACTGGGATTTAGCGGAGGACCTGCGTCTGGGCGCAGCCGATATGAATGAAAAAAAATCCATGAACACGCACCTGCACCTCCTGGAGGCCTATACAAATTTATTCCGGGTATTGAAACACAAAAGCCTGGAACAAAAATTGGCCGAGATGATAAAGATATTTACGTCTTTTATTATTGATCCGGACAGCTTTCATTTCAGACTTTATTTTGATGAAGAGTGGCAGCCCAAATCAAATCTTTTATCGTTCGGACATGATATCGAAGGTAGCTGGCTTTTGTATGAAGCGGCCGAGGTTTTGGGGATGAATGAACTTGAAATTAAAATAAAGGAATATTCGATCAACATGGCGAATGCGGTGTTGCAGCGGGGTATCGACCGTGATGGCGGGCTCTTTTATGAGGCCAATGCGTCAGATATTGTGGATACGGATAAACACTGGTGGCCGCAGGCGGAAGCGGTCGTTGGATTCTTAAATGCCTTTGAAATCTCTCAAGATATAAAATTTCTCAACGCGGCTATCAAATCCTGGAATTTTATTGAAAAACATATCATCGATAAAAAAAATGGCGAATGGTTTTGGCGCGTTTCGAAAGAACGTAAGCCCTACCAGAACGCCCCCAAAGTTTCTGAATGGAAAAGTCCATATCACAATTGCCGCGCTTGCCTGGAAATTCTTCGTCGCACGGAAAAAATACTAAAATCACAAAATCTGGAGTGACAATGGATAAAATAACCTTTGAAAAAAAAATCAGAGAACTCTATAAACAACATAAAAAATTTATCGAATACCCTAATGTAAAACTGGAATCAACAAACGGGCTGTATCATCGCTATAAATATCCGGTTCTGGAGGCTGCGCATGCGCCGATTCATTGGCGCTACGATTTGAACTATCAAAGCAATCCATTTCTGCTGGAACGACTTGGGATTAATGCCGTCTTTAACGCCGGGGCGATCTATTTGAATGAAAAGTTTTATCTTATGGCTCGCGTT
Organism: Candidatus Zhuqueibacterota bacterium; assembly: GCA_016928775.1. GTDB lineage: Bacteria > Zhuqueibacterota > Zhuqueibacteria > Residuimicrobiales > Krinioviventaceae > Kriniovivens. Next base: position 6,100 of record JAFGKD010000046.1, on the reverse strand, counting down.
GAAGGACTCGACCGCAAGTCCTTTTTTGCTGTTGCCGAGAGCGATACCGGCGTGGATAATTTTAAATACTGGGATTATCCTGTCGTTATGCCGGAGACTGAAGATCCCGATATAAATGTTTACGATATGCGTTTGGTTCAGCACGAAGATGGCTGGATTTACGGTGTTTTCTGTACTGAACGAAAAGATCCGCACGCGCCAAAAGGTGATCTATCATCCGCGGTTGCGCAGGGCGGCATTGCCCGCAGCACAGATCTGAAAAACTGGGAGCGCCTGCCGGATTTCCAATCCCGTTCACCGCAGCAGCGCAATCTTGTTCTGCACCCGGAATTCATTGACGGGAAATATGCCTTTTACACCCGGCCGCAGGATGGCTTTATTGATGCTGGATCCGGCGGCGGCATTGGCTGGGGACTCTCGGAGAGCATGAATCCCGCTGTTATTGATGCGGAAATTATTGTGGACGACCGTCAATATCACACCATCAAAGAGGTCAAGAATGGACTCGGACCAGCGCCGATCAAGACTGACAAAGGCTGGCTGCATTTGGCACACGGCGTTCGCGGCACGGCGGCGGGCTTGCGCTACACGCTTTATCTGTTCATGACAGCACTCGACGAGCCCTGGCGTCAGACCTATACGCCCGGCGGCTATTTTATCGCCCCGCAGGGTGAAGAGCGTGTTGGTGATGTTTCCAATGTGACATTTGCAAACGGCTGGGCACAACGCGGTGATGAGGTTTATATCTATTACGCTTCTTCGGATACTCGCCAGCATGTCGCAACGGTACATATCAACAAATTGGTCGATTATTGCATGCATACCCCGGCGGATGCGGGCCGCTCATATGCCTGCGTGCAACAGCGTATCAATTTAATCGATAATAATCTAAAAGTTTTGCAGGATTTGGCCATCGAGTTGTAGGGATTTTGCTATATATTGTTTATTTGTGCTTTTTTCATTAGAGATTCGTTCGAATTGCCGATAACTGTTCGGCAATGAGCCCCAGGAGCAGGCACAAAACACCAACCGTGATCAACAATCCGGCACCAACTGACACACCATTGCCAACGAGCAGAATGGGAATGCCCCAGATCAGTCCCAGCGCGACAAAAAGCAAAGCCGTTGGCAGAAATATTTTCATCGGATTAAACAGCACGATGATATTGATTATAGCATTGAGGGTCTCAAATGCTGTTTTAACATTGATGGTGCTCTTTCCTGCCCGCCTTTTTTCGATCGTGATGGGTACCTCATGTACGAGGTGCCGCTTGAAGATAAACGTGAGCGTCATGATATCGCTGAAAGACATGCCGTCCGGGTAGATCGGCAGATACTTTTTGCCGAGATCGGTTCGAAATAGCTTCATGCCGGAATTGATATCGTGAACCGGCAATTTCATCAATATTTTTGCAATGGCTCGGATAAAAAATTTGCCAATGCCGCGCAGACTGCTCGCTGATTTTTGCCCCTTGCGTGATCCGATCACCATATCACTGTCGTGGATTTTCATATGATCATACAGTTTGAGTACATCCGCCAAACGATGTTGGCCATCCGCATCGAGCGTCATGGTGAACTCGGTATCAGAGTGCATCAGGCCGGTTTTCAAAGCCGCCCCATAACCTCGGTTTAATTTGTGATGTAAAATGTGGATAATATTCAAATCATTGAATTTTTCCAGTTCGTTTTTAGAGTTGTCTGATGAGCCATCGTTAACAATGATAATTTTGTAATGATGCGCTTTGGCAAAAGCAATGATCTCCGGTAAAACGATCGGAATATTTTCTTCCTCATTGTAGCACGGAATCAAGAGGCTTAGATCGGTTTGCTTCATAATGCAAAGGGCTTTCTTTTGGTGAACACATTGATTTTCAAATTATAGAGCTAAAAAAAGAATTATGCGGATGGAATGATGGTCAAAAAGCCGATTTATCTTTCATCCTCCTCCTCTTCTTCGTCCCACTCTTCGTCTTCCCACTCATCGTCACAATCCGGCGGCAGACGTTTATCTCTCACAAAATAGCTGGCGACAAAAACGATTACCACGATGAGCAGAGCAAGATACTTGATGATACTGACGATGCACAATCTTTGCTCCAGAACGTCAATTTCGATGTATTCACCACTTTCAGACAGGTCGTTTGATTGTCCGCTCGTTAAGCTTTTTAGTTGAAAATTGTATCGTGCTGCGGCTAATTCATTCGTTAGCCGCCTGGTGAATAAAAGATTGAGAGAGATCACGAACAAGATCAATACAAATCCGGCAACCAACAATGATTTTTGCGTTTCATTCATCTCGGTGAATCGTCTTTGTACATATCAGGGCGCATTAATAGAGAGACGCTCTGCATCCACCCTCCTGTTATGAAATGGCCAGCTACAGAGCGTTTCTTTTGAGCTTGTTCCGGGTTGACGCGTTAGTTATTCTTTATCGTAAACCATCTTTAATTCATTTTCGCCCCAGGGCGAGTTGGATTTCATGTTCACGACCAATTGCTTACCCTCTTCCTCCAGGGTCCATGTTTGTTTAAATTCCATTGAATTTGTCTGCCCGTCGCGCTCGAACGTGCGCGTCGATTCGATGGTCAGCACATCCTCCACGATTTGTGCGGTTGATACGGATTCTCCCCACTCCGTCGTCTCTTTGTTTTCTTTTCCATCGAGGGTCATCTCTTGCGTCCGGGTGCGGTCGCCCCCGTCACGACCCTCGCGGGTGCTCTCGATTTTGAGCGAGTTTTCCTTTTGTTCAACGACCATTTTTTTAGCTGCCATTCGGCCGCCGGGGCCATCGCCCAACTCACTCTTTTCCCGGTTCAGCACCCAGGTGCCGCTAAAATCCGCAGCAACAACAGCAACAGAGATCAGCAGGATCAGCAGAAAAACCAAATTTCGCATTATTGTTCTCCTATTCTTTTGTTGAGTTTATTTTTTATCATAGACCAATTTTAGCTCACGCGTGCCGCGAGAAGACTCGGTCTTTGAATTTACAACCAGCATATCGCCTTCCATCGTCCACTTTTGCTCGGAAGTCATTTCAAATGTTTCACCATTGCGTTCAAATTTACGTACAGTGTTGATGGTCAGAACATCCGTTTCCATTTTTGCCGTATTGATGGTTTCGCCGCGTTCGCCGGACGTTTTTGTCTCTTTGCCATCCAGGGTCATCTCTTCTGTCATGACTCGTTCTTCGCCATCTCGACCCGTCACAGTTCGTTCAATTTTCAGAGTGTTCTCGGCTTGGACAACAACCATTTGAGCAGCGGCCATTCGTCCGCCACGGCCTTCGCCTAATTCACTCTTTTCACGGTTGAGTATCCAGGTGCCACTAAAGTCAGCTGCAAAAACAGTAGCCGATAATACCAGGATCAGCAGAAACAGCATCGAGTTTCTCATGGTTTTCCTCCATTTGTTATATGTTTTTGTTTTTTAAAAAGAAAAAATATTGGGATACCAACAAGTACAGTGAGAATAGCGACTGATGACTCAACTGGTCGCTCGAGCAGCGAAAGAATTAAAATCATCAGCCCGACAAAAATGTAAATCAACTGCACAAATGGAAAGCCGAACAGCCTGAGTGGAGTTTCACCTCTCCTTTGCCTAAAAAGTCCCAACACGGCCAAAATGGGAAAAATTCCGAGGGAAAATCCCATATAGGTCAAAATCTGATCAAACGTGCCGGACATCACCATAATGATTGAAATGATCGCTTGCAGCAAAATCGCTTTTGTCGGGACGCGAAATTTTGGGTGGACATCCGAGACAAAGCGAAAAAAATAGCCATCTTTGGCCATAGCATAATACACTCGTGGCCCGAGTATGATAAAAGCACTCAAAGACGAAAAAAGCGCAAATGAAATCAATACCGAGGTCACAAACTCCATTGGACCACCAAAAAGACTCCGCATCGCCAGGCCGCCTATGGAGATGACACCCTGCATCTTCGTAGGTGACGCTGCATAAACGAACAAAATATTCAAAGCGACATACAGCACCAAAACGATGCCCGTACCCAGGAATAATGATCTCGGCAAAGTCTTTAACGGATTTTTGATCTCCGATCCAATGTAGACAGACGCATTCCATCCACTGTAGCCAAACATGATCCACATGAGCGATAATCCCAGCGTTTTCCAGCCGGCAAAGTTTAAGACAAACGCTTGTCCCTGACTGAAATGCTGCATATCGCCGTTACCAAGCGCAAAGCCAATAGCTACTAATCCAACAATCAATGTCACTTTGAGAACAGTCAGGCCATTTTGTATTTTGGCGCCAAATTCGATGCCGCGCAGATGAACCGCGGTGAACAGAGCAATAACGAGAACAGCCAGTCCCTTTTTTATGAGAGCAGGAGGCAGGTTGATGGCCGTGCTCCAGCCCATGATCTGCGGAAACGCCCGGGTAAAATACTCGCTGAAACCAAGCGAGGACGCTGCTATTGGCGCTGAAAAACCAACGATAAAGGACACCCAGCCACTCAAAAAACCAAATACCGGACTATAGAGTCGTGACAAAAACAGATATTCGCCGCCGGCATGCGGCATGGCAGCACCCAGCTCACCATAGCTCAAGGCGCCGCATAATGCGACCACGCCACCCACTACCCATAAAACAATCATGGCGATCGGATTTTGTAAATCGCCCATGAGCAAGCCCGAAGTGGTGAAAATCCCGGCCCCGATCATATTGGCGATGACGATATTGGTGACCGGGAACAGCCCCAATCGACGTTCAAGCTTGTCGTCGGTTTGGCGCATTCTGCTTATTCGGCTTTTTTATAGCTAATGGATACACCGCCGCCACGGGAGTCGATCGTGGTTTCGTAATTGGACAAACTTTGTACATACTCGATAAATTCACGAGTACCTGACTGACCGCCTCGTCCCCGACGCCCAACCGAGATGTTATGCGCCGTGAAACAACCACCGATTATAAGTTTGGGATCGATATCAATAAAATACTGTTTGTACCAGTCCTTATCGGCATCGCTAAAGACAAAATCAAATGGCCCATCAAGTTGTCGCACAAGTGTATGCGCGTCTGCCAATCGCGCATCGATATAATCGGACAAGCCGGCCCGGGCAAAATTTTCCAATGCCGTCTGGTGGCGACTCTCATCAATCTCAATAGTGATGAGCTTGCCTCCGGTTTTGCTCAGCGCCCATGCCATCCAGATCGCTGAATGTCCGGTCGAGGTGCCAATTTCAAGCGCTTTGGTGTACCCTCCCTTAATGATTAAATCATAGAGCAACTGCCCATCAGATGTGGGTATATTCATGTCCCGCCATCGGACACCGCTGTTTAAAAATGCCTTGACTTTTGCATCCAGCTTGGGATTTTCGCGTAATTCTTTTGCCTCGACAATGGCAATGAGCAAAAATAAAATGAACAACGGAATAGAGTGTGCAGCGATTTTCAATTCTTTTCTCCAGATATAATAAAAGTATTCTTATTCGATCAAAGCCCGAGCATGATAGCCCGGGCTTTGCTTGGAGGAGGTATGAAACCTACTTTTTAGTAGAATAATTGTTTCACAAATAGACGTTTCACTTTTTTGAAAGTTCTGTGAATTTTTCCCCAGTAGATATTTTCACGCAGTTTAAAATCTTGCAAAAATTATGTTAATTTGTTATTTTGCAGCGTCATAAAAAGTGTTAATTTCCATCCCCAATCAACCATTTCTACGGCAATCCACTCAAACTCTGGAGGTCGCTGTGAAATCGACAAATGACAATGTCCGCTTTATCGAGAAGGTTGGCTACGGTCTTGGTGATACCGCTTCCAATCTTTACTGGCAAATGTTTGTCAACTTTTTGATGTTTTTTTATACCGATATTTTCGGCATTTCAGCGGCGGCCGTGGGCACGATGCTTATGGTCTCCCGCTTTTGGGATGCGGTCAATGATCCGCTGATGGGGATTATCGCGGATAGAACAAATACCAGATGGGGGCGATTCCGGCCGTACTTGATCTGGATGTCCGGGCCGTTAGCCTTGATCGGCGTATTTACTTTTTTAACTCCCGATTTTGGTCCGGTCGGCAAACTTGTTTATGCCTACATCACCTACACGCTCATCATGATGGCCTATACCGCCATCAA
>JAFGKD010000045.1 GCA_016928775.1 Candidatus Zhuqueibacterota bacterium | reverse complement strand
TGGCCGGAATGAGATGAATAAGAGAGAATTAGTGGTAAGTTTTTAGACCGTTGAATTTGGTAAGTTTTTAAACCGTTGGTGACATTTGTATAAGATGGAGCGCCAATGTACTGAGTTTAGCATCGCTTAGCCCTAAATAGCACTCTAGTGTGATTGCCGGATGAATGAAAGAGCCGATTTGTTCTTCGGGCTTGGTGGACGTAAAAGGTGCCTGGCACTTGTAATTGCCAGGCATATCATATTTCTATGCAATGAGAGAAAATAAGATATTCAACGCACTACTAAAGTGCCAGGCACCTTTTTAGCGCCTTGAACTACCTAAAGGGGGATCAATGTCCAGAAGAATAACACAATTTGAAAAAGACCACTATTACCACGCTTTCAATCGGGGTGCTAATCGCAACAACATTTTTTATGAAAGTAAAAATTACATCTATCTGTTGCATAAAATTAAAAAGGCAATTCAGCGATATGATTTGACAATTATAGCGTATTGCCTTATGCCTAATCACTATCATTTTTTAATACGACAAAATGGCGACAGCACAATTTCCGCTTTCATACAGCATCTTTTTAATAGCTATTCCAAGGGTTTTAACAAAGTATATAATAGAGCCGGTACATTGTTCGAGGGTAAGTTCAAATCGACAGAGATTTATGATGAGCCTCAGCTGCTGCATCTTTGTCGTTACATCCATCGCAATCCCATTGACTGCAAAAAACCACTTGTTGACAATCTGCTAGAGTGGTGCTATTCTAACTATTTAGAATATATTCACGAGCGTGCTGGAGGCATTTTTGATGAAAATTTTCTGAAAAAGCATTTTCCGACGGATAAAGATTATATAAAATTTGTAATGGATGAGGAGGCTGTCAAAAAACAAAACGAAAAATACGCCGATTTGCTGATCGATTATGAGATTTAAATGTGCCTGGCACTTAAAGGTGCCAGGCAAAAGGCCTCGTTCTTATAGTGCGGCGAGAAAAAGAGGCTTTCAAAGAACAGTCATCGCACACGAAACTGGAGGATCGGCCTGTAGACATCGTGACAGCTATTATTATATGCTGTTGCATCACAGCTTTGGATCGTCGATCCGTTCAATTGGCCATTTTGTAATGTCTAAACATGAGTGCCTGGCACTTTTAGGTGCCAGGCACATTGTGCTCATAACACGGTTCCGCTGATGTGTCAACAAATTTTGTGCCGATAACTGTATTGTTCTCCCCGCATCGCTTGGTCAATAAATCGCAGGTGCACGCGAGGTTATCGCGTGAGGTTGCAGCAACAAATCCAAAGCCGTCCGTGACACCCACCAATTCCACATCGCAGAGGAAGTTACGATCGTGTTTTTCCGCGATCATGCTTCTGGCAAAGCGGATGTTTCATGGGATAAAAATTCTTCAACAGCTTTGCTATCGCATTAGAATCATTTTTTTCATACGCACAACACCCCCCGCTTCAAGTCGGACAAAAAAAGCGCCCGAGGGCATGTTGCGACCGGTCTCGTTTTTGCCATTCCATATCACTGAATAACGGCCCGCGTTTTGATTCTCCTCCACCAGTGTCTTGATGAGGCGACCTTCAATATTATAAACAGCGATTCGAACATGACCTGAATACGGTACAATATAGTCGATTGTTGTGTGCGGATTAAACGGATTCGGATAATTTTGCAGCACAACAAAATCATGAACGCCAAGCTGGTCTTTCTGTGCTGCACTCGTTTCCGGCTCAACTGTGAACTGCCATACATCAGACCACGGGCTTTTACCTTTTGTGTTCTGTGCCTGAACACGCCAATAATAGGTCGTCGCTGCCTGCAAATCCGCGACGGCATACGTTGTATCCACAATACCGGAATCACTCGCGACGATTTCGGCGAAATCCGTCTGTTTTGCTAACTGAATATGATAAGTGGCAGCATTCCTCACTCGATGCCAGACGAGCAGGGTGTCCGGAGAGATATCGCAGCTTTCATTCGTTGGCGAAACAAGTTGCGGTGGCGCCGGGATCACGAGGTAATAAAGCCGCATGATGAGCCTGTCGACAGCGCCCGGATTGTCCACCATCAAGCTGTCCGTATTGACCATAGGCTCATCGACAACAACACCGCCAATAAGGTCGGTCAAGCGCCCGGTGATGCCCGGCGGCAGGCTCCAATAAATAGTGACGGATGAGCCCTCGCCGACCTGATATCTCAGTTCATGTGTCACCGTATCCGCCGTTGCGGCGTCACCCTGCCGAAAGTCTGTGTAGGTCCCTTCCCCCAATTTTGGCATATTGATATCATGACCAACAAAACGGGCTTCAAAAACGCCGGTCGGCGGAAAAGGCGGCAGCTCGGCTTCCCCAAGCGACACATCGATCGTATCCGTGGCCGCGGGGTGCAAACCGCAGGTTAATGTGTGCGAGGCGCCGACATCATCCGCTACAAAAAGATTGATTTCAATGGCAGCGTCCTGGGCGCTGAGAAAGGATGAGATAATCAGATAAACAGTAACAAAGAATACATTTATTCGCATGTCATTGTCCTCTATTTATGGGGTATTAGCGCAATACAACCAGCCGCTTCATTTCAATATAATCGCCCGCCTGCAGACGATATAGATAAACGCCGCTGGCTACATTCGTCGCTTGCCACTGTACACGATAATCACCGCGCGCTTGCTTTTCATTGACGAGGGTCGTGATACGTTCTCCCCGAATGTTATAAATATCCAGCGACACAAAACAGGGTTCGGGCAGCACATAACGAATCGTCGTCGAATTGTTGAATGGATTTGGCGTATTTTGCGCTAAATAACAGGAATCAAGAAAATTTTCTCGATCTTTAACATCAACAATCAGTCTGGCCATTGCTTTCATCTGGTCCGTATTCGCCTGCAACTGCGACAGACCAGCGCCAATCACATATCCGATTACGATTCGTACGGAATCCCGGGGTGGAATGGTCATCGGGCCGATGGAGAGCAAAATACGATAATCATCCGGTTCTGTTGTTGGATACGCATGTAGCGGAGCGGACAAATAAATATAGGCTTCTGAATTATTGTCGGGATCTTGACCATTTCTCCACCATGACATATAACAGTCGTCAGTTGGCGAGTCGATGAGTGCCGTACCGATATAACCGGGAGTCTGCAGCACGCCTTCCGAATCCGGCTCACCTGTATCTTCTTCCGCTGTATCCGGATTATCCACATCATACATGTACACCAATCGACGCTGATGATCAAAGCCAACCGCATCATCAACTGCGGGGCTGGCAATACCGTCAAAAGTAGAGACATCAAAATCAGACCACAATCCAAAATAAAAGTTGGTGAGCTGTTTCGGATATTTATTAAATGCAATGTATTCGAGAATGATGTAATCTGCATTTTTCCAGCCGTAGCTCGTTTGAGCAATCCGCACACCCACCTCCTCCTCGTAATGCGATTCAAAGTCAATGCCCATGTCTTTGTCAGAAAGTGTTGTCGAGCTCGTCCATTCCGCGTTCCGTGCAACATGCCACCCTTCCTCGCCATACATCGGCGCAATGACCAGACTCTGATAGTTATAAAGGGCACCAATCCAAAAACCGCCCTGGCAGAGATATTGATTTTGCGAGTCCCCGGGCCATTCCATGGATGGCAGGATATCATTGATATCACCGATTTCTCCTTGGTTGCCAAACACGCTCCACAAATTACCGGCGTTTTGTACATCATAAATTTGTACCCACAATGGCCAGTCGGGCGTGACCAATGTATTGCCATCGCGGTCTGCAACTTCAATCTGCAATTTTAATCTCCGTTGTTGATCGTAGGGACCGATACGAGCGGAGTAGATGTGGTCGCCGGCGATCAGATCATCGTGCATACCATCATCGACCATACGCTTTTTTTGATAAATCCAGTTGTCCTCAATAATCCCATAGAGCAAATTAACGAACGCAATCTCCTCCTCGTCAACAGCAAAAGCGGTCACCAACTGGCCATCGGCAGTTAACGTTCCCGGTGTGACCGAGTCAATATAGCATAACGGCGGTGCCTTGCTATCAACAGTCTCACCGATTGCCCCGATCCAAATACCAAATGTGCCAAATCGGTTTGATTCCCAGGCGATCAACTCTTTTCCTCTATATTCGAGTATATGAGGATGCATATCAAAGCCGGCAAAATCAGTGATTCTCTGCACCGGCTCCCATGAGCCGCCATTATCGCTACTATGCGTCGCCCAGAGATTTCTCCCGTAATGCTCACCCCGGTCCGAGGTAAACACAAGCGTTAAACGACCAACCTCGTTGACATGCAGATATGGCGCTTCATCATATGCATTTTCATTGCAAAGAATATCTGCTTGACTCCAGCTTTGTCCTTCATCGCGGCTATATCGACGATAAATGTGCGATCGATTGTTTTTCACCTGCTGGTACACCAGCATAAGCGATCCATCATTGAGACTGCAGAGCGAACCGCTAAAAGTAATGTCATCCACCGTTTCGCTGAACTGCAATTCTTGCACATAGTGTCCATCTGCATGGCGTCGCGACAGAAAAGCCTGGGGAACACCGGCGAAGGTTGCGGTATAGAAAAACCAGCACGAACCATCCCGAGTGCGTGTGACTCGCAAAAATTGCACAAAATCAGCAGTCGGAAGCAGTTCGACAAGCTCCGGCTCCGCCCACGTTTGACCCAGATTTGTACTAAAAGAATACCAGAGTCCGCTATCCTCGTAGGGGTGAAGATGCCAGCCCATATAGTAGAGATGGATCACCCCGGCATCATCGCGAAAAACGGACATGACATCATTGTAAAAAATAATATCCCAAAAGTATTGGACATCTCCCCAGGAATGACCTGCGTCAGTCGACAACCGAGTTCGCAATTCGTGTTGTGCATAAAGTGCCAATATTGAATCGCCACCGAGATGAATGAGATGCGGCGAAGCCAGAGCATAAGAATCTTGGTCGATGAGTATCGGTTCACTAAAATCCTGCCGAGATGTTCTTTTCAACGAATGACTTTCTAAAAAATCACTCCTTCTATTCAAAGTATGTGCTGATCGCGTAGTGTATCCCCGCTTGCCACGAAATTCATTCATTTCCCCAAAAGATTGAAAAACCATCACGATCATGAATAGAATGCTCATGAACCAAGGTTTAGTTTTCATGGCTATTCTCCTCTTTTTTCACTGGATTTTTCCTGGAGTCCTTATTTGACCAGCAGCATCTTCCTGACTTTTACCTGCTCATTTGTCTCCAACTTGTAAAAATAGACGCCGCTGGGCAGGTCTTTCGGCTGCCATAAAACATCATGGACACCGGCGTTTTTTAGTTCATCCACGAGGTTCGCGATCGCAGTGCCGCTGAGATCAAATACGCTCAATTTCACATGAGTTGCTGTTGGCAGCGTATATCGAATGGTCGTTTCAGGATTGAACGGATTGGGGAAATTCTGCGCCAATTCACAGGTCTCTGGAAGCATGAGCGTGACCCGAATCTCATGCGACAAGTGAAACGCACCGTCTGTATCCAGTTGTTTGAGCCGATAATAGAACGTACCAAAGTGCGCATTGACATCTCGAAAAGAATAATCCTGCGGCTGCGTTGTGGTGCCAGCGCCCGCGACAAATCCGATACGAGAAAAATCGACGCCGTCTTTACTCCTTTGAATCTCAAATCCCAGATTATTACTTTCAGACTCGGTGTTCCAGGTGAGCAATACATGCCGCCCGAATGCCCGGGCTTGAAAGTGGCTCAGCTCTACCGGGATAATGTATTTGCGCATGGCCGTCATCTTGAGCTTGGAAAAAACGCCGGGATTGTCAACAACCAGACTGTCTGTGCCCAACATGGGCTTGCGAACAAGATCACCAGTTACCAGATCCTGTATCGTCGCGGACGCATCTTCGGGCCACGTCCATTTGATTTTTATTTTAGAGCCTTTTCCCACCTGAAAGCGTAACTCAAACGCCACGGTGCTGTCCAAATCGATTTCACTATAGCGATAGTCTCTATAGGTCCCTTGTCCCAATTTGGGCAAACCTATATCATCGCCAATAAAGCGCGCCTCAAACGCACCGGTGGGGGGAAAAGGTGGCAATTCAACCTCACCCAGCAGGCTATCCAGGCTATCGGTGGCCATCGAGTCAAGGCCAAAATACAAGACCTTGTACCCGTCCGCATCATCCATCACTTCGAGGCGCAACTCGATGTCCGGTTGGCGTGCGGCAAGCATTGTGGTGCCGAGCACAAAACATAACACTAACATCCAGCTTTTCATAGAGCCCTCCATTTTACTTGTGAAAAAATTGCCGGGAGATTTTAATGTGTATATCTCCCGGCTGTACGAATTATTTGAGCACGACCATCTTTTTTATATCCTTAAAAGCCGGCGTCTCCAGAGTGTAGAAATAGATTCCCGAGGCATAGTGTCGTGCATCCACATCCAGCTCATGATAGCCGGCGGACATAGTGCTGTCCAGCAGCTCGGCAACTTTGGCGCCGAGGGCGTTGTACAGCGTCATTGTCACATGCGTTGCTTCCGGCACAGAAAATTTGATGGTCGTTTTGGGATTAAACGGATTTGGATAGTTCTGGCTCAATTCATAGTGCGCGGGCAGTGAATTTGTCGCATTGGCTACTAGGCTGAGCTGATCCATCCTGTGCTCCAGAATCACTTCCTGGCCTTCGAACAAATTCTCGGACCATGCTCCTTGTTGCGCTTGCAGCTCCAACTCAAGATCGCCCAAATTTTGCGCGATAACAGTCAGAGGATAGTGTTCTCCGGAAAGCTTGAGAGCAAAAACTGCTTTGTCCAAACGCTCGACAAAGTGATCGCCGGCAAATCGAAGATCAAAAAGACCTTGCGGCGGAACCGGCGGTAATTCAAAACTTGCTTTATTTATTTTGGTATCTCGCGGCATCAGATAAAGCGCAGCCTGGCCATCATTTGTATCGGTGATTGTTATCCGCGGCCAGGAATGCAATTTGTCTATGAGAGTTGAGGCCACGAGACCTTTCGAAAAACCGGCGCCTTCGGGCAAGGTCAAAACGCCGGCCTGGTTGGCTTTCACCCAATACCCCTTGCCCACTCGCAGAATGGATACGGGCAGGTAGCCGTTTTCAAAACCATAATAGCTGGTTTGTACAATGTTCGCCGGCGTCGTCAAGATATCTGTGATAAAAACATCCGTTTCAAAAGGACCGATCATATTCCAACCCTGCTTGACCGAAAGAGTGCGATCCAGGACTTTTTCCCCGCTCACCGAGAATTTATAGGGCTGCGCAAATTTGAGCCAATATCCAACGCCAGCGCTCAGCTCATTGGCTATGATATAACCATTGTCAAAACAATATGCTTCTGAGCCGGCATTGGGAAAAAGTGAGGTCACCCGCATGTTATCAGCAACCGTCGGGACCGACAACAGATTCCAGCCGGCGAAAACATCAACATTCCTGACGAACAGACTGTTTTCCTGTATTAAAAGTGAGGTGATCCCGGGATTGGTCACTGTCAATGTCTCCTGCGTCTTCATATCAACAGAGATGATGCTTCCGGTGATCTCGTCTTTCAAAATAAAGACTCCTGACGGTAATTCAGCTTTTGTCCAGGAGAGGGTTATGGGGTACCCATCCAGACCGGGTTGAAATTTAATCTTCCAGGTGGTTTCATTTTGTTGGGTTGGGCGAAAATCTCGCAAAGTGCCGACGCCCGACATGCTCGGCAACTCAAACCGGGCATCAAAGCTGCCGGACGGGGGCAATGGCGGCAATTCGCTCTCATTGAATGCCGCATCCAGAGCTTCGGTCGCTGTAACAGACTTGCCGAACACCAGTGTTCCCTGGCCGTTGCCGGCATCCTTGACGACCAGTTGCGCTTCCCAGGTGCGCGGTTCCTCCGGCGCACCACCATGTCCACCAATGACCGGCGGGTAGATGCCGAACGCTCGTAGCAGAAAAACCGACATTTCCGCGCGCGTCACCGGATTCTCCGGACAGAAAAGCGGCGGATTGAGGGAACATCCGGATGTGATGCCTTCTTTCGCCAATTGTTCCACCCATTTGGTGCCCCAATAGTCGTACGGTGCATCGTCGAACACATGACCGGTGGGTTCGGGCGGATAATAGTCGCTGCCGTGCAGTGCGCGTAAAATGAACACCGCTACCTCAGCGCGTTTGACATCATCTTCCGGACAATACAAAGGCGGATCTTCTGAACAGCCTTTGGTGAATCCATCACGATAGAGCTGCTCTATCCATGGCGCGGCCCAATAGTCAGCCGGAACATCATTAAAAATTGTGCCCGTGGCACGTGGCGGTGTATAGTCGGGACCGTGATACGCTTTCACCCAGAATTGTGCGATATAGGCGCGCGTCACCGGTACATCAGGATTAAAAAGGCTTTTTTGCTCCGGCGGATAGGCTTCCATTACGCCCCAGGCATGAACGGCATCAACCCACGGTTTGGCCCAAAAGCCGTTCGGCACATCGCTAAAAAATTGTTTGGCCGCAGCGGTTCGAGATTCACCATCCTTAAACTCCCACAATTGATACGTGCCGTTCGAGTATGCGACCATGGGACACGGCGTGCGCGAGAGATCTGCATTGGACAAAGAGATAAAATTTGTGCCGTTAAATATTCGAAAAGAGAGATGCAAATGCGGTCCGGTCGAATTGCCGGTATTACCAACTTTGCCGATCGGCGTATTGATATAAACAATGTCCCCTGTTGCAACGTTGATCCCGTTCAAGTGCGCATAGCGCGTTTTTATGACGCCATATCGGGGCTGTTCTTCAAAACTGTGGACAATGTCGATGTACTGGCCGTAAAACTGATCACTACCCGTTTCAACGACCTTGCCAGGCGCCACCGGAAAAACTGTTTGATTCAGACCTTCGCCGCCAACACGGTTCCAGTCCGTGGCGTAATAATCATTGTTGGTATCCGTGTGTCCGCCCTCGCCATAAAAATTGCCGACGCCGCCAACCTGCCAGGTTGTGCCGGGCGAAAATGGCATGTGCAATGGGTAAGGAGACCTGTCCGCATGTATGGGTGGAGAATCTTGTACGACATCCAGGAAAGGATCACCCAGGAGCATTTCTTGCACTTCGTCTTTTAGGGCGAGCGTACCTGAAGCGTTGGCGTAGAGATGCTGCATACGCTTGTAATGCGCTTTGCCTAAATAGTCATTTTCCTTTTTCATATAGTAAATCATTTTTTCAAAATAGGGATAGTGGCATCTGTTAAAGGGATCGCCCAAAGCGGCTAAAAAATGCGAGTCACCAGTGAGATAATTGACAAGAATATTTTTCGCCGGCCATACAGATTCCACATTTGACGGTGATTGAGGTTGCTTAAAGCCCGCAACCGAACAGCCAAGTCCCATCATAATCATGCCGCCGTGTTGCAGCACATTGGCATCTTGATATTCTATAATCGATGTGGAATCATTACTATGAACGTTGACCACAACAAATTCATAGTTATTATCCGTCATGTGCTGTGTATAAATGTCCGGCGTCTGCCAATCTTCTCCCATCCAGAATCGAGAATTGTAATCATTCAAAAAAGCATCGTAAGAAGCATAGTTTTCTAAAGGGACTCTGGTGTAGCACTGTTCCGGTGTCCTGCCACTACAGATGCATGTCGTGTCTTGACTCGGATTCATTGAATAGAAATCAACATTGGAGACATCGTCATACAATTCCCAAAAATTAAACTCACCCAGGTCGTTGGACACCATATACATTTTTTTATTGGGCTTGTAGCTGCCCTGGTAAAAACTGATGACTTTAGTGAGAAAAGGCCGCAGCTGGTTTGCAAAGTCATTATAGGAAGATGTATTTGAATTCCCCACAGGCATATAGCATGTCCAAATGTCAGGCTCCGGCATGATGCCGGACGTGCTCTTAATACTATGCACGAACTTTTTGCCACTGAGATCGGGAGGGCCTTCAATGACAATGTCATCATAATCATGCTCTGGCACCGAATAGCCACCCGGAAGGACAACCTGGCAATACGGCGAGTTATTGCCATCGCAATATGGGTCCACAGCACCGGGCCCATAATGCCTCGATACATTCATGTGCAGATCTTCATAGTAGGCGGCGAATAATTTTATGGATAATTCATCAGCGCGACATTTATAAAACGATGGCAGCTTTATATTGCCAATAAAAAGAACGCCCTCCAATTCAGGGTAAGAGTAGTAGTAGCTTTTAATTAAACTGCGAATGTCAATGTAACTGTAATCGTCCAGATTTTTGTCTGAATCGACAAAAATGTTAAATCCCCTTCTCTGCTCCGCAAGTTCGATGTACAAATCAATCTCGCTTTTGAGCAGGGTGTAAAGGCGATTATCCACCAGGACAAGCGCAGCAGTGTTTGACGCCATTACCTCGTTGGTCTCTTGAGCCAGAGCTTTTTTATGTGCCGGAAAATTATCAATCACACCCCCAAGCATACAAACGAGGGTGATGAGCGGGACAAAGTGTAATCTTTTCATGACCTGAGCCTCCTTTTGTTTTTTAAACATTGATTCAAGTTAATGAAACATTTATCTTTCTCACATACGTTATGAAAACCGTTGGTGCCACACAGCTTGATAACGGTATCGGGTGAACCGTCAAAATATCCGGCAGTTCTATGCCAAAGTTATATCTTCGGCTCAAATATTCAATCCATGCCACCTTTTTTATACTGGTCTTTTTTAATATATAGAATCATAGGCTGCTTGTAAAGAATTAAATCAGAACCACTCATCCATCGGACTATTTCAACACGATCATCTTTTTTATATCTTTAAACTGTGCTGTCTCCAAAGTATAGAAATAGAGTCCTGAAGAAAAAGAACTCGCATTCCATTCGACACTGTGGTATCCTGCCGGCATACGCCGGTCCACCAAAGTCGTGACCATCCCGCCAAGTGCATTATAAAGTGTAATTTTGACATCTGTCTCCTCCGGCACGGCATATCGAATCGTTGTCGTTGGATTGAAGGGATTTGGAAAGTTTTGTTGTAATTCATAATTCGACGGCAGGAGTGTCGTTCCCAAAACTTTCAGAGCCAATCGATTTACCGGCTCGCCTAAAATAACTGGCTGATGATCCGATAATTCTTTGCTGAATGATTCAGCATTGAGCTTGTTTTGAATGAGTAATTTATGATCATGCAGCCGTTCCGTCCGCAGGGTTATTGGAAATTCAGCCGCTTGCAGACTGATTTGCAACTCTGGTTCTTGCAATGATTCGACATAACGGTTTTTTTCGAATCGGACATCAAAAACGCCTTGAGGTGGTACAGGCGGTAAATCATAATCATGTTCAAGTTCGTGCCGCGATAAATAAAGAATCGCCTGCTTGTTGTTGTTGTCCTCGATATAAAGTCGCACCATATTCTGCAAGAAATGGTTTATATTCAGAGCAACAGATTTTTTATCGAACCCTCTATGCTCCGGCAGGTGAAGCATACCATCCTGACTGGCTTTAAGCCAATACCCCGATCCTGACTGAAGCAATGTATCTATTCTATAGCCGCTGACAAATCCAAAGAATGGCGATTGAACAATCCCGACCGGCATTGAAGTTATTTCGGATACATGCACATCAGTTTCAAATGGACCGATGATATTCCAGCCCCTCTGAACGGTGATGTTCCGCTCTTTGACTTTGAGCCCAGACATATCGATCTTGTCCGCCGCTCCAAACTTTAGCCAATACCCGAGGCCCGGCTCGAGTTCATCGGCAACCTGATACCCATCGTCATGGTAATAGGCTTCGGAAAGTGCATCGGGGAATAGAGCATGGGTGGTCTTAAATTCTGTACGAACCGGTACAGAAACCAGGTTCCACCCCGTACTCCATTTGACCGATACGGAGCGAACATCCATCTTTTGTATTTTAAATGTGTGCATGGTGCAGTATTCCTCTGTCAGGAGAACGCTACTCTGCGACTTCATATCCACATGAATGATTGTGCCGTCGATAGCATCCGAAAAATAGAAATCTCCCTCAGGAAATGCCAATGAATCCCAGGATATGCTTATGGGAAAATCTGCCGGTTCGGCCTGGATTTTCAATAACCAGCGTGTCGAATCCGACACATCGCTTCTATAATCCTTTGTCGAAAACAGAGAAGGTGTGCCGGGCAATTGAAATCGTGCATCAAAAACACCTGGCGGCGGGACTGGCGGGAGCTCAATCTCTCCCAGAAAAAGATCAATATCATCCGTTGCCGAGAGCGCCTGGCCAAATGTGAGGACCGCGGTATTGGTGCCAGAGGATGCGCACACAAGATGGTTTTGCCAAACGGCTGCAGAGTCAAGTGCTGTGGCATATCCAACCGTTTCTGTTGTGCCATCATAGCCATTATACCACATCCTGTACATAATCCCATCGAATAGAATGACCGGTGTCGCGATGATGTAGGCGTCCCAGTAATTTTGGGCACCACTTGTTATCAAAGGCGCGCCGTTGTACTTTGTCCAATGGAGGCAATCTTTTGATGAGGCATATTTTACGCTCAAAAGACCTTCATCATCATAATCACGATAAAACAATCTATAATTTTGTCCATCATACAAAAGCGGGCGTGGTGTGAGATTAATATCCTGCCAGACATCACCTTTGCGCACTATCAAAACCGGATTAAAGGCTGATTTTGTCCAGGTGAGGCCATCATCAGATACGGCAAAGCCAAGTTGCTCCAGACCACGGTTTTTTCCATGATAAATCAGTTTGTATTCATTGTCGCTGTAAATGACCGTCGGCCATGCCACGGACTGGGCATCAAAATCGGTTGAATCGCCCACATCCAGCACGGGATTCAACGGCGATTTTTCCCAAACCACGCCATCGACCGACTCTGCGTAGCCTATTCGGCAGGTGCTGGAATCAGCGCCCGTGTACCACATTTTGAACCGTTGATCTTGATAAATCACAGAAGCGCCGACAGTCCACAATTCATCCCACTCGCCAGCATAACCCACATCAATAACCGGGTTATTCGGATGCTTTTCCCATAGCACGCCATCCAATGAAGTAGCATAGCCGATGCGACCGTGAGCGGCATCAAAACCGCTGTACCACATGTGATATGTTGTCCCGTCAAATACGACGGAATTCACTGAAACGGCCAACTCGTCCCAACTGGCGGCTGAGCCAACATCGAGAACCGGATCTTGATGTTTTATCCAGGTTGTTTGAGCCGCTAAAAATGTACTATCAATCAGCAACCAGCATACAAGCAGGCAGAATATCGAACGGGCAAATACCGACGAATCCACAGCGTAATGGATGAGTTTCGCACCGAAAATATTTATCCTTTTGTAATACATGATCATCTCTCCCTTGTTTGCACTCCCTGTGACCGAGTGAAATGAAACTATTTATAATCTTTCGCTGCTTTCACAGCTTTGTAGGCATCAAGAATACCAACATATTGATTTGAACCGTTTATTTGGACAGTTTCAAAAACACCAGTCTCATTGGTGATTAGGGTTAAAATATCATCGTTGCTGAGATCTCTATTTGCATTCCGCATGAGAACTGCTGTGGCGGCAACAGCGGGCACGGCCACGGAATTGTTATTGTTCGTTGTTGGAACGGCGATATTGATCTCGGCTCTGCTGGTGGCACAATATATATTTGATGCGTCGCATTCATCTCGAGGATGTGCCCCTCGCTTGACCGCGTGCGCCACAAGTGCACCACTCTCCTGCAACTTTTGTTTGACGTCTTTGTTGTTTGCCACCTCGGACGCAAAAATATTGGAAGGGAGAACGACAACACCATTTTCATTTTTGATATAATCTTTGATCTCTCGCAAAAGCCAGAGGGCATCACCTTTGGTCAGATAGATGCGAATCGCATCCAAATCAACAAGTGGATCGGGCATGGGGATTTTTACTGATACCCACGCCATGAGCGGCAGGCCGATGACGCCGCCCGGCCCGATCTTTTTTACAATATCCTTAAAGGCATTGACAATGGCATCCCCCATTTCTCCGCATGCCCAATTAAGGAGCAGACAATTTAGTTTATGAAAGTCTTCACTCCACCGATATCGGTCCAGAGGAGACAGTGTAAACAGAGAAGCACCTGCTGCTATACCTGGCAAGTCACCAATGCCATAGCCGGGCATGGATTGTGCCAATGGTCCGGCTGCAAGCTGCGCTGTCCACGAACCGTGAGCCACCTGCCCGTCGCTGGATACGCCCCATAAATCCCAGTCAATGATGGCAATTTTTTGACCCTCGCCGGGCGGGTAATAGTCCGGACACAATAGCGCATGCGCATATTGTGCCTGGAGATCGCGCCACAAATTAACATGCTCCCCGTTATTCCCCACATTGTTGGGTTCCGGGATTGTGGGCACCATCATAACGTAACGCATCTCCGTTTGACTCTCATTATAGCCCGCTTTGGAGGCGGTAAATGTTATCGCATAGGTGTTGGGTAGCATGTACAACGGTGGCATGGTTGCATAAACAACGTGACCCTCCTCGTCTGTTTTTTCAATCAGTTCAAAATAATTTGATTGTACAGCATCATAACCGGCCAGGGTCGCACCGCTGACAGGATTTCCGATGCCATCTGTCACATAAATGTCGTATTCGATCTCTCTCAGCGTACTGCAATGCACATATTCGGTATCCGCCGGGAGAATGTCACTGATGACAAGATCAAGTGAGAGAGGCGGTTGCTCAACGGCCAGACTGATAATATCCGTGTCTTTTGTGATTGGTTCTTCCTCGGGGATATAGGCATTTACCCAGGTTTGTCCCGCATCAACTGAAAAAGCCATTCGATGATCATCCCCTGCACCATAAACAACACCAACATGACCATCAACAGCAGCGGTAAACAGGTTCTTGCCCAAATCAAGAGACAATTGAAAACCACTGGCGCCCGTTGAGGAAACATATAATCTATTTTGAGCAACCAACCATAATGTATTGTCTCTCACAGGATCAGCGAGAATTTGCCGCTGTATGCTGAGGTATAAATCACCGTCAATCCAGGTTGAACCGGCATCAAAACTTTCAACGATTGAGTTGGCATAGAGGTGATCAAAGGTGCCGAACAAATGTGTCGGATCACTCCACAAACCGGTGACGTGACGAGCGGTATACCATTTATTGCCCGGCCAACTACAAACCTTTTCCCAAAAAGCGCCGGCATTCATGCTGCGCCACATGACAGTCCTGGTGCATGGCCAAAAATATAAATTGAGACCGCTATTTCCGATGAGATACCACACGCCATTGAACCCCCATACATCGCCTGGAAAAGCTTGGCCAACTTTATCCAGGTCCAGTTCCAAAGCGTGCCAGCTATCGCCGCCGTCATGAGACATGGCAAATAGCGGATCGGTTTCATATACTTCACCCAACTCGGGGCCAGAGATAATGACATCTCCTTCACGTGCGCGGTCCCAGAATATTTTATTCCAGCCATTTTGTTGAACCGGCATGACCACAGGAATCCAGTTTTGTCCCCCATCAGTTGTTTTATAAACAGCGTCAGATGTGACAGCCAACAAGATATCATAATTAAATGGATTTATCTGGATACTCTTTACATTAGCATTGCCAATTCCATTGCTGCTTTGACGCCAGGAATTATTCTGATAAAGCCATACGCCGGCATTATTGGTGCCGGCCCAGACGCGGCCATTTTCCACTTGATTCGATTGTCCGGAAACAAGAGACAGGACCGCTGCATCAACAAAAAGGAGCAGAAGAAGCATCCGAACGGCTTTTTTTTGAACATTGCAAACCAGTCGCAGACAAGAGACCATTCGGAAAAAGCATAAACGGCATCTTGAAACAGAAAAAGATAAACGAAAAAACATAGTCTCCTCCTCTACCGCATGAGAATCATTTTTTTCATCTCTTTAAATTTATCCGTTTGCAGCAGGTAAAAATAGACGCCGGACGACAAGCCTTCCGAGTCAAATTGAATGTCGTGATAACCGGCTTCAAGCGGCTCGTCGACAAGATCAACCACCTTTTCGCCCAAAAGATTATAGACCGAAATCCTGACATGCCCCGCTTCCGGAAGAGCAAATGTGATCTTTGTCGCCGGATTAAACGGATTCGGATAATTCTGGCCCAGCTCGTAGGCCGTCGGCAGCGCTGGCGAGGCGCTCTCTGAACCGAGCAGCAACCGCGACATCGGTTTTGTAATGGTGAATTCTTTTCCAGAAAGCAGAGATTCATTCAATATTGTTCCATCCAAAGTATCTCGAAGATATATCTGCTGATCGGCCAAATTTTCACAACGGACGGTGACGGGAAAGCTGGCTTGAATGACTATCTCAGCAGCCCCGGCTGTGCCCACATAGGTATCACCGCTGAATCGGATATCAAAAACTCCTGTCGGCGGTAGGGGCGGTAATTCATACTGACACTCTTTTTTTGCGGTGAGATAGAGTGTTCCGCGTCCACCGGCACTGTCTTTAAAATAAAGTTGTGGCAGCTCTCGCAACATCTCTCCATCTGCTTCAGCCAGAACCAGGTTATCCCCTTTATGCAGAACAGGCGATGCGAGGTTCAAAGTCCCGTTTTGTCGCACTTTGACCCAATAGCCTTTTCCGGCTTGCAATGTTGTTGCGATTTGATAGCCGCCATTAAAGCCAAAAAAACTGGATTCGACGATACCGGCTGGCTCACTGGTGATCTCCGAGGTCATCACATCGGTGTCAAACGGACCAATGATATTCCAACCGGCCACCACTGGAACACGTCTCTCGCTTACCAACTGACCGCAGATTTCGACAGTTTCGATCCGGGCAAACTTGAGCCAGTATCCCTCACCGGGTGTCAGAACAGGTGCGATGACATAGCCGTTATCAAATCGAAAGGCATTAGATGTGGCCGTCGGGAATAGCGTTTTGGCGCTTTGATCTTCAGATTCCACCGGCACCGACACCAGATTCCAGCCCTCCATGACCGCTACGGGAGCACAGGTTACACCCGACATTTCAATCAGCAGGGAAGAGATGCCGCTGTTCGTCAGTGTATAGCTATCCTGATCTTTCATATTGACTCTGACGATATCCCCGTTCGTCACTTCATCCTTGAGCGTAAAGCTTTTTGCGGGCAAATTCTCACTATTCCATCTCAGTGTCATCGGATAACCGCTCGTACCCGGTCGAAAGATAAACTTCCAGAGAATTTCTTCTTCGTCCTGACTGCGAAAATCCGCCGGCGATTCGATTGTCGGCGTGACCGGAAGGATAAAACGAGCGTCCATCACGCCACTCGGTGGCATCGGAGGCAGATCAGCCTCGCCGAGGCCTTTGTTCAGGCCATCGTCCGCGCCAAAAGCCTGCCCGAAAGAGAGTGTGATACTTTCCTGCCCGGCATCGCTCACCAGGAGATCACATTTCCAGTTAAATCTTGTCATCACGATAATCAGGGAGCTCATGGCGCTATTATCGATTTGTGCGCTCTCTTGTAGTTTCATATCGACATTGATGATCGAGCCGGTCACTTCATCTCTCAAACTAAAGTCGCCGGCGGGCAGGTCGTCGCTCTCCCAGCTCACCCTGACGGGATATCCTGCCGAAGATGGTTGAAAATCAAACCGCCAGGATATCGCTTCCTCGCCATCGGAACGTATATCTTTTTGTGAAAAAATGGGTGGATCAACGGGGAGCCTGAATCTGGTGAAGAATGTACCTGCAGGGGGTGGCGGCGGCAGCTCACGCTCTCCCAGCGAGGTATCAAGATCGGCTGTTGCGGTGGCGGCCTGTCCGAACAGCAATTGCCCGGAGCCTGCGCCGGCATCCATGACGTTTATAGACGCCAGCCATGTGACGGAATCGGAATCGGCCGGAACCGGAGCACTAACGGCCCAGAATCCCAAATGATTGATAAAGGTCGCTTCGCTCGTTTGACCAGTGAGCGTTTGCCCGACGGTACTGTTGAGCTGAAATTGGCCATTTTTTTGCGGAGAGCCACCATTGCCCAAAACGCTCCTGGTTATTTGAAACTGTGCGACCGCTTGACTGTGGATCAGGAACAAGCACAATAAAATACCGGCTACCTGACCTGCTCTATTGACTTTCATTGATAGATCCTCCTTGACATTCTGACCTAAAAACCGTATAACGAAACTCGTTCATGAAGAAATGTTATCTGGATTCAAGAGTCTGCAGGCGTTGCTGTAGCACATGGATATTATCGCGCTGTTTATCGATTTCTTGCTGTTGCTCTTTCATCGCTTCGATCAACACGGCGACGAGACGCGGATAATCAACCGAGCGTGCATCAATGCCGTTTTCTTCGTAAACGACAACTTCCGGGATCACTTGCCCGACTTCTTCGGCGATAAGACCGATGTCGTGTTTGTTGTCCTGTTTCCAGTCATAGGATACGCCGCGCAGTTGTTTCACCTTGTCCAGGGCATCTTTTATGGTTTGGATATTTGTTTTCCAGCGTTTGGAGCTATAGGTCGTCCAGGCATCGGCAACCGGATCGGTTGATGAGTAGCGAGCTACGGTGAGAATATTGCTTGGCGATTCGGTACCAAAGCCAAAATGACCATTTTTGTCGATCACAAATCGGGTGGCGTTTGCATCACCATCTCGAATGATAAACTTGTCGGCTCCCTCTCCCGCCTCTCCTGCTGTGGCACCGATGTCCCAGCGACGGCCACCCGTTGCCGTCGATTTGAACGTCAAGCGCGTCCCCATCGTATGACTCGATTGCAGCAGCAAGGTTTCCAGATTGGTGCCGAATACTTCGAGCGGTACTGCCGGCGTTACGGTGCCGATGCCAATTTTACCGGAATCGCCAATATAGAGTTTGGGATCCGTACCACTACCTCCCATGCGAAATTCCAAACCGCCGCTGTCCGTGTTATAAACCAGCGTGGCCTCAGTGCCGTTGCCATTGGTGAAGCGGAATTTTGGATCACCGTCCGAGTAGATGTGCAAATCGCTGCGCGGATCCGCCGTGCCAATGCCGACAGGCGACTTGAGGAAAACCGAATTTTTATTGGCCAGGCGATTCAGTGCCAAATATTCGGTGCCGTTATGATCGCTAAAGCTCAAGCCGTAATCTGACGATGATGAGGCATTATGAAAGACATCCCAGTAGGCTGACGATCCGATAGCGCTGAGGCGCAACTGCTTGGCCGGCCAATATTTCACGTCCAGCTTGGCCTGTGGATTAGCGACGCCGATGCCCACCTTGCCGTCAACGACGAGCGCCTCACTCTCGGAAGCCCCGGCAATCTTGACCGCGCCGGCATCAGCCGTGATCTGACGGCCAGCCCCCGGTCCGCCTTGATCATAAGCCATATCCAGAGTGTTACCACCGCTGCCACCATTCGTGTTGGCCGCGATCGTTATCGCATCGCCGTTGGTTGTGACTGTCACATTGGCGCCGGCCGTAATACGAACATCATCCTTCAAGCCATTCAAGCTCTTGACCACCTGATCCTTGGCGATTTTTTGACTATTGATGCTGCCGTCCGGCACGGTACGTGCACTCAGACTATAGGCGGCCGATGTGAGCTCAATTCGCGGTAACAACTCACCCGTCTGATTATTGATCGTGATGCCGAGCCAATAGGGTTGCGTAAAAGGCAGATTCAAGGGTGTGAGACTTCCCAAAACAGCATCAAGCACACCGCTGGTCACTGTCACGGTTTGGGTTTCCGTCCACAGGGCCGTGCCCCCGGTTGCTGAGGCGTAGAGCTTAAAAACAAGGGTATAGTTGCCATCCGCAACCGGCGCGCCGGTGGCATCCGACAGAACACCCTGATAGCTGATGGTTTGCGGAATTTGTGCAAAAACAACAGATGTTACAACGCAAAAAAGCGACAAGAAGAAAATTGAACGTTTCATTTTTTTGTCCTCCAAAAAGGATTAGATGATTTTCGATCATTCAACGCTCTGCTGGATGGATTCTACTTTAAGTGGAGAAATCGCAAAAACATTTCGCAAAAAGTTATCGCTTGATGCAAATAATTGGCTTTTATTTTGACAGGATAACCAGGATGAACAGGATAGATTATTGAAGGAAAATCAGGCAGATTAAAAAAGATATTTTAACGTAAAATGGAGGTTGGGATCATGATACATAAAGGCTTGAGCCGACAAAGAATCGGCTGCAAAGTTTGCAAACAACGAATAGAAAACGTGCGACTTATGTTTATTAATTTTTCAGGCTAAAAATCCCCATCATCTGCTTGCTGGCTGGACGCTTTTGGCGGCTTGTCCCAGATCAAGGCACGCACAACCCATGCCTCCTGAAAACCAAGTTCTATCGCCTGTTCCTGAACTTTACTGGCGTCGTAACGCGACTTGAAATCTCCAACACGAATTTTATAATAAGGATTATCATAGTCGCGATATACCGGTTCAGCAAAACTGATGATGGCATTGCGCATGACCGATCGAGCTTCTTCTTCATTCCGGGTTGAAATCAACTGAACTCGAAATCCGCGGATTTTTGACGGCTCAGATGCACTATCAGCCGGTGATGCACTGCGCAACAATTGCGCGATATCAACGGTATCATCAAGCGGTTTGGCTGTATCAATCTCTAATCTATAATCCCCAAGTGTCAATGGATCAAATTCTTCGTTCCGCTCCACACTCGTCTTTTCCTGAATGGCGCGCACAGGTTCATCACTTTTTACCGTTTGTTTGGATGCGCTGCAGGATAAAAAAACAAAACCGAGTAAAACCAAGAGATATTTAAAGAATCGCATGCTGCTCCTTTGCTCTTTTGAACATGCTAAAAATAGAGATTCATCATGATAAAATCAATATCTATTGCGAGAGAATGAGAAAATTTGACATCCTTGATAAAGCAATCACTTTTGGGGAAAATACAAAACTTCGCTGGTGTCCTGCAAGAGGGATCTTACTGTTATTTTTTATTTGATTTAAACGTCCCAAAGTTTAAATTTTTTAGGTTCTTCTGCAGATCAAGTACCTGGAACCGCCGAGGACGCAAAGATGCGCGGAGAGAAAATATATTGTTTCTGTCTCTTCTTAGAAAAGCTCTCATAATCGTGGTAAGCTCGGATCAAAACATTCTTCCGCATTTGAATATCGCCGCACGTATGAATGCACGACTCTTGCGAAAGGACAAGTATGAGTAAAGGACTAAAAGACTGGAAAGTTATCCTGGGGCTTTGTGCTGCAGCAGCATGTCTTTTTTTTTCCTTTAAAGATGTGAATTTTGCTCAAATGTGGTCAGCGTTCAAACGCGCACATTATATATATTTTATTCCGGCATTGGCGGTGATATTTTTCAGTCACTGGCTGCGCGCCTGGCGCTGGCAACTGTTGCTGGCGCCGATCGCCGAGGTGAAGAGAAAAGATTTGTATTCATCGTTATTAATCGGTTACATGGCCAATACATTCCTGCCGGCGCATCTTGGCGAATTCATCCGCGCCTATCTGGTCGGCAAAAAAAGTCCGGTGTCCGGTAGTGCAGTCTTTGCGACAATTGTGGTTGAACGTATTATTGACGTCTTTACTCTTTTGCTTCTCATGGCACTCACGATCGTGGTATTTCCTTTTCCGGAATGGGTGCAAAAGAGCGGCTATATCAGTTTCGGATTCATTGCCCTGCTCCTTTTCGCGTTGCTCTTGCTGAAAAAATATCGTGATCAAACACTGGCTATTCTGGATATCGTTCTGAAACCATTACCGCCTGCGCTACGGCATAAAATGAACGAACTTTTGCATTCGTTTTTGGATGGTGTGGTCGGGCTGAAAAGTTGGCGGCACTACATTATGGTCACTGTGCTTTCATTGCTGATATGGTTTTGTTATGGCTATATTTTTCAACTCGGATTATATGCTTTTAATTTTGTCGAGATGTATGAAAAAGTCACATGGGTCACACCACTGGTTCTTCTTGTCATAACGACTATTGCTGTTCTTGTACCCTCTTCCCCCGGTTATGTCGGTACTTATCACTGGCTGTGCCAGATTTCTCTGGGATTTTTTGGTGTGCCGGAAAGTGACGCCCTCTCTTTTGCTTTTGTCGTGCACGGCATCAACTTTTTGCCGATCCTGATTGTCGGACTTGTCCTGGTTTCAGTGATGGGTATGAGCGTCAGAAGCATTCAGAGCGAGGCGAAAAAAGAAGCGGATGAAATTGACGGGGGACTTGAAACGACATAAAAGGATTTAGACCAGCGTTGCTGTGCTCACAGCCGCATCACACATTTCGACATTCACCAATACCGGCAACATCTCTTTGATCGCTTCAATATGAGTGATGACAAATATTTGCCTGAACTGCGTCGATAACTGTCCCAGGGCATTCAAAATCAAATTTCGCCGCTCTGTATCTTGCGAACCGAAAATTTCATCCAGGACAATAAAATTGATTGGCGCCCCGCCACTGCGTTCCGCAACAACCTGACTGATAGCCACCCGTAAACAGAGATTGGCGAGGTCTTGCTCGCCACCGGAAAAACGCTCGATGGAAAAAGGGAGATTGCCATCATAAATTTTGATATTGTAATCCTGATCCAAATCGATTTGTGCATAGCGTGAGTTTGTGGTTAAATTCAGCAGCTCGGATGCCCGATGCGCGATCAGCGGTCGAATGCGACCGGCAAGCTCGAGTCGAAAATGGCCGAAATATTCATCCAGCGCATTAAGATAAACAATTTCCTCCTCGCTCTGTTTTATCTCCCTGGCAAGTTGCCGTTGCGCGACAATTTCATTTTGCACATTTTTTATATCACGATCCAACACAGCCATCGCTTGCAAAGCAGACGCTAATTGATCTTTTAGCTGATTGACAGCTGTTTCGCTATCCGCTACACGCTGTTTCGCGCGTGCGAACGCCTCCTCCTCAAATCCAAGAGCTGCCTGGGCCGTCCGCGCTGATTCGGTATCTCTTTTGATTTCCTCCAGCTCTTTCTCGATTGATTCGATATAGTGTTCAATCCCCTTCCGACGACTGACTCGCTCTTCCAGCTTGGCGGCTTTTTGCTTGATACCAACGAGCTCCTCATATTTTGCTATCGTATCCTTATGTACATGTTCATCATAGTCAATCGCACCTATTTTTTCAATTGCCGCATCCACCAGCGATATTTGATTTTGATAATTGGTTATATGTTCTTGAATCCTGGCCACCAAATCCTGAGCATCCTGAGCTGACTTTATTTTTTTGACGAGTTCCTCCCGCCTGGATCTTTTTTGTCCGAGCTGCCTTTGCAGGTTCTTTTGCCGGGCAATGGCAGCCTCTTCTTCTTGCTTGAATTGAAGATAAAGAGTGCGAAAATTGACCAACTGCCTCTGATGATCATCGATGACACCCTCGTAATGGTCTCCCAGGCGCTGGGAACACACCGGACACTCGCCATCGGGTCCAAGTTCTTTGATGCTGTCCAGCTTTTGCCGGAAATCTTTTCCCCTGGACTCGGCTGTGAGTTTTTCAGCATGCACTTTTTTAATGAGTTCCTGATGCGCTTCAATTTTATTTTCAAAGGTGATCAGTTCGGTTGTTACTTTATCAAATGATTTTTGCAGCTGCTCGAAATCCTGGGCGCGACGCTGTGTTTCTGCTTTATTCGATTGTTCCCGTTGCAGTGCATCCTGAATGATTGTTTTTTCTCGCAAGCGACTGCTATGGGCAGTGAATTTTTCCCGCTCTTTGTCCAGCTTGAGTTTTTTTTCTTTTATCGCGTCAAATTCCTGTAAAAGGGACGCCAATTCAGACAATTTTTTTTCAGCCGCTTCGATCTCATCTATTTCAGATTGTGACCGCTGCAGATTTTTTTGATTCTCCTGTTGGCGTGAATTGAGGGTGGCGAGGTGCGCCTCCCAGCGTTGATATTGATCCCGCAATTTGGAAATCGCTTCAAATTCGTCGCGTGCGCTTTTGAGCACGGTCGTTCCCTCATCCACTTTTTCCTGCAGCGCGGTCCTGTTTTTTGACATTGTCGCGTATTCGGATTTAAAATCTTGCAGCCGGGATGCAAGTTCAGTACTATCTTTCAGCGCCGATTTCTTACCCTGAACAAACGCCTGTTTTTCGTTTCGATCCCGCCGGACATGCTCGCGCGCACGATCGATGCGATCAATACCAATGAGCCGGTTGATCGCTTGTCGCCGCTGCTCCGGCTGCAAAGTGCTAAGTTTGGCCAATTCTTTCTGCTGCGCGAAAACCGAGGTGATGAAAGAACGATAATCAAGCTGCAACAAATTCTCAACAAAATCATTCACCCCCCGGTCCTGAACAGCGATCGCGTCTTCTCCGCCATCCCGCCACAGGGCTGCCTCACTGGTTGCATGCTTGCCCTTTAGCTTTCTCTCAATTCGAAATTCAGAGCCGGCATAGGCGTAAACGATTTCCACCACACAGGTTGCTTTTTCGTCGACATGCTGCGACCGAACATCCTGCTTGTCCGTTCGCACGATTCGGTTACCGTACAACGCCCAACCGATTGCCTCAATAATGGTTGATTTGCCGGCGCCGTTTCGGCCAATAATGCCAATGAGATTCTCCGGGAACTCTAGATCAAGCTGTTCAAAGCGACGATAGTTCTGCAATTTCAGAGATTTTATGATCATGCCGTCATTCCGCTTCCAGATAATGCGCACCCATCTCGGCGAGCTTTTTTTTGTCCAGTTCTCTGCCGGTATGGGATACAAGAAAACGTTCAAATTCTACGGGCAATGCCTCTATTTTTGACTGGGCCACCATCTGCTTTGATTCGGAGAGTTTTCGAAAGATTTGCTTTTCAAGATAAAATGTGTCCTTGAAAATTTCATCGATCTCGCGCATATTGAGCCGAAGAAAAGCATCATTCTCAACATTCGCAAGCGTGACCTGGATGATCGCATCTTGAATATCCGAGGTGGCCAACGCGGTCAATTTTTCGTATATCACGGAGGTGGTCAAATCCTGACAATCCAAAGGTGGAAATTTTTTCATCGGGCGCGGGTGAATCGTGTGATACGTCCTGGCACCGGACTCGAGGTCAACAATCACATAACCGCAGTTAGTGTTGTGTTCGTTCAAACTTGTTCGCTCGGTCGAACTGGAATAGCAGGCGTTCTCCTTCACCTCGACATAGCGGTGGTAATGTCCAAGCGCGATATAGTTAAAAGTCATGCCGCTTTTTATCTCCACATCCGGCAGTCGCTGTTCATTAAATTCGCCCATACCATACTGGCCGCCCCATGCCCCATGTGAGACAAAAACAGTTGCGCTCCCCCGGCCACTATTTGCGGATGCCAAATCCACAAATGCCCGATCCATCTCTTCGGTCAAAGAGCAATGCGGGATACAATAAAAATCTATATCATTAACCGTAAACCGCTCAAACATGCTTGAATACGCAGCATATACATGTGGAAACAGTGCGATCGACTCGAAAATTGATCCGGTTGTACGAATCCGCGGGGTTTCATGGTTTCCAGCGACAATAACCAGCGGGATACTGGCATCACTTAATTTTTGTATACTTTCAAGAGCGATCCGAATGGCCCGATTGTTCGGACGCGGTGTGTGAAACAGGTCGCCGGCATGCACCACAACATCCGGTTTGTGCTGAAAAATTGCGGTGATAACCTGTTGCCAGGCAGTGTAAAAATCCTGCTCCCGCTGGTTCAAGCCAGTATCAGGATCAATTTTAAAGTACTCCGAGAAACCCAGGTGCGTATCGGAAAAATGTAACAGTTTCATGGTTATCCCAAATCATTCTGCCAAATATACAAACAATGATTTCGATAATCAATGACGATCAAAGTGCTCATGATAGCAATTTTTCCTTAATTACAGACTTGCAATCGGGTCACACGAAAGTGTTTCAAATAGGGCGTTAAGGCTTGTGACGGGATGATCGTTTTAAGAACTGAAATAATTTCAGACAAAGTGACTTAACATCAATATTTCCAGATAGAATATTTTTTCCTTTTTCTGATCACTCTGTTGATAATGTAAATTTCGGCACAATGTTTGATAAATACAATACAAAAATAAAGAACTCGGAGTGGACTTGTGGTGGACAAGGTTTGTCAAACAGCATTGGCGTATGACTCCTTGATGGGTGAGAGTGAGGCAGTTCAAAAATTAAAGAATATTATCAGCGAAATCGCGCCTTTACCAACGACTGTCTTGATTTACGGCGAGCCGGGCACGGGCAAGGAACTCGTTGCGCGTATGATTCATAAAAATAGCGATCATTCGGCGCATCATTTTGTCCCGGTGCGTGCCGCTGGAATTCCAGGTGTCTTGCTGGAGAGTGCGCTCTTTGGCGATGAACAAGGCTTTGCCTGCAGCAGCGCTCTGAATTCATCCGGGTTTTACAAGATGGCAGAGAATGGCACACTCTTTCTCGATGAAATCAGCGATATAAATGCCGCAATCCAGGTCAAGCTGCTCCAGGTGTTGCAGGATGAGGAATTTTTTCGGATGGGACGAATGACAGGAGCACAATCCAGGGCGCGTCTGATTTGTGCAACCAGCAGGAATTTGAAAAAGCTGGTGAAGCATGGCACTTTTCGCCAGGATCTTTTTTACCGCCTCAACATCATCACCCTCGAAATTCCGCCGCTGCGCGAACGCCGCGAGGATATTCCCGCCATAGCCAAACATTTTGTGCAAAAGTATTCCAAGAAATATCATGTGCGCGGCGCTTACCTGCTTCCGGAAACGCTTGCTATGCTCCAAAGACACGATTGGCCCGGCAATGTCGGCGAACTGGAAAATGTTATTGAACAATTCATCGCCCTGTCGGTTTCAGTTCGGCCGAATTTCATGCAACTGACGCGCTCATTTTTCAGCCCACATTCGATAAACAGTGAAAGCGACCAATACCTGCCCTCTTGCCAGGCAAAAGCACTGTTCGATCGGGACTATCTTGTTGATGCGCTGTGCGCACGCGAGAACATTCCCGTTGCGCCGCAAGTGCCACACTTGCGCCGCCGCAACGTTCCGGCGAAAATTGACACAAAAAATCCCACATTGACCTGCGGGAAAGAGCACGAAGCACTTGTTGGTATCGATTGTTTGAACTAATTCATTTTTTCCCTCGACTCCTTACCAGAGCCGGCCGCTAACATTTTCTTGATAGTGGCCGGTCTCATTTTCGGGCATTGAGCGCAAAAAAATCTTGCTGCTAATGGCCATCCCACCCTTTTTAAAAATGGAACGAAGACTAACGTTGAACGTACACTGGGTCACATTTATAAAGTCGTAATAATTTTTTTGCAAACCTTTTTATTTGTCTCCTGTCTATATTCATGTCGTGAGCGATCAACAGAAATACATCGAGTTCGAACTCGTGCAGCGCGCACAACAAGGTGATGCGAAAGCCTTTGAAGAGCTGGTCATTTTGTCCGATCATCAGGTATTGAATCTGGCGTACAGTATGACGGGTTCATTGACGGATGCGCAGGACATCTACCAGGAGACATTTTTGCGAGCATTTAAAGGCATTGGCGATTTTCGGTTTCAGAGCTCCTTTCGCACCTGGGTTTTGCGCATTGCAGTGAATCAAGCGATCAACTGGCGCAAAAAGAAAAAGCTGAAACTGTTTTTCAGCCTGGATGCACAAAATCCGGGAGAAAATGATACACCGTTCCTGCAGATCACAGACGACTCGGATGCATCAGCCGCTATCCGATCAGGCGAAATTTTGCAGCAGATTCATGCGGCTATGCACACCCTGTCAAGTAAAGAGCGCGCGGTGTTTTCGCTTCGACATTTTCAGGAGATCAAAATAAAGGAAATCGCTCGCATGTTAGAGTGCGCCGAGGGCACTGTAAAAAATCTGCTCTTTCGTGCAACTCAAAAAATGCAAAAAGCTTTGGCCCATTATATCGAGGAATAATATGAGCACTTGTCGCACTATCAAGGAAAAGCTCGTTCTCTATTGTTATGATGAATTATCAGACACCGAGCAAGCTGAGCTCGAAGCGCATCTCAAGGTCTGCTCCGCTTGTCAGGAAGAATTGGCTGCTTTGCAAAAGTTGCAGGCTGATGTAAAGTCTTTCTCTGTCAGCAACGACATTTTGCAGCCAACGCGCCGGGCACTCTTTTACAAGCTGAGAAATATGTCCGCAAAAGAACAGCCATCATCACCCTGGTGGAACATTGGCAAGCTGGCCCTGCAGGCTGGTCTGGCTATTGTGCTCGTATTCTTTGGTTTCAAATTGGGCAAAAATCAGTCTCAGACGGGCTCGAACTTTGCCATCAAAGATCTGTTGACGGCATCTCGAACGATTTCTGTTGATGACGGGTCCATCTCACCATTGCTTGTTGGCATAGATAAAATAACTTTTTCATCAGACGGTGCGGTTGAAATCTCGTACAATACGCTCAACAAAATTCACATACAAGGATACGGCAACGATCCGGCCATCCAGCACATGCTACATTATGCGCTGTTGACAGATGATCCGATCGCGCGTTTGCGTGCCGTCAAAGCGCTGGAAAAGTTAGCCTCTATGAACAAAAAGCTGGATGACAGCTACTTTACAATCTTGCAGCGTATTCTGAATCAGGAGACCAATATAGGCGTCAAATTGACGGTCATTGATATTCTTGGCACTGTTCAACCGCAGCCGCAGGTGCAAGACATACTGGTCAATGCCATGCTGGCCGATGATAATCAAGCTGTACGCCTTCAGGCATTTAAAGCGCTGCTTGGGGGAGAATATCAAATCGCTGCTCTCGAAAATGTCTTAACCATCACAAAATCAGACAGCAACACCTATATTCGTACAAAATCACTGGAACTGTTAAATAAAAGTAAAGGAACATCATTATGAAACCAAAAGCATGTTTATTGATTCTTCTCGCGCTTGTTTTATCAGCGCCCCTGCCAGCCCAGGGACTCAAAGGCAGCAGCGGAAATTTTTATGCAACCATCAACAGGTCATTTGATGTCCAGCCGGGCGGCAGCATTACGGTCAAAGAGGTGACCGGAGATTTTAAGGTCACAGGGTGGAGCAAAAATGTTGTAGAGATCACGCAGGAGATCAAAATCAAATCATTTACCAAAGGCGAAGCAGAAGAAATTTACAAACGCGCCCAGGATGCCATCGAGCAATCCGGCAGTAAAATCCGAATCGAAGGTGATTACGACGGCAACCGGGTGCATAGTATTTTTACGATCAACGTCCCGGAAAAATTTGACGTATCGATTGGCACCAGTGGTGGTGACATCGAGTTATCAGGCACCGAAGGTGAGGTGGATGTTTCCACCAGCGGCGGTGACATCAGTATAACGGACACTGCCGGTCGCACGCGCGCCAGCACATCCGGTGGCGACTTGACGTTCAGCGATATCTCCGGCACCGTCGCCGGCGCGACATCCGGCGGCGATATCGATTTGAAAGACATTTATGGCCAGGGAACGTTCACCACATCCGGTGGGGACATTAGCCTCACAAATGCAACCGACAATATCAAGCTCAACACCTCGGGTGGCAGCATCAAGGTACGGGAAGTGAGCGGTGATCTGGGCGCCAATACCTCGGGTGGCGACATTGACGTGATGAACATCACCGGCAGTTGTTCGGTCAATACCAGCGGTGGTGACATCACCTTGCAGGATATGAGTGGACCAACAAATGCCAATACCAGCGGCGGTGACATTTCCGGCAGCAATTTGATGGAAAAAATCCATGTCAATACCTCCGGCGGCGACATCGATCTCGACAATGTCCAGGCCCAGGTGAGCGGTCGAACCAGCGGCGGCGACGTGAATGTCGTGGTCACACTCAAAGATTTCAGCAAACCACATGGCGTCGACCTGCAAACGTCCGGCGGCACGATCAAACTGACGATTCCGGAAGATATGCCCGCCACGGTCAAGGCCGAAATTCGCACCAGTCGGCGAAATTATGAAATGAAACGCTATGATATCTATAGCGACTTTCCGCTCAGAAAAACCGAGCCGGATGAACACGGAGACGTCATTATCAAGAGCGAAGGAGACATCAACGGCGGCGGTGATCCGATTGACCTCGAGACGTCGGGCGGCGATATTTACATCAAAAAAGGGAAATAGCAGCTTCGCACGACGCATGCGCATTTTAGCAAGCATGGAGGTCGCCGGAAAGCGCCGAGAAAAAGATTTATGAAAAATTGAGTCGGCGGAGCTGGCGACCTCTTTGGTTAATAAAGCTCAAGTTAAAAATCCTGCCGCATTAGCGCATTTTATATGCATACAATTCGAAAATTTATCAGACTCACCAGCAGCGCAATCGACTTTTTACAGCAATTGCATTTTTGATATTCTTGCAGAGTGTCCTGACGTCTTTTTATGTGAAATAGTTATTATGCCTGTATTGTTTAAAAAAACGTCAATGAACGGGGATTACATGTATTATCCTCATTATTAAACAAACAGGAGTTCAATATGATAAGAAAGAGTTGGTTTGTCGTTCTTCTCACAACGATAATGACGCTCCTCGTAGCATGCGATGATTTTCCATTTGATCCGCCCGAATCCAGTGCACAATTTCTTTTAACGCATGCATCGCCCGACGCACCCAACGTGGATGTTTACGTCGATGGGCATCTGTTCGCTAAAGATTTTGCTTATCCAAACAGTACCAGATATAACTCACTTAAGGAGGGGAGTCATGAAGTCAAACTGACAGTGGCCGGCACCAACAATGAAGCACTGGTGGCGACGCTGGACGTGACCGCGGGTGTTTACTATAGCGTTTTTGCCTGCGATGCCGTGGCCAATCTGTCAGCTCTCGTTCTTGAGGATAAATTTGGGGAGCCCGCTATTGATGAAGCAATGGTTCGTTTCGCACATTTGTCACCGGATGCCCCTGCCGTGGATATTACCCTGGAGGACGATACGATTGTTTTTCAGAACATCGCCTTTAAAAAAGCCACTCCATTCACTGCATTAAAACATGGAACTTATAATCTCAAGGTGAAAGTGTCGGGCACGGATACAGAGGTTTTGGAGATCAAAGATGTCAAGTTATTGCCGCATGCCGCCTATACAATCTGGGTGAAAGGTTTTGCCACTGGCATTGACGAGCAGCAGTTAGGGGCAGAAATTCTGTTTCATAAATTTCTGAAATAACAATAGCCTGATCCAGGTGTGCTCACCCGGATTTTCAATTTCATCTTTTGACAAACCGCCCCTCTTTTGCCCCCAAATTTTTTATACGGTGAAATGTTCCGCATGCAAGAATGGTTATATGAGAGTGAACAGACATACCACTAAACCATATAAACCCATTCTGCCTTTTACAGTATAATATGATAAAATCACATACATACCCATCTATTTTTCCCCGTCAATATTCTTCATACAAATCAAAATACAATCGAGGAACATAATATGTTGCGTCCCATGTATATGGAGGAAAAACCCTCTACTCCCGTTCGCGCGCAGCGCGGTACGAAACTGCGAGCGCAGAATTGGGAAGCCGAAGCGGCTCTTCGCATGCTCGAAAACAATCTCGATCCGGATATCGCGCTGCTGCCGGATCAGCTCATCGTCTATGGCGGCTCGGGCCGGGCAGCGCGAAACTGGCGCGAATTTCATCGAATTGTCAAGGCATTAAAATCACTGGAAAACGATGAAACTTTACTGATCCAGTCCGGGAAGGCAGTCGGCGTGCTGCGAACGCACCCCTATAGCCCGCGCGTGCTGATCGCCAACAGCAATATCGTGCCGGCCTGGTCAACGCCGGAAAATTTTGCCCATTATGACGCGCTGGGATTGACCATGTATGGTCAAATGACCGCCGGCTCGTGGATTTACATCGGCACGCAGGGTATCTTGCAGGGCACTTTTCAAACCCTCGGGGCGTTGGCCGACCAGCATTTTAACGGTTCTCTCAAAGGCAAATTTATCCTCACCGCCGGCATGGGCGGTATGAGCGGCGCCCAGCCCATGGCCGCGACCATGAATGAAGGCGTCATCCTCGATGTCGAAGTGATCGCCGAGCGCGTCGAGCGCAAGGTCAGGGAAGGTTATTGTTTTAAAAAAACCACGAACCTTGATGAGGCGCTCAGGTGGGTTGACGAGGCCGTGCGTCATCAAAATCCTTTATCCGTGGGCTTGATTGCCAACGCCGCTGATATTTATCCCGAATTGGTCAAAAGAGGCATCATCCCGGATGTGGTCACGGATCAAACCTCGGCGCACGATCTCCTGGATTATGTACCGCACGGTGACCTGGAAAACATTCTTCAATTGCGCGATCAAGATCCTGATGAGTATAAAAAAAGAGCTGCCGAGTCCATACTCAGACATACGCAGGCTATTCTGGACATGCAAAAACAGGGCGCCATTGCCTTTGACTATGGCAATAACCTCCGCGGTCAGGCGGAGAAAGCCGGGCTCACTGTGCGTGACAACAATGGCCGCTTCCTTTATCCGGGATTCGTCCCGGCTTATATTCGTCCTCTGTTTTGCGAAGGCCGTGGACCGTTTCGCTGGGCTGCCTTGTCCGGCGAGGTAACGGACATTCACCGGCTCGATGATCTCGTTCTGGAGATGTTTCCGAACGATGGACTCCTCAATCGTTGGATTACTCTGGCGCGAAAACAGGTACCGCACATCGGTTTGCCCAATCGGGTATGCTGGCTGGGACTTGGGCAGCGCGCGGAATTCGGCGAGCGTATCAACCGGCTCGTTGAAAAAGGTGATCTCAAGGCACCGATTGTCATCGGTCGCGATCACCTCGATTGCGGCTCGGTCGCTTCGCCCAATCGCGAAACCGAGGATATGCAGGATGGCAGTGATGCCATCGCCGACTGGCCGCTGCTCAATGCACTGGCAAATGTTGCTTGTGGTGCAGACTGGGTGTCCATCCACAATGGCGGCGGCGTGGGTATCGGCAATTCAACGCACGCAGGCCAGGTCATTGTGGCGACGGGCACAAAAGCGAAAGGCGAACGCCTCAACCGCGTCTTGACCGCCGATCCGATGACGGGCATCTTTCGCCACGTCGATGCCGGCTATGAAAAAGCCATTCAATTTGCCAAACAGAATAGGACGAACATCCCAAGCTTGAAGGACTAGACTATGGATAAAATTGTTGAATGCGTACCCAATTTTTCCGAGGGGCGCGATATGGGACTCATCGACCAAATTACCGCAGAAATAAAAGCAGTCAAAGGTGCAAAATTACTCAACGTTGATCCGGGAGCGGACACCAACCGAACGGTGGTCACTTTTGTCGGTTCGCCGGAGGCAGTCGTGGAAGCGGCATTTCGCGCCACGCAAAAAGCCGCTCAACTTATTGATATGACCAAACACACGGGCGCGCATCCCCGCATGGGGGCCACAGATGTTTGCCCCCTGATCCCGGTATCCGGACTCTCCGATGAAGAATGTATCCAGCTTGCCAACCAGCTTGGCAAGCGGATTGGTGAGACATTAAATATACCTATCTATTTATATGGCAAAGCCGCCAAAAAACCGGAGCGCCAACAGTTACCGGATATCCGCCAGGGCGAATACGAGGCCTTGCCGGAAAAACTGAAAGACCCGGCATTCGCGCCGGATTTCGGCCCGGCGCACTTTAACGCCAAATCGGGTGCAACCGTGGTTGGCGTGCGCGACTTTATGTTGGCCTACAATGTCAATCTCAACACCACAGACCGGTCGCCGGCGCATGACATCGCCCTCGATCTGCGCGAGTCCGGTCGCGCCAAACGCGATAAAAAAGGCGACATCATTCGCGATGAGGCGGGCAATGCCATCAAAATATCCGGCAAACTCAAATTTGTCCAGGGCGCCGGCTGGATCATCGAAGAATATGGCTACGCCCAGGTGACAATGAACCTGCACAACTATCATGTCACGGGCCTGCACACTGCCTTTGAAGCGGTGCGGGAAGAGGCGAAAAACCGCGGCTTGCGCGTCACCGGCAGCGAGCTTGTCGGTATGGCGCCGAAAGAAGCACTGCTCGATGCCGGAAAATTTTATCTGCGACAACAAGGCAAACACATCGGTCTGGCGGAACGGGATATCATTCACATTGCCATTTTATCGCTCGGACTCAATGATACATCGCCGTTTGATCCGAATGAGCGAATTATTGAATACGCCATGCAGGAGGAAAAAGACGAGCTGGTCAATTTAACCGTGGCAGATTTTGTCAATGAGTTAGCCAGCGATTCACCCGCCCCGGGTGGCGGTAGCGTTGCAGCCCTCAACGGGGCGTTAGCCGCCGCCCTGGCCTCCATGGTGGCCAATCTGACTTTTGGCAAAAAAGAGTACCAGCGTCACAATCGGTTAATGGAGCAGGTTGCCATTCGGGCACAGGAATTAAAAGCCACCTGTTTACAGCTCATCGATTTGGACAGCGACGCGTTCAATGGTTTTATGACGGCACTGCGGATGCCCCAAAAATCGGAACAGGAGCAACAGGCGCGCGAGACCGCCAAACAATCTGCCGCTCTTCATATGACGGACGTGCCGCTCACAACCCTGCGCATGACGCGCGATCTGCTCGAGATCATTGAGCAAGTGGCCAAAAAGGGTAACAGTAACGCCATATCGGATGCGGGGGTAGCCGCACTGCAAGCGGAAGCCGCTGCCATGGGCGCCTATTTTAACATCAAAATTAACATACCGCAGCTCGCAGACGCCGAGATTCGAACAAAAATTACAACTGAAGCGGAAACAAAAATCAAAGAAATTGGCGCGAGGAAAAAAAGAGTGATAAAACAAGTGATGAAAAAACTCTAGTCCGAAATCTGGCAGGGTAAAAACACCAGGATTCTTTGCACGAGGCTCTTATGTTGAATAACCAGCGTACTGTCGTCGATTTGATCATATATAACTGCGGTCAGCTTATTACCATGCAAGGGGCAGATCGACCCCGTATTGGCGAGGAAATGAACGATCTGGCCGTTTTACCGGATGGCGCCGTTGCCGCAGCGAATGGGCGAATTGTTGCCGTTGGAACAACCGAAGAAATACGGGATCAATTCAGGCCGGTCGAGGAGGAAATCAATGCCGAGTCACGCCTGGTGATGCCCGGTTTTGTTGATCCGCACACGCATCTTGTTTTTGGCGGCTCACGCGAGCATGAGATGGCGCGCAAGGCGGCTGGCGAAACGTATCTCGATATCCTGAAGAGCGGCGGCGGCATCAACTCAACAGTTCGTGCCACACGCAAGACGGACGAAGAGCACCTGTTCCAGACGGCTTTGCACCGGCTCAATATGGTAGCCATGCATGGTACCACCACTATCGAAATAAAGAGCGGTTATGGACTGGAACCCAACGCTGAAGCAAAATTACTCCGAGTGATCAATCGTCTCGACCAGCGACATGTTCTGGACGTGATCCCGACTTTTCTGGGTGCGCATATTGTGCCGGGAGACTGGGAACGCAACGAGTATATCAACTGGCTCATCAAGGAGGCATTGCCGGACTTTGGCGAGTTAGCCCGGTTTTGTGATGTATTTTGCGAGCTCGAAGCATTCACCGTTGAAGAGAGTGTCCGCATCCTCAGCGCGGCTGCTGCCCTGGGCTACGGCTTGAAGGCACATGCCGGCCAGTTTAATGCCCTCGGTGGCGCAGGTGCCGCAGCGCAGCTTGGCGCGCTGTCGGTTGAACATCTCGACTTTGTCGACGAAGATGAACTTGACAGCATGCGCGAGAACGGCACGATCGCCATTCTCCTGCCGGGCGCGTCATTTTTCACCGGCGCCGGCGAGTATGCCAATCCAGCCACCTTTATTGAGCGTGGTATTGCTGTCGCGCTGGGCACTGATTTTAACCCGGGATCGTGTCCCTGCTTTTCCATGCAGATGATCATCGCCCTCGCCTGCATTGAGATGAAAATGACTGCTACGCAAGCCATCATCGCATCGACACTCAACGCAGCTTTCGCAACAAAAACCGCTGCCGACCGCGGCAGCCTGGAACCCGGGAAAAAGGCCGATTTGATTCTGCTCAATATTGAGACGCCCGAGCAGTTGCCCTATTATTTTGGCGTTAATCTGGTGGAAAAAGTGATCAAGAATGGCAGGATTATATACGAGTGACACTATGAAATCAACATTTCGTCTCACATTCATCAGGCTCGGTCTGTTGTTTACAATGAGCCCATGCTTATGCAAAAAAACTAATGAGGCGCATCTGAATAATGTGTACTTTGCCGCCGAGTGTCCTTTGTAGTACAAATCTGCAACATTGTGTTTTTTTAGCAAAGTTTATAAGCCACGGATTTTCACGGATGAAACACAGATAATATCATTCATTTTAATTTTTTGATCTCCAGTCCTGAAACTTTCTCGATGCAAAGCCGAAACAAAAATCCGTGCTCATCCGTGTTCATCAGTGGCTCAAAATTTGGTTGCGGCCAAAGGCCGCGCCAAGATCTCGGTGGTTAAGAGCGCTCATTTTTCGCAAGAGCCATAAATAAATCAACAATTTCAGGAGATACACCATGTCCCTCACCCTCACTTCAACGGCATTTCAACATCAAGGAAACATTCCGTCGCTTTATACCTGTGACGGCAAAGACATCTCACCGCCATTGGCCTGGCACGGTATTCCCGACAGCACACGCAGTCTGGTGCTCATCGTTGATGATCCCGATGCACCGGATCCAGCCAAACCGAAAATGACCTGGGTGCACTGGATTTTATTCAATCTGCCGCCAACCACATCGGGTTTGGCCGAAAACATCAATCCGAATGATTTGCCGGCCGGCACCGGGCAAGGTCTCAATGACTGGAAGCGTACCCGCTATGGCGGACCGTGTCCGCCAATCGGCACACATCGTTACTTTTTCAAGCTTTACGCCCTGGATATCGTGCTGGATGAGAAAGGAACGCCGACAAAGCAACAGCTTGAAGATAAAATGCGCGGTCACATCCTGGCGCAAACGGAATTGATTGGCTTGTATAAAAGAAATAAATAACCCTCTATGGATTCGACACATCGGTTTTCCAATCGCGTAGAAGACTATCACCGGCACCGCCCGGGCTATCCAAACGACATCATCCACATCCTGCAACTCGAAGGCGCTTTGCCGGCGTTTGCTATTGTTGCCGATGTGGGATCGGGCACAGGCAAGCTCACGCAGATGTTTTTCAAGTACGTTGACAAAATATATGGCGTCGAGCCAAATCTGGATATGCGTCGCCAGGCGGAAAAAGATTTTGTCGGAATCGCCCGGTTTATCTCGGTGAACGGCAGCGCAGAATCGACGACCCTCCACCCCGCATCCATCGATCTCGTCTGCGCCGGCCAGGCGTTCCACTGGTTTGATCGAGAAACCTGCCGTGGAGAATTCAAACGAATACTGAAACCGGAAGGTTGGGTCGCACTGGTGTGGAATCTTCGCGATGTCGAGGAGGATCAATTACAGCAGGCCTATGAGCACATTATGAAAACCAACATCCCCGATTACAAAAAACTCGATCACAAAACAATGACGGACGACAAAATTAAAAATTTCTTTTGCAGCAAAGACGTGAAAAAATTTATCCTGCCCAATTTTCAATACTTTGATTTACCTTCGCTCAAAGGGCGAGTGCTGTCTTCCTCCTATGTGCCCAGGCCGCCCGATCCAGTTGCACGGCGTATCCTCGAGCAGGTGGCGCACTTTTTTCAGCAACACCAACAGAGCGGGCGGATCAAATTTGTCTATAAAACGACGCTTTATCTCGGCCAATTGAATTAAAGACTTTTATCTAACAGCAACATATTTTATATTCCATCAACACACACTATTGCCGATACCTCTATGACACCAGATTTAAAAACCGCCCTGGATGCCGCCGCAAAAGCCTGTGATGCCGTTAAAACGGGCTATTCGCAGAATTTTGCGACCGAGCACAAAAAAGATAATTCACTCGTGACCTCCATTGATCAGCAAGCTGAACGGATTATCATCACACACCTGCAACACCATTCGCCGCACGCCATTCTCAGCGAAGAGTCCGGCGCCATTCCGGGGCACAGCGATTTAACCTGGGTTATCGATCCGATCGACGGCACGACCAACTTTGCGCGACATCATCTGCCGTTCGCCGTCTCCATTGCACTGATGGAGGGAGAGAAATCCATTATTGGTGTCATTCAAAATCCGTTGACCAATGAATGTTTTTACGCAGCAGCAGGACACGGTGCCTTTCTTGATGGCAAACGGATCCAGGTATCAGCCAATGCTGATCCCTCTCAGTCCATTCTTTTTTTTAACTTTGGTGCGCATCGGGGTGATCGTCAGCGCATCGTGCAGGTTGTCGATTTATTGATCCATGAATTTGACATACGCACCTGGGGCACGACCGCATGGGAATTATGCACGATCGCCAAAGGCACAACCGATGCCTTTGTTTGTGTGGGCGACAAAATATGGGATTACGCCGCCGGTATGTGCATTGTTCAGGAAGCCGGGGGGCGCTTTACGGACTGGTGCGGCGCGCCGTGGAATTTTTCTCACTCTTAT
Source organism: Candidatus Zhuqueibacterota bacterium (assembly GCA_016928775.1). Taxonomy (GTDB): domain Bacteria; phylum Zhuqueibacterota; class Zhuqueibacteria; order Residuimicrobiales; family Krinioviventaceae; genus Kriniovivens. Next base: position 5,008 of record JAFGKD010000045.1, on the reverse strand, counting down.
ATCCTGGCAGCCAATCCGCACATACAGTCGCGCATTATTGAAAAAATCCGGCATTTACAACGAAACGTGAGGTCATGATGAAGACGAGAATTCTATTTTTTTGTATTTTTTTATGGGGAACCACTATGGCGCAATACCAAACCAAAGAGACTTCCGAAAGACCTCCATTCCCCTGGCCCGAGGGGATAAAATGTGCCGTCAGCTTGACATTTGATGATGCTCGCCTGTCGCAAATCGACAAAGGTATCCCGCTCTTGGACAAATATAATATAAAAGCAACCTTTTACATCTCGCCGGAACACTTGGTGAAGCGTCTCGACGGCTGGCAGCAAGCTGTCGCGGCAGGACATGAAATCGGCAATCATACCATGACGCATCCGTGCACCGGCAACTATGCCTTTTCACGGGACAATGCCCTGGAAGAGTATGATCTGGATAGAATAGCCGCGGAAATCGATCAGGCAAATGCCTATATTTTAGCTGAATTAGGCGTTGAGGCACAAAGCTTTGCCTATCCGTGCGGCCAAAAATTTGTCGGACGAGGAGCACAGGTGCAAAGCTATGTACCGCTTGTCGCAGAGCGCTTCCTCACCGGTCGCGGCTGGCTCGGCGAAGGTGCAAACGATCCCTGGCTATGCGATTTTTCGCAACTCCTCGGCATGGAGAGTGACGGCAAGGCTTTTGCCGAGCTCAAGGCGCTCATCGACAAAGCGGCGGCGGAGGGCTGCTGGCTCATTTTGGCCGGGCATGAAATGAACGAATCAGGGCATCAGACGACGCAGCTCACGAGTCTGGAAGAACTGTGTCAATACGTTCAAGATCCGGCAAACGGCATCTGGATCGATACCGTCGAGCATATTGCGACACATATCAAAGAAAATCGCGACATCAAATAATCACGAGGTGCTCATGAAAACGCTTATCATAAGAAACACACTGATCCTGTTGTTCATGGTGTTCTCCAGCACTGTTCTTATGGCTCAGGAGACATCCCTCCTCGGAGGTTTTGCCAGGATAAACATCACGCCGGACAAGCGCGTGACCCTCTCCGGTTATGCCAATCGCAAAGACTTGTCGACCGGCATTCATGATTCGTTGTCCGCGCGCGTCGCTGCCTTTCAAAGTAAAAGCGACAAAATTATCCTTGTTTCAACGGATGTCATCGGATTCTATAGCGGCACTGACGAGATCATCCGGGATGCTATCCTCAAACAGTTTAATCTGCAACCACAGCAGCTCTTTTTAGCAGCCATTCACACACATGCCGGACCGAGCATTATCCTGGATAAAAAGCGCGGCCACGCCAATAATGTCGAATACACACAAACCTTGCAGCAAAAATTGATCACAGCTATCGGGCAGGCGCTGGACAATCTGCAGCCCATTTCTGTCGGCGCCGGCAATGGATCGTCTCCGGTCGGCGTCAACCGGCGGGAGGTCTACTATGACGAAGCGGGCAATCCCCGCCTGTGGATAGGTCGTAATCCAGATGGCGTTCACGATAAACAAGTATCGGTTTTAAAAATCACGGCACATGACGACAAACTCCTGGCCGTATTGTGGGAGTACGCGACGCACAGCACATCGCTCGGCTGGGAAAATTACACCATCAGCGGCGATGTGCACGGGCTGGCAGAGCAGTTCATCGAGCGCTATCTGGGAGCTGGTGTTTTTGCGCCCGGATTTGCCGGCGCGTCCGGTGATATTGACCCGTGGTATCGCGTACTCCCCGGCTTTGAAACAAAGAACGGCTGGGTACCGGAGCCGGTTTTGTTAGGAACCATGTTGGGGGAAGAAGTAGTGCATGTTTTACGCAAAATTGAAGCCACCTCCCCTTCCGGACCTATTCGATCCATTTATAAAACCATTGAGCTGCCCGGCAAACCCGGCGGTGAAATCAAAACAACAATGGATCACCCAAAGGTGCCGCTCAATATCACGGTCGGTCGCCTGGGTGATGTGGCGTTTGTCGGACTCGGCGCTGAAGTTTTGAGTGATATCGGCCTGGCGATCAAAGCGGCGTCACCTTTTAAGCATACCTTTATCATCACGCACTGCAACGGCACAGCCGATTACATTGCGCCGCAACATCTGTACGTCGAAGGCGGCTATGAGGTCGAGAGCTCGCCTTTTGCGTCGACCGCTGCCGATATGCTGGCGAAAGAGGTGGTTCAATTGCTCCATAAACTCTGAAAATATATCTCTTCGTAACCTGGTGCAGCTCTAAATATGGCAGAATAAAAAACTTGATGATTACTCTATGAGCACAGAAAAAATATTAAAAAGCTCACTGCTTTTATTGCATAAATATTTTCGTCTATTGAATTTGATACTCTTTTGGAGTGAATTCTCTGTGTGAATTCACGCGGGCCACTGGCCCGCGAGTTGGGCGAACTGCAATGGATGCGAACACCCAACTTGACGGTTTCGCCGTCATGCATTCTCGAAGAGAATGCACTCCAAATAAGCACTGCTTTTCTGAGTTAATAGAGCAATCATTTAAAACTATTAATTCGGCCACATTCATAAAAGGGAAAAGAGGGTATGAAATCACAACATGTCGCTGAAATTATCATAATTTTTTTAATGACCACGATATTTGCACATGAGCAAAAAATGGAACAACCACTTTATCGAGATCCGACACAGCCAATCGAGAGCCGGATCAGCGATCTCCTCGGGCGCATGAGCCTGGAAGAAAAAGTGGGGCAGATCAACATGCCGTGCGTCTACGAGTCCGGTCTGGGGCGATCTATTGAAGCAAAAAAACAGGGCGTCAAGGAATTTGCTGCCGGCACCCTGCTCAAAGGTCTTGGGCCGGGCGGCGGCTTTTTCACCTTGCCAAATACGATTCTGCATCAAGGCACCAAACAACAGGTTGATTTTATCAATGAGCTGCAAAGAATTGCCACGGAAGAAACACGCCTCGGCATTCCATTGCTGATGACCGAGGAGGGCACGCATGGACTCATGTGCTCCGGCGGGACAATTTTTCCGGAAGGACCGGCGCTGGGAGCGACGTTCAATCTGGATTTGATCTCGCGCATTTATGCTGCCACCGCCCGCGAAGCGCGCGCCATCGGTGTGCATCAGATATTTACGCTGGTCGTCGAGCCCATTCGTGATCCGCGCCTGGGGCGCAATCAGGAAGCTTACAGCGAAGACCCCTATCAATGTGCGCGCTATGCCGAAACCATCGTCCGCGCCGTGCAGGGGGAAAATGTCTCGGCGCAGGATAAATGTGTTGCCGGTCTCTGCCACTATCCGGGCCAAAGTGAGCCGGTCAGTGGCCTGGAACGCGGCGCGATGAATATTTCCGAACGCACGCTGCGCACCGTCTTTTTGCCCTCATGGGAAGCGGGTATCAAACAAGCCGGGGCGTTGGGTGTGATGGCCACTTATCCATCTATCGACGGTGTGCCGGCGCACGCCTCGTCATGGATTCTCACGGATATTTTGCGGGGTGAATTTGGCTTTGAAGGCCTGGTGCTGTGCGAAGGCGGGGGCATTGAAACGGTCATTTATCAAGGACTTGCACCGGACATGAAAAAAGCCGGGCAAATCGCCCTCAAAGCCGGCGTAGATGTCGGCATCTCTTACGAGACCGGTTATATGCTCGACTTGATCGAATCGGTGTCTGAAGGCGCTATTCCCGAGGCTCTGCTCGACCGGGCCGTATCGCGCGTGCTGCGGCAAAAATTTCGCCTCGGTTTGTTTGAACATCCCCATGTCGATCCCGAACGCGCCCGCAACATTGTGCACAACCGGGAGCACCAGGTTTTGGCACTCGAAGCGGCGAGAGAAAGCATCGTTCTGCTCAAAAATGACAATAATCTTTTACCGCTCGACAAAAATGAAATAAAATCCATTGCTCTTTTTGGTCCAAATGCCGATGATGATAAAAATCAACTGGGCGATTATACCGCGATTAATGTGCTGCAGGACATCATCACCGTGCGAGAGGGTATTCAGCACATTGCACCGCACTGCCGGGTGACATACGTAAAGGGTTGTAATGTCATTGGCGACAAATTGAATGAAACAGACCAGGCGCGCGAGATTGCCGAAAAAGCGGATGTCGCCATCGTTGTGTTGGGCGAAAATGAGTGGCGTGCCCGTGACGCAAATGAAACACGGGTCGGGAGCAGCGGCGAAGGTTTTGATGCAGCAACGCTCGAGCTCACCGGCTTGCAGCAAAAGCTGCTTGAAGCTGTAGTGGCGAGTGGCACGCCAACGATCGTTATCCTGATCAACGGTCGTCCGTTGGCGACACCGTGGATCGTCGAGCACGTACCGGCGTTCATCGAAACCTGGATCCCCGGCGAAATGGGCGGCCAGGCCATTGCCGAGGTGATCTTTGGTCATGTCAATCCCAGCGGCAAATTGTCCGTCACCATACCGCGTCACGTCGGCCAGTTGCCAGTGTATTATAACTATCCCAAGTCCAAGCGACACTGGCTCGAAAACGGGTGGGGGATCGCCTATGCCGACCTCGATCCGAGGCCGCTGTACCCCTTCGGCCACGGTCTGAGTTACACCACATTTGTCTACAGTCATTTGTCATTTGACAAAAAGGAGATCGGACGCGGCGGCACAACACACATCAGCTTTGATCTGAAAAACACCGGAGAACGCGTCGGTAAAGAGACGGTGCAGTTATATATCGAAGACCTCATTGCCAGCGTGGAAACTCCGGTTCTGCAGCTGCGCGGTTTTCAAAAAGTTGAACTGCAACCCGGCGAAAGCACAACGGTCACCTTTCAGCTTGGACCGCAACACCTCGAGCTCTATAATCAACATCTTGATCGTGTGGTGGAGCCGGGTGATTTTCGAGTTTTGATTGGTGCTTCTTCAACTGATATCCGGCTGCGCGATAGACTTGTCGTAAGGTAAAATTCTGAAAATCTTGGCGCGGCTTTTGGCCGCAGCCAAATTACAAGCCACGGATGAACACGGATGAACACGGATTTTTCGGTTTTGCTTCGAGAAAGTTTTGGGACTGGAGGTT
>JAFGKD010000044.1 GCA_016928775.1 Candidatus Zhuqueibacterota bacterium | reverse complement strand
CCGACGATAAACCGGTTATAATGATTGGCAACCGACGTGTTTGCGGCGCAATAGTTGCCGGTCGTCACCAGCAGTCCCACTTCGGTACTCGGGTTATTCTCCGGCAGCATCGCAATGCCGACGTTCGAGTAATCGCCGTCAATAGACATGATCGCTTTGCGGTGCCCGCGACTGGCTTGCATACCATCCCCATCGTCAGGAACGTCTTTCCCCCAGTCAATGTTAAATCCACCATGGGCGTTAAAGGGATCATCCGAATACGAATACACATTCCCCCGATAGCTGCTATAAGAAAAACCTGCATCAATAACCTTTTGAAGTTGGCCGTCATGATCTTGCGCATCGCGGGCAATCAAATCGAGTGAATGGTTATAGGCGGCGGTATAAAGCCGCCGGTCAAAGGCTGCGGGCGGCTTGGCGCTATAACCATTAAATTCAGTTTGTAAGAGGGTAGTATTTACGCCAAAGTAACTGCGCGGAAAGGCAATACTAGAAATCGTGGTAGTTGCCAGCCAATAGCCTTCCTGGGCCGGATTCGAGCGCGCGCGATTCATCAACCACATCATCTGTTGTTCATTGCCGTCAGGATGCAGGCCATCAGTAGTTTTATGATATATCCACTCTGTCGAGGGAGCTTTACGGAGATCGCCTGTCCGTTCTGTCGGCGTGGGATATGGCCCCGGCAACTCCACATGCGGCGGATTGGGCGGCGGCGCTTGCCAGCTCTTTACATCGTTCAGTTGCGCCTCGCCGGACAGCGCAAAGAAGAACGCCAGACTCCACCCGCACAACAGACATTTCACATACTTGCTCATCTTCTTGTGTTGCATACGTTCTTCCTCCCGGTCATCTCACCTTCCTGTTCATGGACAGGATTGTCAAGACAAAAAACAGCAATTTTTGAAAAGAATGTTTACACCTGGCATAGTTTTGATGGTTTATACACTGGTTCTGCTTCTTCGACTTGCGTGTTGCTGATTTTGTAAATTGCGAAGACCATGGTTAGGGCGCTGACCCATTGAACCGGACTCAACACGCTGCCATTGATCAGATAATCAAAGACCACGCTCGACACCGGAAAGCACAATTCGGCCATGGTCGACACATTAGCTTTGATGTAGCGCAGCCCGTAGTAATAAATCAAAATCGCACCGCTGCCGGTAGTTAAGCCGATAATCACAAAAAAAGTCCAATTGATAGCTGTGGTTTTCTGAAGCTGATCTAATCTGCCATTAAGGAGAACAATCACCAACATGATCAGGGTTGTCAGACCATAGCGATAGAATAAAGCTGTCTGAAAGGAGACTTTATTCAAGACTCGTTTGCCGAAGACGGTCGCGCTGCCAAAGGAAAACGCGGCTATCAACGCATAACCTGCCGCTGGCAGCATTTTGCCGCTATTCACCAGAGAAGGCAGATGAAACTCAAAGGTCAAAAAATACCCTCCGATAAGCGCGATACTGGTCCAAAAGGTAAAGTTTCTGCCAATCCGCTCTTTGAGCAACAGACGTGCGAGTAGGATCGCGAAAACAGGTTGCAGTTTCTGCAGGAGTGCAACAACCGTGAGATGTTTAAATTCGACGATAAAGAGGGCTTTGACAATCGCCAGCGTGCCCAGAGCACCCCCGAACAGGGCAATCAGCGCGAAATAGATCATGTCGCTTGCGCTCAGGGTCTTTACCGTCTTGTATTCACGAAATAAAATGAAATTCATGCCCAAAAATGGCAAGGCATGCAGCATAAAGACCACATAACCGACATCCAGATTCCAGAGACGCGGGGTCAGCACTACGCCGTCAAATCCCCACATTGCTGCTGCCAGACACACGAGAAACACACCCAGATTTGTTTTGTTCTTGAACATATCCTCTTCTCCTAGTCCATGTAGAAGGAAATTTTTTCGTTCACATACGCGACGCAAATCCAGGCCGCGTGTACGTCGAAGCGCAATTTCGATCCACAAAAAAAATGCCCCGTATCCGGGATACGGGGCATACATCATAAAAATTCTCACACCGAAAAAATCTTTATCCCATCCAGACTTTGACTGTCGGTTCCGGAATTTCACCGAATCAACTGCGTTGCAGCTCGCGGACTCTGACCGCCGGTCGGGAATTACACCCTGCCCCTAAAGATTTTTGGTTCACGCTATCTAAATATTCTCGTTCAAGATTCCTATTTTGAGAAAAGCATACCTGTCAAGGAAATTCATAAAAAAATTAGAAATGGATTTTGTCAATTTCTAAGTGATTATCAATAATTTTTTGCACATTAGAAACCGGGTTTTTCAAAAAAACCCGGTTTCTCGATTACTTAATAACACAAATAGTGACGACATCTGATCACCACGTTTTATCTGAGCAGGGGAGGGAATTCCTCTGTTATTTTGCAAAAAAGCTCCATTTTTGAACTCCTTGTTGACAAATATTGGAGATTTCTCTGGCAAAAGCACGAGTTTACGAAAAATAACTTGCCAATTTTCTTATGCCATATTTAGTCAGTAAACTGATATGTTCTCGTTTCCATCGTTCACCAATGTATGGCTATCAACACAGGCACCTGGAGATCTGCAAGCGTTAAGCTGCCGATCTCTGATTGCTATTACAACGAAAGAGGGGTTTATGCGTAAAATCATCGT
>JAFGKD010000043.1 GCA_016928775.1 Candidatus Zhuqueibacterota bacterium | reverse complement strand
GAGTATCAAATTCAATAGACAAAAAGATAAAGCAATAAAAACAATCAGCTTTTTAATGTTTTTTCTGTGCTAATAGAGCAATCATTATTTATATTATAGACTCAAAAACTTTGTCAAAAAAGCACGATGTTGTAGATTTGTAATACGGAGTAGTAATCATTTTCAAATCATATTGATCCGGATAATCCGTGACATCTTGTATTTTTAGCAAGATTTTGATATAAATACTTTACAACAAGGCTGCGGCTATCCGTGTTATCCGCGGACCATTTTGGTTGCGGCCTTTGGTCGCGCCGTGAAAATCAGTGGCAAATTTAAAAAAATGTCTGGCGGGGGAGAGAGGACTATAATTCAATTTTGTTACTCGGCAGAGGCTTTTTTAAAAGTGATGACTGTGACAGTTTTTCCAAGTTTTAGCCTGAGCACCAAAGACTGAGGTTTTGCGGCGAAATCCTGAAATCTCTTGCATTTCAAAATGCTCTCATTTATATTTAGCCGCTTTTAGTGGATTAGATCTGAGGAGAAGTGATGGATCAGCAACTGATTACCATTATTGCTGAAGAATTGGGATTGCGGTGGAATCAAGTCAAGAATACGATTGAGCTCCTGGACGCGGACAACACCGTGCCGTTTATTGCGCGATACCGCAAAGAAGTCACTGGCAGCATGGATGAAGAGCAAATCCGCGCAGTGTGGGAGCGCACGCGCTATCTGCGTAATCTGGAAGAACGAAAACAGACGATTCTCAAGAGTATCGCCGAGCAGGGCAAGCTGACGCCCGAACTGGAAGAAAAGATCAAAGCGGCTACAAAATTGCAGGACGTTGAAGACCTCTATCTGCCCTACAAGCCCAAGCGCCGCACGCGTGCAACGGTCGCCAAAGAAAAGGGTCTCGAGCCGTTAGCTGAAATGATCCTCAAACAAGATATTGTAGCAGGTTTGCCGGAAGAATATGCGGCGCACTATATCGATGTTGAAAAAGGCGTCCTCAGTGCTGAAGAAGCCTTGGCTGGTGCTCGCGATATCGTCGCGGAGGTTATTTCAGAAAACGCCGATATTCGAAAATTAATCCGTGAACGAACGCAGGAAAAGGGTCTCCTGGTGTCGCAAGCGCGTCATCCCGAGGATGTCGGAGAGTATGAAGTTTACAAGGATTTTTCCGAATCGCTCAAAACAATTCCAGCCTATCGGATATTGGCGATCAATCGCGGTGAGCGGGAAAAATATTTGCGAGCGGAAATAGATATTCCACAAGGTGATATGGTTGCTGCTATCGAAGCGGTTTATGTCACCAATCCGCGCAGTATCTTTACCATCGAACTCAGAACGGCTATCGAAGATTCCTATCGCCGACTCATCGCGCCGGCGATTGAGCGTGAGCTGCGGCACAATCTCACCGAACGGGCGGACGAGCACGCCATTGATATATTTGCCCGCAATTTACGCGCTTTGCTGATGACGCCACCTTTGAAGAACCAAAATATCCTCGGCATCGATCCCGGCTATCGAACCGGCTGCAAAATCGCCGCGATTGATACCACCGGCAAATATCTCGAAGGTGCGACAATTTATCCGCATCCGCCGCAAAAACAGTGGGAAGAGGCCAAAAAGATAGTGCAAGATTTTATCGAACGACACCATATTGGCATCATCGCCATCGGCAATGGAACAGCGAGTCGCGAGACCGAGCAACTGGTGGCCGAGCTCATCGGAGAAATTGATCGTCAGGTGTTCTACACCATTGTCAATGAAGCCGGTGCCTCGGTCTATTCTGCTTCCGAGGTGGCCAAAAAAGAATTTCCAGATCTGGATGCCTCCATGCGCGGCAATATCTCGATTGCACGGCGATTGCTCGATCCGATGTCCGAACTCGTCAAAATTGATCCCCAATCCATTGGCGTCGGCCTCTATCAGCACGATGTCAATCAAGGCAAACTGTCCGAGGCATTGGATCACGTCGTCGAATCGGCGGTCAATCAGGTTGGTGTCGATTTGAACACAGCGTCCGCTTCTTTGCTCAGATATGTCGCCGGCGTGAATTCGCGGGTGGCAGAAAATATCGTCAAACAAAGAGAAAATATTGGCAAATTTGTGAATCGCGAACAGCTCAAAAAAGTCAACGGGCTTGGTGAAAATGCCTTTGTTCAAGCCGCCGGTTTTTTGCGTATTCGCGAAAGCGATATCTTTTTTGATTCGACAGCTGTTCATCCGGAATCGTATGGTTCCGCGCAAAAGCTGTTGGAGAATCTCGATTTGACCATCGCTGATGTGAAAGCAAATGGCGCGCTGGTCAGAGCAAAAATTAAAATGGAGGTGCGCCGACTCGATGATCTGGCGCACTTGTGCGGCTGCGGCAAGGAAACGCTTGTGGATATTGTTGACAGCCTCGAAAAGCCAAATCGAGATCCACGCGACAACATGCCCCAGGTGATATTACGCAGCGATGTGCTCAGCATCAACGATCTGTCCGAGGGTATGATCCTCAAGGGGACGGTGCGCAATGTGGTGGATTTTGGCGCTTTTGTGGATATCGGCGTCAAGCAGGATGGGCTGGTGCATTTGAGCCGAATGGCCAAACGATATGTGAAAAATCCGCTCGACGTGGTCTCAGTTGGCGACATCGTTGATGTCAAGGTGATAAATATCGATAAAGAACGGCACCGCATCGGTTTGAGCATGGTTCTGGATTAGATCGAGTAGCGGGTAATTCATTTGTATTATGGTACTGACAGTCGTCCAACCATCCTATTTTCCGGAGATGAGAGTGTTAAGTCGGATTGCGGCAGCGGATGTCGTGGTGTGGGCAAACACTTTTCACTATAAAAAGCATAGCACAATCAATCGAACGCGTATCAAAACAATCTCCGGGCCGAGATGGCTTTCAATTCCGGTTTTAACCAGAGGTGCATCAAAACAAATTATCGCGGATATGCGCATTGATCCGGAGCACGACTGGCAGGGCGCGCATATCAGATCGCTGCAGTCCAATTATCAAAGCTCACCCTATTATTATTTCTTTGCCGATGAAATTGCTGATGTGATCAATAAAAAATGGCGACTGCTTGATGAGCTTTTGCAACAATCGACGTCTTTTCTCTGTCAAAAACTGGGGTTTTTAGCCAGGTTCGTCGACAGCCGTGAGCTGCCCGGGGTGACGGATCGATCACACAGGGTGATCGCCTGGGCAGAGGCGTGCGGCTGCAGTTCGTATCTTGTACCAACGGAGGATGAAAGATTTATCGATCGGCAATTCATTGAAAAAAATAATTGTTCTGTACTTTGCTTTGATTTCCGCTCTGTAGCATATCATCAGTTGTTTGGCGATTTTATCGGAGAATTATCCGGACTCGATTTATTGTTTAACGAAGGTGAAATGAGTCGATTTATATTACAAAGCGCTCAAAGGGCGAGGAAAGAGAGAACAGCATGAATATCGTGGAGAGACTTTACCAACGAATTGAGACATATCATGACACAATCATCGAATGGCAGAAAAATCTTGTCGCCATTAAAGCGCTTGCTCCTGAAAGTGGGGGAGATGGCGAGCTGGAAAAGGCAAACTATGTGCGACAGATTTTGCAGGACATCGGCTTTGATGAGGTGCAGGAGATCAATGCGCCGGACGAGCGCGTCTCGGCAAAAATTCGTCCCAATATCCTGGCCAAAATTTACGGCGAGCAGCGACATCGAACAGTATGGGTGTTGTCGCATCTGGATGTTGTGCCGGAAGGCGATTTGAAAGATTGGCACAGCGATCCGTTCAAACTTGTGGTAAACGGTGACAAACTGATTGGTCGGGGTGTTGAGGACAACCATCAGGGACTCGTCTGCGGACTCTTGGCGGCGAAAGCATTGCGCGAAGAGGGAGTGACGCCGGTCACAAATATCGGTCTGGCGATTGTCGCTGATGAAGAAAATGGCAGCACATATGGTTTGGAATATGTGTTGAAGCATCATCGAGAGCAATTTAAAGAGAATGATCTGATCATCGTTCCGGATGCTGGCGATCCGGAGGGGCGAACCATCGAGGTTTCGGAAAAGAGTATTTTGTGGATAAAGTTTGTCATCAAGGGCAAACAATGCCACGCTTCCACGCCGCAATTTGGCGTCAATGCGCATCGCGCAGCAGCGCATCTGGTTGTTGAGCTGGACAAACTGTACAATTTTTATCCGCTCAGGGACGAGACGTACGATACGCCCTGGAGCACCTTTGAACCGACGAAAAAGCAGACAAACGTACCGAACATCAACACCATTCCAGCGCAAGATGTTTTTTATTATGATTGTCGAGTTTTGCCGAATTATGATCTTGCTGATGTCGAAAAAGCGGTTCTGGACATCGTCGGTTCGATACGCGAAAAGTATGGTGTTGGCATAGAGGTCTCTTATCCCCAACGGGTACAAGCTGCGCCGCCAACGGCGTCTGATGCGCCGGTTGTGCAGGCGCTCGCTGCAGCTATTCGTGCGGTTAAAAAAGTTGATCCCAAAATTATCGGTATTGGCGGGGGAACAGTTGCCGCACTTTTTCGACATCAAAACTTGCCCGCGATTGTCTGGGGTACGATCGCTGATACGTGTCATCAGCCGGATGAATATGCGCTTTTGTCGAATATAATTGTCGACGCCAAGATATTGGCATTTGTATTTAGCAAAACTTGATTTTTTGGTTGCGAAAAACGATAAAAAATAATATATTATTTGTCTCTTTCAGGAGGGCGTAGCTCAGCTAGGTAGAGCAGCGGCCTTTTAAGCCGTCGGTCCTGGGTTCGATTCCCGGCGCCCTCACTCAAAAATATCCAAAGGCTCGGTTAAAGCCTTTTTTCATGTGCGCCCATAGCTCAATTGGTAGAGCAGCTGACTCTTAATCAGGAGGTTCGGGGTTCGAGTCCCTGTGGGCGCACTCTGGCCCATCTTTGATGGGTTTTTTTTATTAATCAAGCGCACATCCAGTTGATTAGCCTCATTCTTGCAACGTACCTCTGAATAATTTTTATAACATCGGCAAATGCACAAAAGTTTTTCGCATAAATTTAGTTTGGGCGGTAATTTTGTCAACCGGTAGAGTAGAGCGAAAGAGAAATGAAAAAAGAACCGATTTTAGCTTCTGTTATTATTCCATCTTTTAATCAAAAGCACGTGATTTTTGATGCGTTGGCATCTGTACTTCGGCAAAAAACCGATTTTCATTATGAAACAATTGTTGTTGAATCATCCGGAGATGACACCGCTGATTTGATTCGTCAGCGATACCCGCAAATCATAGTTATTGAATTACCTGAGCGAGCATTTCCCGGTACAGCCCGTAATGAGGCCATTCGTATCGCGCGAGGAGAATATCTCGCATTTACAGACACAGACTGTGTCGTGGACGAGAACTGGCTGCAACAACTTGTGGATTCACATCGTCGCGGTTATAAGGTTGTTGGCGGAATTGTATATAATGGGACACCAAAGAGCGTAATGGGTACAGTTGATTATCTGCTGGAATTTAATGACTTTATCAGGTCAAACGAGACAACCAATAATACGCATTTTGGGACGTGCAACCTTTCCATTCAAAAGGATATTTTCCATCAGTATGGATTGTTCATCGATCAGGTGAAGGGAAGTGACAGTCTTTATTGCCGCAAAGTGAAAGAAAATGGAATAGCGCTGTTTTATCAGCCCGGAGCTGCAATTTGGCATCGAAACCGAACCAAACTTGGCAAAATTATTAAAAATCAACGTGAGTTGGGATACGGTGCTGCAATCAATCGATACCGATATAATCTCAATGGTGCGCTGTTTGTGCGCTATCCATTATTTATTCCGCTGTTACCTTTTGTCAGGATATTAGCCATTGGGCGTCGATTGATTCGCTCAAGCAAAAGAGATTTTATAAAATTTATTGTGCTTCAGCCGATTATCTTTTACATTTTATGTCATTATACAGCGGGTTTCATGAAAGGGCGACGTGTCGCGCTGGGGCGTTAGTATTAGGTCAAAATAGAAAAAGCTGAAATCCCGGGCGGGCTTCTGGAATTTCAGCTTTTTACGTTTGGAAGGGTAAAATCAGATTTGCCTTGAGAAGGCAGAGGTATTATATGAATTGATATGATTAATGTCAAGTGTTTTTTTTATCGTTCTTGGTAGCGGCAGGTGATTGGCATTCTTCTATCCTTGCCAAACGCTAACGGCGTTATTTTAATACCCGGGGCGGCCTGTCTTCTCTTGTATTCGTTAAAATCAACCAATCGGGCGATTTTTTGTACTGTCTCAGGTTTGTATCCGTGCGCGATTATATCTACTATGCTCATTCGTTTTTCGACATAGAGTTCGAGCAACTCATCCAGTTCATCATAAGGAGGCAAGCTATCCTGGTCCTTTTGATCCGGCCGCAGCTCGGCAGAAGGTGCCTTGTCGATTATTTCCTGCGGAATTAAATCGTAGCCAGCGCGATAGTTGCGATAATTGGCAAGTCGATAGACCATGGTTTTTGTGACATCCTTTAAAGGCGCAAAGCCGCCGACCATATCGCCGTATATCGTGCAATATCCGACGCTCACTTCACTTTTATTGCCCGTAGCCAGCGCGAGCCAGCCAAATTTGTTCGAAAGCGCCATGACGATATTACCGCGAATCCGGGCTTGCAAATTTTCTTCTGTCACATCCGCTTCCCGTTCCGCAAATGTCTCTTGAAAAAGCTCGAGGTATTGCAGAAAAACGTCTTTGATGGGAAAGGTTTTTAGATTGATAGCACAATTTTGCGCCAATTGGATAGAGTCGTCAACACTCCCCTGACTACTGTATTGAGACGGCATGGTGATACCATAAACATTTTCCGGTCCCAGGGCATCGGCTGCCAGCGTTGCCACCAGGGCAGAGTCGATGCCGCCGCTGAGGCCAAATACAGCTTGAGAAAAATTATTTTTGTGCACATAATCATGCAGTCCCAATAAAAGTGCTTTGTATATTTCTTCTTCAAAACTCAAGGTAGCGATTTTTATCGATGTCGATATCGCAGGATCTGTCGGCGTTGTCTCATCATCGAGCGTGACTCTTTGACAAACCGGAAATACAGCTTTGAAACTGCTTTTGTTTTGAATAAAAGATGGATCGTTTCGGCTTTGTCTAACGATATCAACGTCAATGTCGTGAATGATCAATTCCTCTTCAAAAGCAATCCCCGCGTGCCGGATATTTCCATGAGGACCGATGATTAAACTTTGACCATCAAACACCAGCTCGTCCTGTCCACCAATCAAATTGACATAGGCCACCACTGAATGCGTTTTTTTCGCGCGTGATTGCATCAAAGTGAGCCGTTCCTGGCTTTTATGAATTGAATAAGGCGAGGCCGAGATGTTGAGTATCATCTCCGCACCACCATCAAATACTTGTGTTTCAATGACACTGTCCGGGATCCATATATCTTCACAAATACTCAGGCCAATTTTCACGCCATTGAGCGAGAACAGCATCGGCGTCTTGCCTGCTTCAAAATATCGTTCCTCATCAAAGACGCTATAATTCGGCAGGTGAATTTTATGGTAGACTGCTTTGATTGTACGGTTTTGTAAAACAGCCGCACTATTGTAGCGTCTGTTTTTGTCAATATCGACAAAGCCAACGATGCATATTATTCCTTCAATTTGCGCAACAATATCGTACAAGACCTCTTTTTGATCTTGAAGGAATTGTTGTCGAAGAACGAGATCCTCCGGCGGGTAGCCGGTAATTGTCAGCTCGGGAAAAGCAACAAGGTGGCATCCCGATGCCTTGGCTGCTTGCACATGCCGGTCTATTTTTTCAAAATTTCCTTGCAGGTCACCTACGACACTGTTTATTTGTGCCAGAGCAATCCTGAGCATTGAATTCTTTTGCATGATGTTCTCACGTGGTTTTGTTCATGGAAAAATATAGCAATTCTCGTCCTGCCATTCAACGATAATTCAGAAGGATATATTTACACATGACAAATTGTCTGCAAAAAGTATAGATATGATGTAGATAAGCACAGTTTTGCGCAACATGTTTTTAAAACAAATGAATTGACTTTTTGTATACTGCTTTGTAAATTTTCAGACTTTTGGGGACAGTCTGTCAGTATCGAAAACGGCAGATAATATAAAACAGGAATATCTCTATGAAAACGTACCTAGTAACAGGTGGCGCTGGATTTATTGGCAGCAATTATATTCATTACTTGTTTGAGAAATACGGCAGCGCTGCAAACATCATTAATCTGGACAAATTAACCTATGCCGGGAATTTGGAAAATCTCCGCGACGTCGAATCAAATAATAATTACCGTTTTGTAAAGGGTGATATTTGCGATGCGTCCGTTGTTGATCCATTGGTTCGTGAAGCGGATATTGTGATCAATTTTGCTGCCGAGAGTCATGTCGATCGATCCATAGGTGCGCCGGATGATTTTATTAAAACAGATATTTATGGTGCATTTATGCTTTTGGAGGCGGCGCGAAAGCATGGTGTGGAAAAGTTTGTACAGATCAGCACCGATGAAGTGTATGGCAGCATCATCGACGGTTCGTTCAAAGAGACCGATGTGCTGGAACCCTCCAGTCCCTATTCTGCATCCAAAGCCGGGGCTGATCGCCTGGCGTATTCTTATTTTGTCACTTATGATCTGCCCGTCATCATCACACGCTGCTCCAACAATTACGGTCCTTGCCAATATCCTGAAAAACTCATCCCACTTTTTGTCACAAATGCGCTGGAGGATAAAAGCTTGCCGATTTATGGCGATGGCAAAAATGTGCGCGACTGGATCTATGTCAGAGACCATTGCGATGCTATCGAGTTCCTGGTTCATCATGGTGATGATGGCCAGGTCTATAACATTGGCGCTGGCGAGGAGCGCATGAACATCGAGATCACTGATCTCATACTAAAATATCTGAAAAAGCCTGACTCGCTGAAAATGTATGTTCAAGACCGTCTCGGGCATGACCGTCGTTATTCCGTCGATACAGCAAAGATCGCTGCTTTGGGATGGCAACCGAGTCACAGTTTTGAACAGGCCATGCAGGATACCATTCAATGGTATATCGACCATAAAAAATGGTGGGCGAGACTAAAAAGTGGAGAATATAAAGAATATTATAAAGCACATTATAAACGAGAACTATAGAGGTCGTTGGAGGAAAGATGGAGCTGAAAGAGCGGCTACAAAACAAAACAGCAAAAATTGGCGTGATAGGACTAGGGTATGTGGGACTTCCTCTTGCCGTTGAATTCGCAGACAGAGGTTTTTCTGTTCTTGGCATTGACAATGATGAGAGCAAAATTGCGAGTTTGAACAACGCTCACAATTATATCAATGACGTCGAGGATAGCAAATTTAAGAGGGTTGTCACATCGGGAACGCTCAAAGCGACGATATCCTATTCGAGCATTCCCGAGCTCGATGTGATTTATATCTGTGTTCCGACGCCCTTTACCAAAAACAAGGAACCTGATGTCAGCTACATTGAATCTGCGACCGAAGGCATAGCGGCCGGACTCCGAAAAGGTCACCTGATTATTTTAAAAAGCACCACCTTTCCGGATACGACCGAGGGTATTGTACAACCCATTCTGGAAAAAACCGGATTAAAGGTTGGCACTGATTTTTATCTTGCATTTTCGCCGGAGCGCATCGATCCGGGCAACAAAATATTCACAACAGCGACGACTCCGGTCGTCGTCGGTGGTGTCACAGAAAAATGTACAGAGTTGGCCTGTCTCGTCAATCAACAAATCATTCATAAAGTTGTCCCCGTCTCTTCGCCAAAAGTCGCAGAGATGGAAAAATTGTTAGAAAATATTTTCCGCAGCGTGAATATTGCTTTGGTGAATGAGATGGCTCGACTATGCGATCGTATGGGCGGCATCGATATCTGGGAAGTGGTCGAGGCTGCCGCGACAAAACCGTACGGCTTTATGCCTTTTTATCCCGGTCCGGGAATTGGCGGGCATTGTATTTTAATTGATCCCTACTATTTGTCCTGGAAAGCGCGAGAATATGATTTTCACACCCAATTCATCGAATTGGCGGCAGAAACGAACGAGAACATGCCCTTTTATGTCCTCGGCTTGATTCGTCGCGCGTTGAGTTATGCTGGCATCCCGTTTCATCAGGCCAGGATATTCATGCTGGGAGTGGCATTCAAGAAGGATGTTGATGATACGCGCGAATCCCCGGCGCTCAAGATTATGGAATTTTTGATGCAACGCGGCGTTCATCCTGACAATATTCGCTTCAACGATCCGTATGTCAAAAGTGCAAAGGTGAATGGCACAAGTTTTTTTTCTGTTGATCTCACGGTCGAGAATTTACGCCTCGCAGATGTTGTCGTCATCACCACCGATCATTCATTATATGAGGCCGAGTTTATCGTCGAACATGCTACGTCCGTCGTCGATACCCGCAACCTCACGAAAAATATCAAAAATAACGAAAAAATATCCAAATTGGGTGCTGGTACCCGATTTTAGAAAGAATAATTTATGAAAGTAGTCAATGTTGTCGGGGCGCGCCCCAATTTTATGAAAATAGCGCCCATTCATCGTCGAATGCAAAAATCTTTGTTTTTTGACCCAATCCTGTTGCACACCGGCCAACACTATGACGAAAAAATGTCCAAAACCTTTTTCGTCGAATTGCGAATGCCGGAGCCGGACGTTTATCTCGGTGTTGGTTCAGGAACGCACGCCGAACAGACTGCTGCCGTTTTGGTCAAAGTGGAACAGTTCTTGAGTGCTGAAAAGCCGGATCTACTCATTGTCGTTGGTGATGTGAATTCAACCCTCGCCGCGTCATTGGCCGCTGTCAAGTTGCGCATTCCTGTCGCGCATGTGGAAGCAGGATTGCGCAGCTACGATCGTCGCATGCCCGAGGAAATCAATCGTGTGCTCACGGATTCTATTTCAAATTATCTTTTTGTGACCGAACAGTCCGGCATTGATAATCTCAAAAAAGAGGGTGTGACTGACAATAAAATCTTTTTCGTTGGCAATTGTATGATCGACTCTCTGATCGAGCATTTGCAGCAAGCAGCGACAACGAATACCTTGCATGACTATTCATTGGAACCATTTCACTATGCATTGATGACCCTGCATCGTCCCTCGAATGTGGATAGCCGCGACACAATGGAGAAAATATTTGTCGCATTGGAAGAAATACAATCCGATATGCCGATTGTTTTTCCGATCCATCCCAGAACCCGAAAAATGTTAGATGTGTTGGGACTGGATGAAAAGATGAAAAAAATGTCAAACATCCGGCTCACCGAGCCGCTTGGCTATCTTTCGTTCCTGGATTTGATGCGCCAGGCAAAATTGATCGTGACCGATTCCGGTGGTATTCAGGAAGAAACGACTTTTTTAAAAATCCCGTGCCTCACATTGCGCGAAAATACCGAGCGGCCGGTCACCATCGAGCTGGGCACAAATCAGCTTGTAGGTATGGAACCTCAGAATATTGTGGCGGGTTATAAAAGGGCGATGAACGGGAGCACAAAGAATTCACGCATTCCGCCATTGTGGGATGGATTGGCATCGCAGCGAATTTTGGATACATTGGAACAGCTAAATTAAAGAATTGGAGTTATCAGAATGCGTCAACTGATTGGGCTGCTGTGTTATGCTATTGGACTTACAGCTGTTGCTCAGGATGTTTCTTCATTGTACCTGAGAAATTTACAGCAAGCTTCGGGTTCAGAGCAAACGCGACTGCTGGAGCCGCCTGTTCTTGAACACCCGATTGATGAAAATGAATATATTGTCGGTGCAGGTGATTTTTTTTCCATATTTGTGGGAAGCGATGTTGACAAGAATCATCAATTGATGGTTCTCCCCGAGGGTTTGTTGGTCATCCCGGATGTTGGTGATGTGGAGGTGGCAGGAAAAACCCTGAAGGAAGTAAAAGAGGCAATTGTCAAAAAGCTAAAGTCCACTTATTATTCCGAAAATATATATGTTTCTCTTGTTCGACTGCGTACTTTTCGCGTGAGTGTCACTGGTGCCATCGAAACGCCACGACTGGTCAATGTAAATGGACTCGACCGGCTATCGGATGCCATCATTCGAGCAGGTGGTTTTATCGAGCCGTCTACATCATTTAATAAATCGGATGATACGGATGAGCAGAATCGTAACATGGCATCGCCAACTAAAAGCAGTAAATTGTCGGAAGAAGAATTAAAAGAGCTGAAACAGAATGCCGCCTCGAAACGGAATGTTCTCATCAAGCGTCGAGACGGCTCCATTTTGCGTGTGGATCATCTAAAGTTTGAATTGGCCGGCGATCTGGAAGAGAATCCTTTCTTGCTCGATGGCGATGTCATTGTGATACCGACCGTGCAAGAACAGGCCGGAAAAGTGTCCATTAGTGGCGCTGTACGAACACCAAATACATTTGAATATGCTCAAGATGACAGAGTACTGGATCTCCTGGAGCTGTCACATGGATTTACGACGGATGCGGACTCTTCAAAAATTTATATCGCCCGATTTCTCGGCAATTCAAATCGAGCCCAGGAAATTGTTTTGGATATTGACTGGTCAGATTCCAATTATGTTGAACAGGTAATGAACACACGGCTGCAGCCTGACGACCGGATTTTTGTTCGACGAGTGCCACAATTTCACGAAAAACGAACTGTGGAAATTCGTGGCGAGGTCAATTATCCAGGCGAGTATGCACTGCTCAAAAATCCGACTCGCTTGACCGAGCTGATAGAAACAGCAGGAGGTTTCACCGAGGATGCGGCACTGAATGCAGCACATGTTGTGCGGCGTTCGTTTGAAGAAAGAAAAGACGCCGAGTTCGAACGACTCGAGCTCATGACAGCGCAAGAAATGAGTCGCCAGGAAAAAGTTTATTTTCGCGAGCGAGCGCGCGAATTAAAGGGATTGGTGTCAACCGATTTTGTCGCACTTTTCGAAAACGGGGAAGACAATTACGACATCACTCTCGAGGATCAGGATTTGGTCGTTGTTCCGAAAAAAGATCACACAGTGAATGTGGTGGGGCATGTCAAGCAACCCGGACTCGTACCTTATTTGCCCAATCTAGATGCCGCCTATTATATTGAAAATGCCGGTGGCTATAACATTCGCGCCTGGAAGAAAAAGGTTCGTGTCCAGAGAGCTGGTACCGGCGTATTGTTGAGTGCAAAGAATACGACGGTAGAAATGGGTGACACAATATTTGTGCCGGAAAAATTGGAAAACGAAAATTTGATCAGAGATATCTTGCTCATCACGGTGCAATTGGCGACCGTCGTTGTGCTCATCATTCAAACGAATATATACGCCAGTTCAGGAACACAATAGAACTCAGAAAAATATTTTTTGCACCTTCTTTCCCTTGTTCATGTCGGCAAGTTGGATCGTATCAGGCGTTTCAGCATTCTTTCGATTGTGTCGATTTCTTCTGTGAGCGCGGAATAATTTTTTAATAGCCCCAGTTCGTTGGCCAGCAGTACGTAATAGTCGAGCTCTTGGAGTGCGGTCAAGGCTGATCTGTAGAAATATAGTTTCGGCTTTTTGCCTCTTTTTTTAAAACCAATGGCGATGTGAGAGGGAACGGATGACGATGTCTCTCTGATTTTGGCTGCCAATGTTTCACTTTCTTTTTTTGATAATTT
The DNA here is from genome assembly GCA_016928775.1 of Candidatus Zhuqueibacterota bacterium. GTDB lineage: Bacteria > Zhuqueibacterota > Zhuqueibacteria > Residuimicrobiales > Krinioviventaceae > Kriniovivens. The sequence continues at coordinate 182,761 of JAFGKD010000043.1, read as the reverse complement.
TGCCTTGTATAGCTCCAATACGAGATGATGGCTTTTTTGCCAGACAATGAGGTCGTGGTAAGATTCGACTTTTTTAGCGATCATTCGGATAATCCTTTCTTGTTGGATGTTTGGGTGCTGGAGACAAGCTTGAAATTGGAACGACGATCCGCCTGCAAAATATTCTATAAATGCCCATCCGTAGAAACAAAATATTAATTTCCAAAGGAAAAAACAATCTAAATTCTGCTTTAACATTTTGATAATTAGCAACAGAATGGTTACATTTCGGGTGATTGATGAAAGACCATACATCGGAGGCAGAATGACGCGCCACAAAGTAGGTATCATTGGCGTTGGAAAATTGGGAACATTTCATTGCAATGCGCTGTCACAAATGGAAAACGTCGAGTTGGTTGGCGTTTTCGACATAAATGAGCAACAACGGCAGGTCGTCGCCGAGAAATTCAAATGCGTCGCTTTTTTATCCGCAGAAGAATTAATTGCGGCTGCAGATATTGTTGGCGTTATTGTGCCGACAACTTTTCACGTGCGTGTCGTTAGAGATGTTTTGCTCGCTGGCAAGCCGGTTTTTGTGGAAAAGCCGATTGCCGGCACAATCGTCGAGGCCGAGGAAATCGTTGAATTGGCAGCAAGACAGAATATCCCGGTGCAGGTGGGTCATATCGAGCGATTCAATCCTGCTATTCGCGCGCTTGATTCTTTTGGATTGCAGCCGCTTTTCATAGAGTCGCATCGATTGGCACCATTTGATCCTCGCGGCACTGACGTTGCCGTGGTTCTCGATCTGATGATTCATGATATTGACATTGTCCTGAGTCTGGTCAAGAGCCCGGTGGCTGCCATTCATGCCAACGGCGTTGCTATTGTATCGGACGAGGCTGATATTGCCAATGCGCGCATCGAGTTCGAAAATGGTTGCGTGGCGAACGTCACCGCCAGCCGAATTTCGCAGCGCAAAATGCGCAAAATGCGACTCTTTCAACAGGATGCCTATATTTCAATCGATTTTTTACTCCGTTTGACCGAGCTTTTTCGCCTCGTTGACCATGCAGAACAAAACAGCATGGCCATCAATTTGGGACAGATCGACAAGGGAAAATATAAACGCAATATCATATATGAAAAACTGCCGACGCCCGAGCAGGATGCGATGCAAGCTGAGTGGAAGAGTTTCATACATGCAATAGAAACCAACACCAGACCGATTGTCAACGCCAAAGATGGATTACATGCTTTAAAAGTGGCCATGCAGATTCGAGAAAAAATCCAAAACGCCGCTATTCAGCCTAACGCGGAGTAATTTTATGGTCCGAAGGATTTTGATGGTTGCCGGAGAAGCATCCGGTGATTTACATGGTGGCAAACTGGTGCGGGCTTTGAACGCAAACGCGGATGAATTGCAAATCTTTGGTGTCGGCGGCGACCACATGGCTGATGCCGGCATGGAGCTATTGTTTCACGTAGCGGACCTCGCCTATGTCGGTTTTTCTGAAATTATCAAACATCTGCCGCACTTTAAGCGGGTGTTTGATACACTCATCAAAACAGCAATCGAACGCAAACCGGACGTTGTGGTCCTGATTGATTATCCCGGCTTTAATCTCAGAATCGGAAAAAAGCTCAAGGCATTGGGTTTTACCATCTTTTATTTTATCGCTCCGCAGGTGTGGGCGTGGCACCGGCGTCGGGCGCAGAAAATGGCCTCGTTCATCGATCGAATGGCCGTTATTTTTGATTTTGAAGTTGAGTTTTTCAGCACCTATGGCATTGATACACATTTTGTCGGACACCCGCTTGTTGACAGTTTGAGCATACATCTTGAACGCAAAGTGTTTTTCCAGAAATTTAACCTTGATCCACAAAATCCGATTTTGGCATTATTCCCCGGGAGTAGAAAGCAGGAGATAACAAATCTCTTGCCGGATATGCTTGTGACAGCGCAACATTTACGAAAGAAATATCCGCACCTGCAGATTGCTGCTGGTTTGGCGGATACAATTTCAAGCGATATGATAAAGCCTTATGTGGCTGAGGAAGGAGACATTAAAATTATCAAGGGTGCGACCTTTGAGCTGATGGCTTTCGCCACGGCAGGCATTGTTGCTTCCGGGACAGCCACACTGGAAGCCGGCTATTTTCAACTGCCTTTTGTCCTGTTGTATCGAGTTTCTTCATTGTCATATTTTCTGGGAAAACGTTTGATAAAGATTCCCCATATTGGCCTTGTCAATATTGTTGGCCAGGAAGAACTGGTCAAGGAATACATTCAGGGTAATATTCATCCCGCCTCCATTGCGATAGAGCTGGAAAAATGTTTGTTTGATGAGCCATATCGAGAGCTTAAAATTTCCAGGTTATCCTGCATCAAACAAAAATTAGGTGAACGTGGCGCCGCTGAACGAACTGCTGCTCTCGTCCTTGGACTGATAAAGGATGGTTGAAGCAGATGAACAAAGAAAAACAAAAACAAAAACAAAAACAGTTGCTTTTTTATATCGCCACAAAAATATCATGGCTCCTGGTCTTGGCGCTTGGTAAAATGGCGCGCATTCGTGTGAAACATGTGAATAACTGGTACAAAGTTAAAAATAGTGCTGACGGATTAATATTTCTGTTGTGGCATGGTAAATTGCTGCTCCTGTCTTACGTGCATCGAAATCAGAATCTCTCTGTTATGGTCAGCGAACACGGTGATGGCGAGATCATCGCGCAAGCTATCATGCGGATGGGTTATCGCACCGTACGAGGATCGAGCACGCGCGGCGGACGGAAAGCGTTTCGTGAGATGCTGCGACAATTAAAAAAAGGCGAACAGTGCGTCGTTACTCCTGATGGTCCGAATGGTCCGCGCCACGAAGTCAAGATGGGCGCGCTGTTGTTGGCGCAGCTCTCTGGTGCCTATTTGCTGCCAACAACCTGTGCGGTACAAAAGCCAATTTATATGAATTCGTGGGATCGCTTCACTTTGTGGTGGCCATTTTCAAGAGCCTGTGTTTTGTATGGCGAACCAATTAAAATTCCCCGAAAGCTTTCAAATGAAGAATTGGAGCAGCAACGCCGGTTTATACAGGACAGAATGATGGCTCTTGAAAAGGAAGCTGATGAGGTTTTTCGATCATAAATGGCCGGCTTTATTATTATGGCCATTTTCGCAAGTTTATGTGGCTGCGATAGCACTCCGCAATTTTTTTTATGATGTCGGTCTTTTGCAAAGCCACATCATCAACAGTTATCTCATCAGCGTCGGCAATATAACTGTTGGCGGCACGGGTAAAACTCCAACTGTGCACTATCTTGCCAGGTCATTCCTGTCATTGAACAAGCGTGTCGCTATCATTAGCCGGGGGTATGGCCGCCAATCGAAAGGAACCGTGGTCGTTTCAGACGGGCAGCGCATCCTGGCGTCAGTCCATGAGGCGGGTGATGAACCGCTATTGCTCGCGCAAGCCTGTTCCGGCGCTATTGTCATTGTTGACTCGAATCGCGTTCGTGCCGCGCAGTTAGCTGTCGACAGGTTTAAACCAGATATTATCCTTCTTGACGATGCTTTTCAACACCGACGAATTCACCGTGATTTTGATCTCGTAACCCTGCGACGACTTGCCCCTTTTGGCAATGGATTCTGCCTGCCTGCGGGTCCCTTGCGGGAGTCGCGAAAAAATTTGTCGCGAGCCCATGCTATACTTTTCAATGGTCCGGAAGGTATGAAAGAAGATGTGCCGGACATTCATAAACGTCCGGTATTTTATGCACACTATGTGCCGCAATACCTGGTCAACAAGAAGGGGAAAAGAGTGCCGCTCGACCTGGCGCAAAAAAGAATTTACGCTTTCTGTGGCCTTGCCAATCCGCACGCTTTTCGAATGACGCTGGCAAAATTAGGTGTGAACTTTGCTGGATTTGCAGCGTACAAAGATCATTATTATTATCAAAAGAGCGATATCGAGAATATATATACATCGTATGAAAGATCAGCTGCCGAGATTATTGTCACAACTGAAAAAGACTGGGTCAAGCTTCCGCTCGAACTCCTTGACGAGCACTGGTACAGGCTTCACATCGAGATAAAACCCGTTGAAGAAGAAAATTTTTTGTCTCTTTTTGAGATAGTAAAATAAAAGGTGTATCAACTTTATACAAAAAGTTCTTGCGTATTAATTTTATATTTCTTATAATCCTGCAAGAATTCCGATTTGAGGATATAAAAAGGTTGTCCTAATTGGAGACAGAAAGTGGAAGAGAAAAAAAGACCGCAAATTCTCATCGTTGATGATGATAAAAATATTTGCAAAATGATAGAAGCAAGTCTCCGCAAGGAAAGAAAATATGATATTAATACAGCCCTGAGCGGTGAGGCTTGTTTAAAATTAGTCAAAGAGGATCCACCGGACCTGTGTCTGGTTGATATCCAGATGCCGGGAATTGATGGCATTGAGACGCTGAAACGAATCAAGGAAGAGGATGGTCGGATTCCGGTTATTATGATGACAGCGCACGGTACGATTGAGCGGGCGGTGAACTCGATGAAGCTTGGCGCCTATGATTTTTTGACCAAGCCGTTCGCCCGCGATCGGTTGCTGGTCACGGTTCAAAATGCGCTCATCAATAGTTCCCTGCAAAAAGAGGTGAACGAACTCCGCTCCGAGCTCAAGAACAAGTATACATTCAGCAACATCGTCGGTCAAAGCGGTGTCATGCAGGATGTGTTCAAGGCAGTTGAAAAAGTGGTCGACAGCAATGTCACGGTGTTGATCCAGGGTGAGAGCGGCACCGGCAAGGAGCTCATTGCTCGCGCCGTGCATTATCATTCGAAAACACGCGCCAACAAACCCTTTGTTGCGGTGAATTGCTCCGCCCTGCCAGAGTCATTGTTGGAGAGTGAGCTGTTCGGGCACGAAAAAGGCTCATTCACTGGCGCATCAGGACGACGTATTGGCAAGTTTGAGCAAGCGGACGGCGGTACCATATTCCTTGACGAAATCGGCCTCATGACGCCAGCGACACAATCCAAGATTTTGAGAATTTTGCAGGAACGTGAGTTCGAGCGCGTCGGCGGAAGTGAACTGATCAAAGTGAATGTTCGTGTCATCTCGGCAACGAATAAAGACCTGGAAGAGGAGATGAAAAACGGGAATTTCCGCGAAGACCTCTTTTATCGCATCTCCGTTTTTCCAATAAAATTGCCTGCATTACGTGAACGGAAAGATGACACTCCATTATTGGCCGCTCACTTTTTGCAAAAATATAACGACCAGGAAGGTAAAGAAATAAAAGGTATATCATCTGACGCCCTGGAATTGTTGATGGCCTATAGCTGGCCCGGCAATGTACGTGAACTGGAAAATGCCATGGAGCGTGCTGTTGTTCTGGCAAATGGACCGGAAATCGGGGTCAAAGATTTGCCGCCGGCTGTTCGATCACTTGGCGAAAAGAGGATATACGAATCGGATAATACATTAGCGAGCTGGATAGAAAAATTGGAAGAACAAGCACTGCGGCAAGCGTTATTAGAATGTGAAGGCAATATATCGAAAACCGCAAAACAGTTAGGCATCGGCAGAGCAACCATCTATCGCAAGGCAAAAAAGTATGGGCTTCCGATGGTTAAAAGCAGCTGAGATTTTACAACACGTTTTGCGGTTGATGGGCGAACCTTGGTTCGCCCATTTTTGTTTTAGGGTGATACACTGTTTCGGCCAAACACATACTTTTTGTTACACTCCCCTCTGAACCATTTTTTTTGTGCATCATTTTTAATGACTTAGGTCAATTTTTTCACATTGAATGTGGTATGTATTTTGCTTGAAGCAAAATATCAATAATGCTCAATTCTCTCATTGGAGCATATTTCTTAAAACCCGCAGAAAAAGCCGTCAATAAGAGAAGGAATGACATTGAAGACAGTGTGGTGTGCGGGAACGATCGACGGCTTGTTTGACTCAAAATCGAACGGGAATTATGGAGAAGAATGGTATTGCACAGTTAGTGCGTGATATTTGCGCGGCAACCTATTGTCAGGCACAGTTGGTCGAGTTTATTAATCTTACACAAAAGATTTCCCTCGGCTACCTTAAATATCAGGAGATCATTGGCAAGAGAATTTCAGGCGAACGAGTAGATACAGATGTCGAATTGGCGGACCTGGCTGTCGATTGTATTGCAGAGCTCTTTAGCGGAGACGGGGATGGTCGATTTCCTCAACTCATAAAATATTACGAACCCAAATTTGAAGAAAATGAAAACATCACAGACGCAGATGTCTTGATCCTGACACGCCGTCTGGTGGTTCGCAAGACCAAGCAAGAGCTATCGCGTATTTTCCGCGAACGTGATCCTGAAGGGGCCAAAATTGTCAGAAATATAAAGGTCGCGATTCGGACGTCGGAAAAACTGGCGTTGTTTGCCGATCTCGGCAAAGAATTTGTATTTTACAAGAATGGTATCGAATTGCAGCCTGACGAGGTTGTCGATGCGGATCTTTTTGCCGACTATTTGAGACGAAAACACCCACCCATCCCGGAAGATCTCTTGCATACGCGTTTTATCGATATCTATAATCCTTCCGATTCTGTGTCCAGCTCCATTCGCAAGCTGCTCAAGACCGTACATGATTTTGATGACTATCAAAACTTTTTGCCCATAGAGACTATTGTTAAGTTAATACGCAGAGTAAAGTTTAATGCAGTCAAGGAGAAATTATCGGCAGATGAATTGGTACCGACACCTCTCGATGAGTTAGAGACCAAAGAGATTGAAGGCTACATTGATGTGGTGATGAGAAAAGTCAAAAATAAAATTCAGTCACAATATTTACGTTCTAACAAGTTGGACAACCAACGCGCGGATATTTATGCCAAAGCCTTACGCGACGTCTTGAACGATCTCATTCAAAAAAAGGATAATTCTTCCTATTTCAGAAATTTGCGACACTACTTGCCAGAACTAACGCAGAGAGAATATCGACAAAATGAACGGTCGGTATTCGAGTATCTTGCCAAAGTTGCGAAAAAAGAATTCCGGAGACATCTGAAAGAATTGCTGTAAAAATTTTCCGTGAAATCTATTTCTTGTCCGTATGATAGGTTAGCTTTTAAAGAAAGAAACAACGAAAAGCGAACTAAACGGTCACTTTGGCAAAAAAAATCTGCGTATTATGAAAAAAAATGAAACGACTGTTCAGGGTTGTCCTTACGATGCCCAAACGGAATCTTTATGTCTCGACATCAATCTAAGCGAGAGTGAAAAGCGAAGAGCCCAAATTCATTTGCAGCAGTGTTCACATTGCCGGAAAAAATTCCAGGAATTAGAGGGCCTTTATCACTGCATCAATAATGAGATGCAGAAACCCATAACAAACAAAGTTTTGGATTTAGCAAAGGAGATACGCTCCAAAGACACAAAGTATGGATTGGTTGTATGTAATCCGATAAAAAAAGGCAAAGGCAAAGAAACTTTTGCTTTCAAGACCAAAGTGCTATTTACTGCAAACGGCACAGGAGCGATAAGAAACAAAAAGTTAGCAGATTTTGATTTAAACTCACTGCCACAAGAGACAGTCGCCATTCGAGCGATGACCGACAAATCGTGCGATAAAATGCTCCTCTATCTCTGGCGTGCAGGCGGCGAGACATTCGAGGGATGGGAATTAAAGGTAGGCGATAATACATATCGTGCAACAATCAAAGAGGGAGGTACGTCTTTTATCCCGTTCATGGAAATCGAAGACCTCGGTGATAAAGTAATCTATTTCAAAGAAAAGCATAAAGAATCCGCATCCGAAAATAGATTCAAGTATCTTATGAATGCAGTTTACAAGTAAGCAATACATCTTTTATTTTAAAAGCCGGATGCACATCCGGCTTTTTTTTTATAATGCACTTGATAGGCATGGCAAAATTGAATATTTTTAGGGCATCATGAATACGCGGCGGATACTCATTGTCGATAACGATCAAAAGAACTTGAAAGTTCTCGAGGCGAATTTTCAGGCATCTTCTTACATGGCTGCAACAGCATCGAGCAATGGGGAAGCGTTGCACCTCATGACGAAAAATAGATTTGATATTATTCTCTCCGAAATCAGCGCCGCCAGCATCGATGGTTACCAATTGCTCAAAGAAGTGCAACGTCACCCGCAGCAAGATTCAACGCATGTTATATTTCTTTCAATAAAAAGCGATGTGTGGAACCGAGTCAAAAGCTTGAAACTCGGCGCAAAAGATTACATCGTCAAGCCAGTACATGTCAGCGAGATTGTAGCGCGCGTCAATATGGTGCAAAATCGAATTGCATCTAACCTGGAGAAGCAGGCTGATTCTAACAACGCTTTCAAAGGTCGTTTGGAAGATCTGGCAGTCGTTGATCTCATTGAGATATTGGGTATCGAGAAAAAGACGGGTATTCTCAGCCTCAATAATGAAAACGGTCACAGCGGGCAAATAATATTTAATCGCGGCATTGTCATTAGCGCCGCTACCGGCAAGTTGCGCGCTGAAGAAGCTTTTTATAAAATGATCAATTGGAATCGTGGGCGATTTTCCATGTTGTTCACCGAAGTTCATGCTGATGACGAATTTACCCTGAGTAACATGGGGCTGTTATTGCAAGGAGCCAAAAGAATGGATTTACGAAATGAATTGCTAAAGCAATTACCTTCACTTGACGCCATCGTCATCACGACGTCAAATTTTAAAAAAATCATCGCTCAAAAAGAGATCAACAATGAATTGCGAGAGTTCATGACCCTTTTTGATGGTGAGCGTTCACTCGGACGTATTATTGATGATAGTCATGAAAATGAAATTATCACGCTGAAAAGAATCGTCAAGTTGTACAAGCTTGGCTTTTTGCATGTATTACGAGATTTTTCATCCGAGCAGCCAGTTCAGTTTAAATCGAATTATGAGGATGACTATTCCGACTATGCGCCGATTGATGATGAGGATGCCGTCGACGAAAGGGCAGCGGCGCACCAGGATCCCAGCGGTTTGGCGCATGAAATCGATAAAATAGCGCCGGATAATTTTCCCGGACATGAATCCCTGCAATTTGACGAGTCCTACGAGGATGAATCGATACAACATCAGTTTTCTGATGATGATGTCAACAATGGATTTTCCCATAAAAACACGCGAGAAACACGCATTGGAGCGAAAAATCGTGATGCCGATGAGCAAAAAACGCATATCCTGTTGATAAGTACGGATGACAAGAATAACAAGGATTTTATTCGCTGTGTGATGGATGGAAAACCTCAGGAATTTTTTTTCCGCAATGCGCGATCGCCAGTGTACTGTGGCAGCGTCACTTTGCGAGACGGGCATCAGATGTCTCTGGTGAGCTTTAATCCGAACGAACAATATTCGATGCTGCTTGATTATTTTCAGGAAAAAACCCTCGGTTGCATATTTTTGCTCGATCTTGAAACGATAAACTGGAGTTATCACCGCTACTTGTTTGGAACTTTGAGTCGTCACCTGACCGTACCGATTCTCATTGTCGGAAAACAGAGCCAGTCAAAGAGCGATTTTGAGTCCCAGGAGCTGCGTGACTCACTCGATTTGAATGAAAATCATGGCCTAAGATTTATTTCTCAAATCGATCCCGATAACTGTCGGCGAGTTTTACTCACTCTGATCAATGATCTGTGCGGAGGCAATGATCAATTGTTTCCCATGTCGTCCGAGAAAATGGCCAGATGAGAGATCAAGCACACCACATTGTCATTTTTGACAAATCATCACTTGAGGTGGAGCGGTTGGTTCAGCTCTTGCGAGACAACAGTTTCGACGTCACAGTTTTGTCCAACGCACAGGACGCGTATCAATTCTGTCTGGTGTCACAACCGGATTTAATTGTTTTTGATATCAAGGTTGCCGGCAAAGAGGGATTAAATTTTTATCGCCAAATTAAAAATCAATATTCCACGCAACGAATCCCCCTCATTTTAACAACGGAAGAAGCAGATCATAATAAAAGAGTCGAATTGATAGAGATGGGCATCGATGACTTTGTCGCCAAACCTTATTATGCGGAAGAAGTTGTCGCACGTATTATTAATTTATTTCAGGAATTTCGGCCGGCAACATTTATCTCCAAATCTGTTGAACGGGGATTTATCGGCAGCTTGAAAGAGATGACGCTCATTGATCTCATTCAGACGATGGAGCTGGGGAAAAAATCCGGCGTCATTAATCTCAACCGCGGTGACAAAGAAGGACAAATTTATGTGAACCGTGGCAGAATCGTGGATGCGGTGGTCGAGGATTATGATTCCGTGGAGAGAGCCTATTTGCATATGCTCACATGGATTGATGGAACTTTTTATGTGATTTTTCAGGATGTTCATCTCGATAGCCAGTTGGTCAGCGACAATCAAGCCCTGTTCAAGGAAGGAGCTAAGATCATTGATCAGTGGCGACGCGCTATCGGCGAACTGCCGTCGCTGCACACCTGTTTGATCGCTGTCAAAGATGAAAATAACTCCGCCTTGTCCTATCCGGAGCGTTCCATGTTGGCGCATTTTCATGAATCTCGCAGTATCTTGCAGGCGATTGATGTGAGCGATTTTGATGATTTTGATGGTTTGAAAATCATAAAGTCATTGCTGGAAAAAGGTCTGTTGATAAAAACCGACATGCATCGCACAGAAAAGAACTCACAACATCTGGCCTTGCATCATGCGCTGGAAACAGATAAACGGGATGCCAAGACCAAATACTCGCACATCTTTTCGATCTTTCAAAGAAATAAAAGAAGCAATGCTGACAATCATGGCTCCATGAATGATAAAACAGATGAACGCGCTGAATCGCTATTAACACAGCACGGTCGAATTAAAAACAATGTTCAATTGACAAAAGCGGAATTATTGCTCATTCGTCAGAAACTTGGCAAATGATATGTCATTTTTATCCATACATAAAGATACACATCGAATCGGTGAAATTGTTGTCGCCGGCCCGTCTTTGCCCCTGCAGAAAAGATTCATCACACACTTGTGCAATGAGGTCGTGATCACTGGCAACAGCACCGTATTTGGGCGCAGCAAAATTACTGACGAGCTGCAAATATTTTTCTATGGAATTGGTGAAAAAGAAAACTATATGGATTTTGCCTGGGACCTTGTCGCCCCCAAAATGTTAGGATATGTATTGGTCTACAACTGGTTTGAAGGAAATAGTTTTGCAAGTGTGCAAAACTTGCTCAATATGTTGGCCGGCCATACGGATTGTCATGGTATCGTTGTTGGCGATGTGGCCGGCATGCCGATTCATATAGAGCCATCTGTGTATGAATCCGGTTTTTCCCTCTCTTCAAAGCTCTATTTTGCTTTGTGGGATTCGACGGACAAGGCTAATGCAAAAAGTGTATTAAAAATTCTGATTGATTCTCTCATCAATCATCTGGAGTAAATGTGCTGAATCACCTTCAAGACAACGGCACCGGCATGCTACCCGGCATACAATTGCAGTTTTTGCGCTACTTGTTAATGGGACAATCCCCCAACAAGTTGCTCGACGGCATCACTGCAACAGATATGTTGCACATTTATGATTTTATCTGGGAAAAAGCACTGGAAATCGGAATACGTGTCAAGGGTGAGCGCTTTTCTCAATCAGATATGCTCAAACACCTCAAATCTGTCGAACAATACAAGCTGGAAGTCGGCTGCAAAGAACCATTGCAGCGATGTATAACCAACGATTGTGTCCTGCAAAACGAAGATTGCGTCCGCGCAAAGCTCAAAGATCAGCTCAATCGGCTTTACAGGCTGATATCATCGTATTTAAAGATTGAGTATCGAATGTAGTTTGCGTACATTCCTGCATGTCGATTAAATCGATTTTGACAATTTTTTTCTGTCTGATGACGCGTGCTTTTCCTTTCAATGACGCCGATGCGGACGTGCTCGTTCAGTCACCATTTATTATTTCCTATGCTGCGCAGGATTCAGAATATGCGCAAAATGCGGCCGCCATTTTGGCCGAGGCATATGAAGAGATCATCTATGATTTGCAATTGGCAAAAGCCGATTCGTTTTATGTCTATATCATGCCAACGCGAAAAGCATTTCAAAACGCTGTACAAGGACGTTTGCCGAGCTGGACTGGCGCTTTCGCACATCCAGCATACCATACAATGGTGGTCAAGTCACCACGCTGGCATCGGAGTGATTCCTTTCGCACCATACTGATTCATGAACTTTTTCACCTTGTCGTACATCATCATCTCGGCACACGCGATTTTCCGCGCTGGCTGGATGAGGGATTGGCGATTTTTTATTCCGGCGAAGAACGCTGGAAGACCGCGCGAGCTCTTTCCAAGGCGATAGCCACAAATTCCCTCATCCCTCTGGCGGATATTGACTATGTTTTAGAGTATCACCAGGCAAAAGCAGATTTGGCATATCAACAAAGCTATTCCGCAGTATATTATTTGCTCGTGACGTATGATATTGATGCCATCCGCCATATCATTCATGCCCTTAAAAAAGGTGAATCACTTCAGCAATGCTTTCTGTTGGCTACCGGAAGCACTTTGCCCGATTTTGAAGTGGAATGGCAGCGTTACGTGCGGCAAACTCATCGATGGTTCTGGTTTTACGAGATTGATGAATATATCTGGACTCTGATTTTTGTCCTGGTCGTCCTGGCATTCGTCGCGCGAAAAATACGTAATAAAAAAATCGAAAAAACGTGGCAGCAAGAGCAGGAGTCTACCTCTCTGAATGAACAGGATACGTAAACTTTTATTGTGAATTTTATCCCGAATATGTACATTTCTTAAATGGAATCATGCAAAAACAGAATAGAATACACATCCCTTCGTTTTGTCAGCCGAGTTGTTCAGTCATTATCTCCCCCAACTGTGGTCAAAATTGGTCGGCTTGTTGGGTATATCGTTTATTATACGATTCCAATAAGAAGAGCCGTTGTTTTTGAGAATATACAAAAAGCGATGCCCGAGCTTTCGTTCACTGCACGAAAGCGCATCGCACGCGGAACATATATCATGTTCGGTCAGAACTTTTTCGAATTTTTGCGCACACCGGTTCGGAGCATCGATGAGCTTAAACAGCGAGTCCACCTGCATAACGTGCAGCTTTTACACGAAGCTTATTTTTCAGGCCGAGGAACGCTGTTGATGACCGGCCATTTTGGCAACTGGGAGATTATGGCGTGCGCCATCGTCGCAGCCGGTTTTCCGCTTGTTGTCATCGCACGCCGCCAGCGAAACCGACTTGTTGATGAGATGATCAATTTTTATCGACAGCGTGGTGGCATAGAAACTGTACCGCTTGGTATGGGCGTTCGTGAGTTCCTGCGGGCGCTGCGGCAGAACAAATTTGTCGCTCTGTTGGCGGATCAAGACGCGCATCGCGAAGGAGTATTTGTCGATTTTTTTAACATTCCATCTGCGACAGCACCGGGCCCGGCCCTGTTGGCCCTCAAAACAGGTGCGCAGATTATCTTTGCAACCTGCGTTCAACGAAAAGACGGCCAGTACGATGCTTTCTTTGAAAAAATTCCAACAGAAGATCTTTCCGGCATGACTCAGGATAATATCCGCGTGCTCACCCAGCGGCATGTGGCAAAACTGGAAGAAAAAGTGCGACGATGGCCGGATCACTGGTTCTGGATGCATCGTCGCTGGAAAACAACTCCACCGGCTGAGACGAAAATCACCTCTGAAAATGCGACACTGTCCAATGAATGAGAAATTACTGCGAGTGAGCGTCATTACGGTGTGCAAAAATGCCGGACTTGTCATTGAACGAACTTTATTAAGCGTGATTCAACAGTCGTATCCGGCGATGGAATATATTATCATTGACGGTGATTCGAAAGACGAGAGCCTGGCGATCATCAACAAGTACATGAATAATATAAAGACAGTCATTAGCGAGCCAGACCGGGGACTTTATGACGCGATGAACAAAGGCGTTGCGCAGGCTACGGGTGATTATCTTCTTTTTCTCAACGCCGGCGACTATTTGCTCCACTCCAGCGTCATTGCGTTAATGATGCATAAAATAAGACACGCTGATCTGGCGAACGTCGATATCATTTGCGGCAATGTCATCACCTTTGAACCGTCGAATGGCACGGCCTGGATTGGCAAAATTACCAAAATATCACCCCTGACGTTATACTCCGGCAGCTTGCCGCATCCGGCCACATTACATCGCCGCAGCGCCTTTGCAAAAAATGGATTGTACAATACGGATTACAAAATTGCGGCTGACTATGAATGGTTCGTTCGCGGGATGCAGAAAAATAAATTGACTTTTGCTCACCTCGGCGTGGTGGTTTCGGTTTTTATTAACGATGGTTTATCAACGGAAAATAAATGGCAGGAATTGCATGAACAGGAAAAGCAGCGTTTGCGTGAATGTCATTATTCAAAACGTGAAAGAGCTATATTTAAAACAGGACATTTTCTGAGAAAGAATAAATTGATTCGTTAGCCGAAAATCATTCGTTTTTTTTGCAGGATTATGAAAATATCGGTACTTGTAACAGTCTATAATAATTTTGAGCTTTTACATAAATGTCTTTTGTCGCTCTGCTATCAGTCGGTTTTACCACATGAGGTCGTGATTTCCGATGATGGTTCGGACGAGGACATTCTGGAATTATTAAAACCGCTGGTGGTGCGCTTGCCTTTTCACCTGCGTTTTGTCTCGCAGCCACATGCAGGATTTCGTGCCTCAAAGGTGCGCAACAACGCAGTGCGATTCTCAACCGGTGATTATTTGATTTTTCTGGATCAGGACATCATTGGGAAAAGAAACTTTATGGAGACTTTTGTCAAATATGCCAAACCACGGCAATTTCTGGTCTCCTGGCCGGTACGACTGACACGGGAGCAAACCGCTAAAATTGACGAGCCGTTTATCGAGCGCGATGATTTTGAATCTCTCGTGCATCGGAAGCAGAAAAAAGAATTCTATAAACAATTTCGCAAGGATTTATTTTATTTCTACATGTATTCCCTTCACCTGCGAAAGATTGGCCCAAAGCTGCGTTCCGGCCTGTTTTCTGTTTTTCGAGATGATTTGTTCATGGTGAATGGATTTGATGAGAAATATCAGGGATGGGGCAATGAGGATGATGATCTGGGGCATCGCTTGCATGTTGCGGGGATCAGAGGCAGGAATCCGTTTTCCAAACATTATCCCCTGCACCTTTATCATGAACCGAATCGAATTGGTACGCAACGAACGAACTTGACCTATTATCGTCAACGATTGGTAGAAATTCACAATGGAGACTTTCGTGCTGAGTGTGGCTTGACCGGTTTGCCGGACGATGACCAACTTTTAAAAATGCAGTTGGTTTAAGCGCTGCACCATTCTGATGAACGGACTTGATAGCATGGAAAAAACTAAATATCTGAACTGGCGCGGCAAACTCGTCAATTTGTCGCGCATAAAAAAAATTCTCGTTGTGCAGCCCAAACCTTTTGGTGATGTGCTGCTAACATCGGCCTATTTGCCAGCGCTGCGCCATAAATTCCCGGATGCCCAAATTGACTATTTTGTTGCCAAACCATATGACCGTATGGTGTACAAGCACCCGTCTTTGGACAATGTCGTGGCGGTGAATCACCGCCCGGGTAAGTGGTATATCATCGATCGACTCATCAGCTTCTGGATTGTCTTTCGGCGGCGCTATGATCTCGTCATTGATCAAAACTGCTCAACCACCTCCACGCAAGTTGTTGCCCTCAGCGGTGCCCGCTATCGCCTCGGCTACGATTCCGGCCAAAGCGCCATGTTCTCCAACATTCAGACGGTTTATGGCCCGGACAAGTATAATGCCGCGAAAAGATATGACATGCTCAAGCCGTTCGGCATCGAGGAAGAACCCGTCAAGCTGTTTTTTTATATCTCGCCGGAGGAACATCAGTTTGCCGAAAACTGGATAAAAGAGCATCATCTCAAGGATCGCCGGATTGTTTTGTACTCCCCTGGCACCACCTACGAATACAAAGCCTGGAAGGTTGATTATTTTGCCGAACTTGCCGATATGGTGGCAGAACGAACAAATTTGGTCTCCGTTTTGCTCGCGGCACCAGACGAAAGGAGCTATCTGTTAAAGATGGCGGAAAAGATGAAAACTCCGGCGCTGGTCCTGCCGCCGCTCACATTAGGACAAGTTGGTGCTTTTTTAAAACGCGTTGCTTTTTTGTTTTGTAATGATGGTGGGCTTTACCATCTCTCGGTCGCTACGCAAACCCCCACCCTCGGTTTTTTTGGCTCGGTGGAGACGATCGCCTGGTCAGCACAAGGTTTTGTGCCAACACATTTTCATCTCAATAATCCGGAGTATCAACTGGAGCCGGAAAGACATTTTGGTTTTACGCCGCTGGATGCTCTCGAACGTTTCAAAGAAATTGCGCCACAATTTGATATCAAAGTGCGCGAATAGATCCAAAACAAGGACAAACTGAATGCCCAAAATAAGTGCTTGCATTATTTCCTTTAATGAAGAAAAAAAGATCGAAGATTGTCTGAAAAGTGTACGCCCCGTAGTTGATGAAATCATCGTCATCGATTCCAACAGCAGTGATAAAACAGTCGAGATCGCCAAAAAGTATACCGAACGCGTGTATCTGCAGGATTTTTTAGGGCATGTCGAGCAAAAAAATTTGGCGGTCAGCAGATCGACGAATGAGTGGGTGCTGGCTCTTGACTGCGATGAGAGATTATCACCCGAATTGCAGCAGTCCATTCTGCGCATTAAAGATAATCTGGCCAGGTTTGATGCGTATCGTGTTTCGCGCAAAACATTTTATGTCTATCGATGGTTGAATTACATCTGGCGCCCGGATAAAAAAGTTCGTTTATTCAATAAAAACAAGGCGCGCTGGGGTGGTATCAATCCGCACGATAGCGTTTTTGTTGATAGTGATCTCATACAGGATTTGCGTGGTGATCTCCTGCATCTGTCATTTGATAGTTTGTCGGCGCACTTGCAAACAATTGATTCGTTCACCGAGATCGGCGCGCGCGAGATCATGAAAAAAGGCAAGAGAGTCTCTCTGTTCACGCCATTTTTGCATGCAAGCTGGACATTTACGCGGATGTACATTTTGAAGCTGGGTTTTTTAGACGGCTTTGCCGGGCTTGCGGCGTCCCTGTTATCCTGGGTACATGTGTTTGTTAAATATAGCAAGGTTATTACCTGGCGTCGAAAAGGCGCGGATCACTAAATCTGGCCGTTTATTGCTTGTAAAATTTTGAGATAAAGATAGCTTTATGAAGAAATTGTCAGTCACTATAATAACTTTGAACGAAGAGCGAAATATTGATCGTTGCCTAAAATCCGTACAGTGGGCGGATGAAATTGTCATTGTCGATTCTGGTTCAACAGATCGAACTTTGGATATTTGTCGCGAATATGAGTGCAAGATTATTCAAACAGATTGGCTGGGATTTTCCCGCACCAAACAGTTAGCCGTAGATGCCGCTGCGCACGACTGGATTTTGTCGATCGACTCTGATGAACAAGTCACCCCGGAATTACAAAAGCGGATATCAGAAATCATCAAACAGGAAAATCCCCAAAAAGGCTATCGAATTCGTCGCTGCTCATATTATTTGGGCAAAAAAATAAAGCACTCCGGTTTGAAACGGGATTATCCGTTGCGGTTGTTCCATCGTGATTTTGGGCGATTCAATCTCAAACCTGTACATGAAGAAATCATCGTCAACGGCGATGTTGGACACATTCAGGAGGTGCTGCTGCATTATACGATACCAACCCTGGCCTCGCACATTCGCAAGATCGAATTGTTTGCCGAGCTCGGCGCCCTGGAGACGCAGCAAAAGGGCACTAAAAGCGGTGTATTCAAGTCCTTTATGATCGGATTGACCGAGTTTTTCCGAATTTATTTTTTTCACGCCGGATTTTTGGACGGTCGCCATGGTCTCATTTTAGCTGCCAATTCTGCCTTTGCTGCCTATATGAAATCCCTCATGCTGTGGGAGCGAACAAACTTGCCGAATAAGCTATATTAGCTGAGCCTGAATTTCTGCACGAGGTGACCATACACCGACTGAACCTCGATATCCAGCATACATCGAAAATGTCGTTTGGGACAACGTTTTCCTCCGTGTGCACTGCACGGGCGACAATCGAGGTCGGTCTCAAACACAATGTCATTGGACCGAAACGGTGCAAAGCCAAATTCACGCACCGTGGGACCGAAAAATGCCAGCACATCTGTCTGCACGGCATTGGCTAAATGCATGGCGCCGTTGTCATTACAGACCAGCGCGTCACATGCTTTGATCACCGCCGCAGCTTCGAGCAGGTTCGTTGCACCGGCAGTGTTAATGATCGTTGCGCCGGGTACACTGCTGCTGATGTGCTCGCACAGGCCGCGCTCTTCCGAACTGCCGATGAGGACAAAGCCCACATCGTGCTCGGCTAAAAGTGTGATCAGTTTAATATAATTTTCAGCCGGCCACTGTTTTGTCTGCCAGACAGAGCCCGGGGCAAAAGCGAGCCTGGTCGAATGATTGCGCAGCGGTTCAAGTATCTCCTTCGCTTTTTTTCCCTGCTCGGGTGTGAGGTAAATTTCGGTCTGCATATCGTCTTCTTTGCTACCGAGAGCGCCGGCGAGATCGAGATAACGTCTGATTTGATTTTTTGTTTTATCAAACGGAACGCGGATTGTATAACAAAGTGACGACACTCGTCCGCTAAATCCTGTCCGGCGTGGAATTCTCGCCAGGAAGACTAATGCGGCTGTCGTTAATGATCGATGCGGCAAGAGAGCAAGATCATAACGATTGCGCCGCAAGCGCCGTAACGTCTTGCGAAAGGCGCGCTTTTTATCTGCACGCTTGTCAAATGTGAGCAGCGTTTGGATGAAAGGATTGTTTTGCAGCACATGGCTGGTTTGTGGAATGACCAGCACATCCAAAAGGGCGTTCGGGAAAGCACTTTTTATGCTGCGGATCAACGGCGTGGTCAAAATGACGTCGCCGATGAACGCTGTTTGAACGAGCAAAATTTTTTGGATTTCGCTCATAACGTTTTTCCCTGACTCTCCAGACTGTCTACGATGGCGTCAAACACAGTGGCAATAGAGATAGCGTGCATACAATCCAGTTTTTCACAAAAGTCTTGATGACAACGACTGCAGTCCAGTTGATGGTGTACAAGTCGATGACCGAGCTCCCGTTTGTACGGGAACCAGATTTCCGGGGTACCTGGACCAAAAATGCCGATAACCGGCGTGCCGACGGCCGGGGCGAGATGCAGCGGGCCGCAATCATTGCAGACGTACACATCGCACTGGCTCAAAAGGGCAGCAAGTCGGCGTAACGGCAACACCTCGGGGGAGATCGCTTTGAATCCGCACTGTGCAATGATGGTATTGAGCAGATCTTGCTCATTTGGCCCCATGGTGAACAAAATCTGACCTTTTGTTTCGTGGACAATCCGAGTTGCCAGCGCCGCAAATCGCTCCGGCAACCACCGCTTGGCCGGCCATGTAGCCCCTGGATGCAGGCCAATGATGGGGCGATGAATATCGATATCCCGATCGCTGAGATAGGATCGCGCCCACGCTTTTTCTTCTTTCGTTACCTGAATATATGGCTCAACTTTATCGTAACCAAAGCCGAGCGGGCTTAAATAATTGAGATGAAAATCGACGGCTGTACGCTGTTTGTTCTCAAACGGGATTATTTTGTTATAGAGCAAACGCCGGCCGCGGAAATCACCGCCAATCCGGATGCGCGCACCGCTCAGCCACATCATCACCGCTGACCGCGGATTGCAAAACAGATCAATGGCAATGTCAAAGTGTGTGGTCATGAGTGCGAGATAGAGTGCCCGCATGGCGCGCTTGTTCACCTTGTTTGCAATGAGGATGTGGTCTATATCCGGGTGATTGAATAAAAGATCCGAATAGGGTGCCTCGGCAAGATAGGTGATTCGGGCGTTCGGAAAACCCTGTCTCAGCGCATGTACGGTTGGTGTCGTCAATATGATATCTCCCATAAAACGGAGTCGGGAGATGAGGATGCTTTTTACGTTCACCTGAAAATCCCGGGAATAAGACGCGCGCTGCGCAAATAAAACTTTGTTAAATTGGTTATTTTATCACTATATTTATTTTTTATTCGAGCGAACGGATTATATTGATTGTCCAGCAAATAATCAAGCAATAATCCATCGACAAATGTGTCTTTCAGGTCATTCATGAAACTTTATTTTCGAATTCTCTCATATATCAAGCCGCACTGGAAAGCGGTGCTCATCGGCATTTTTTTCACGCAAAGCTATATTCTGTTCCACACGACTTCGCTTTGGGTTGCTATTGATTTTGTCAGCGAACTTTTTGCGACCGGACCTCAAAGTGCAATTACGTCTGACCATCATGAACAATCCAATAGCCGGGAAGATGCGCTCGCGAAGCAATTGGGAACGCAGGATCTCTACGACAAGCTAAATACGGCGATAAAGTCCATACTCATTCAGGAAAATAAATACCGCACCTTGCAAGTTGTTTGTCTGGTCATCTTTTTATCGTTTTTTTTCAAAAATTTGTCACTCTATGCGCATCACGTATTTTTTTATTTTGTGCAACTCAAGATTGTCATTCAGCTCCGCAATGATTTGCAGCGCACATTATTGCGGTTACCTCTGAGTTTTTTTCATAAAGAGCACAGCGGGACATTGACCTCCATTGTCTTTAATGATGTCAACGCCATTCAAACGGTATTGGACAGCAGTTTTGTCAAGATGTTTTTGTCGCCACTGCAAATCATTTTCAATTTGATTTTATTGATGATTATTAGCTGGAAGCTCACGCTGATTACCTTCCTCATCATTCCCGTCAGCGGATTTCTCATCGTAAAAATCGGCCAGAGCATGCGGCGCAAAATTCGCCGGATGCTCGAACAGATTTCCCTGGTCGTTACGGCTTTCCAGGAATCCATTTCTGCCATTCGAATCGTCAAGGCGTTTACTGCTGAAAAAAAAGAGTCAGAGAAATTTGCCGACACAAATTACAGCTATTATAAAAAGGCTTTCCGGGCGAAAAGACTGGACTATCTCACCTCGCCGCTCAACGAGACCATAGGCGTCCTGGTGTTTACGATTTTGCTGTGGTTTGGCGGTGGCATGGTCTACCGTGGCGACGGGATGACCGCTGAAATCTTTATGCGTTTTCTCATTTTTCTTTATATGCTTTTCCAACCACTCAAAGAATTGTCCGGTTTGAATAATGTCCTGCAATCGGGAATGGCAGCGGCTGAACGCATCTTTACTTATCTCGATACGCCGACGGAAGTGTACGAGGTGGACGGCGCGATAGATCTCGACGGTTTTTACAAGACGATTGCTTTTTCAAATGTCAACTTTTCATATAATGGCGAAACACCGGTATTGCGCGATATCAATCTTGTCATCAATAAAGGAGAAATGGTCGCTTTTGTTGGGCATAGCGGTGTGGGGAAATCCACGTTAGTCGATTTAATCCCCCGCTTTTACGATGTGACGAATGGGAGCATCACTATTGACGGTCACGATGTGCGGGATATTCGTTTGCTTTCTCTGCGCAGCCAAATTGGCATCGTCACCCAGGAGACCATTCTTTTTAACGATACAATTCGAAACAATATCAGCTACGGCGGAAAAGTGTACAGTGACGAGCAAATAATAAACGCGGCTAAAAATGCCAATGCGTGGGAATTCATCGAAAACACAGAAAAAAGTCTGGATACGGTGATCGGTGAGCGCGGTGTCACCATCTCGGGCGGTCAACGCCAGCGTTTATCCATTGCGCGTGCCATCCTCAAGAACCGACCCATTTTGATTCTGGACGAAGCGACTTCGGCACTCGATACACAGTCGGAAAAACTGGTGCAGCGTGCTATCGACAACCTCATGCATAATCGAACGGTATTAGCTATTGCGCATCGTCTGTCGACAATTTTGCACGCTGATAAAATAGTCGTGATGGATAAAGGACGAATTGTCGATGTCGGCAAACATGAAGAATTGTTAGGCAGATCGACTGTTTATGCACAGCTCTATAATATGCAATTTCTGAGCGACACCCAGTCTTGATATAAATTATTTTGATTTAATGGTTTTTTTTCTATCTTTGCAAAATTTTACAATTCAATTAACCGTAATGTGCGATATTATCAAAATAAATCCTGTTAATCCGGAGCATCATCTTATTGAACTCGTTGCTGATGTTCTCAACCACGCGGGCGTCATTGGCTATCCGACGGAGACCGTCTATGGCATTGGCTGCAATGCGTTCAATGTGCAGCCCGTAGAACGTATCATTCGTATGAAGCAGCGTAATCCTAACAAAGCCATGATTCTTATCGCAGGCGATACGGTGCAGGTGAGCGAGCTGGTCACCTCCATTCCCGAAGAAGCGGAAAAATTGATCGACAATTTTTGGCCGGGTCCTCTCACCATCGTTTTTGAAGCTTCTTCGCGCCAAAAGGAATTTGCATTTGGTCACTCCAGGACCGTGGCAATCCGCATCCCTGATTGTATAATTTGTTTGGAGCTGATCAAAGAGACCGGCTTTCCACTTGTATCCACGAGCGCCAATATCAGTGGTCAACCCGCTGCAACATCTGCTGAACAGGTTGCCGCTGCGTTCGGTTCCCAACTCGATATCATTGTCGATGGCGGTCCATCGCCGCAAAATATCGTCTCGACGGTTGTTGATATAACCCAGACACCACCGCGCATCGTTCGGTACGGCGCTATTTCTGCTCTTGAAATAAACACCGTTCTGCAGATTGATTAGATCTTTTTTTCTCAATGTTGAGTGATTTTTTGGCTAAAATGACACTATTTTAATAATTCCATTCAACATTAAAATTGACTTGAATTTTTGTTGAATAATTGGTATCCTTAAAAAAAGTTGAACCGAAAACTCCAAAAGAAAAGGGGGTAATGCTATGGCTTACGACAGCAAAGGCACCTTGAACAAAGTGATGCTCATCGGCAGATTGGGTCAGGACCCGGAATTAAAGTACACGCCGTCTGGCTCTGCTGTGTGCACGATCAGTATGGCAACGAACACCAGCTATAAAGCTCAGGACGGCAATATGGTTGAAAATACGGAATGGCATCGTGTTGTCTTTTGGCGCAAAGCGGCTGAAAGTGTGGCGCAATACCTGAAAAAAGGATCAAGAATTTATGTCGAAGGCAAGCTTGCAACGCGTTCGTGGGACGATCAAAATGGCGTGAAACGGTATACGACTGAAATTACCGCAGACCAATTCTCCTTTTTAGATAGTCCACGGGATTCAGGTGGTCCATCGTCCGCACCGCAAATGCCGGATGACGCGCATATGGCTGAACCCACGCCGGAAGAAGGAGATGATCTTCCGTTCTAATAAAAGGCGCAGATGAACCGTCGCACCGAATCCGAAGCTTGAAAAGCCAAGCTTCGGATTTTTTTTCGAGTAAAAAGATGGATTATAAAAATTTGATCAAGCAGGCGACACGTGCGCGAGAAAGAGCTATTGCACCTTATTCGCATTTCGCTGTTGGCGCAGCATTACTCACATCCGCCGGCAAAATTTACACCGGCTGCAACATCGAGTCCAGCTCCTATAGTCTGACCATTTGCGCAGAGCGCCTGGCCCTCTTTAAAGCCCTGTCCGAAGGAGAAAAGAATTTTGATGCCATCGCTATTGCCACCAGCGCTGCCGGTTTTTGCCCGCCATGCGGCGCCTGCCGGCAAGTGTTGTGGGATTTTGCCCAGGATATCACTGTGGTTCTGGTATCTGCCTCTGAAGCTACTCAAATTAAGCGTTTGTCTGACTTTTTTCCACACGCTTTTGATGATGGATTTTTGACGCATGCGTGAAGAGAGTGGTTCCACAGCAAAGATTGTTGGCATCGCCGGCGCGTCCGGATCTGGCAAGAGCTATTTCGCTCAGGCATTGTGTGAACAATTGCCAGTCTCCAGCATTCTTCTCTCCCAGGATGATTATTACAGGGATCGCTCTGACATCTCTCTTGCAGAACGACAGCATATTAACTATGATCATCCTGATGCCCTTGATTTTACACTGCTGGTTGAACAGCTTGCATTGCTCAAACATGGCTGCGCTGTCGAGTGCCCGCAATATGATTTCACCGTTCATAATCGATCATCCACGACGGTAAAAATTGCTCCGGCAGAGATTGTCATTCTGGACGGCATTTTGATATTTGCTGTCCAGGAGTGTCGAGAGTTGATTGACTTTAAAGTCTACGTTGACACGCCGCTCGATTTGTGCTTCATTCGTCGGCTGCAACGCGATGTGCGCGAACGAGATCGATCGGTCGACTCGGTTATTCAGCAGTACCTGGAAACCGTGCGTCCAATGTTTTTGCACTATGTTGAGCCCACTGCACAATACGCTGACTGTATCGTGCGTGGCGTTGAGAATAGTCAGCATTATATGACAGATGTTATAAAAAAGATTATGGAGTGATATTATGCGATACGTCGGCTCTCTTTTATTGCTCATGTCGATGTGGGTATCCGCTCAGGATTCACTTTTGTGCGTTGGCAATCACTGGACAGAACAAGAAGGTGCCGCCAGATTGCAGGAATTTGCCGCACGCTATGCGACACTCGATGAATGGAAAAGCCGCGCCGATCGCATTCGTCGTACTATTTTAGCCGGAGCCGAACTTGCTCCGCTTCCGCCTAAAACACCCCTTAACCCTGTTTTCCGCAATGAACGGCAGCACGACGGCTATTCAGTCGTCAATGTGGCCTTTGAAAGCCGCCCCGGCGTCTTTGTCACCGGTAGTCTGTATAAACCCCTGTCCAGCGAAGGAACGCCCTGGGCTGGCGTCCTGTGCCCGCACGGTCATTGGAGCAAGAAAGAGGATTATGGGCGCTTCCGTGCGGATATGCAAAAAAGATGTGCCACATTGGCCAAGATGGGAGCCATTGTATTTGCCTATGACATGGTAGGCTACGGCGAGATGGCCCAGGTTGGCTGGCAGCACAAGCATCCCAAAACCCTCAAGCTGCAATTATGGAACAGCATCCGTGCGCTGGATTTCTTGCTCTCTTTGGACACAGTAAATCCCGGGCGTATTGGCATCACCGGCGCCTCCGGTGGCGGCACGCAGACGTTTTTGTTGACGGCAGTAGATGAACGCGTGACCGTGTCTGCGCCGATTGTGATGGTTTCGGCGCACTTTTTCGGTGGCTGTGTGTGCGAAAGCGGTATGCCGATTCACCGATCACCAGATTTTCAGACAAACAATGTTGAGATCGCCGCCTGCGCTGCACCGCGCCCCATGCTGCTCGTCTCGGATGGCAACGACTGGACAAAAAACTGCCCGACCAACGAATATCCCTATATTCAAAATATTTATAAACTTTACGATGCCGAGGATCAAGTCGGTTTTTATCATATCCCGGATGAAGGGCATGACTATGGATACTCAAAACGTGTGCCGATGTATGTCTTTTTCGCAAAACATCTGGGATTGAATATTTTAAATGTACTCGGTTTGGATGCCAAGCCAAATGAAAGTTTTGTCACCATTGAATCCTATGACGACTTGATAGTCTTTGATCAAGACAATCCATTGCCCGAGCATGCTGTGCGCTCCAATGACCAGGTTGATTGGGATTTCAACAGGCGCTAATAGAATTTATTTACTGAGCGAGGCTAACCGTGAAAAAAGTATTACTATTGCTCTTATTCGTCACTGTTTCCAATTCATATGCTCAAGATCCGAAAAATCTGTTCAGCTATATCGCCCCAAGTGATTCAAGGATTCAATATACAGGTCGCATAAATTTTAGCAATCCAAACGCGCCCATTTTTTATTGGCCGGGTACGTATGCCAAAGCGAAATTCCAGGGTACATCTCTTTTGATTCAACTGGAGGATGAAAAGGGTGAAAATTTTTATAATGTCTTTATCGATGATAGTCTCACTCATCCAACAATCATCGATTGTGACAGCAATATAAAAGATTATACTGTGGCAGAAAACCTCCAGGATGGCGAGCATACTGTGTGGCTTTTTCGTCGTACAGAGGGATTTTCCGGACCAACCACTTTCCTCGGCTTTGTCCTTGATGTGGACAAAAAGCTCCTGCCTCTCCCGCCAAAGCCAAAGCGTAAAATTGAATTTTATGGTGATTCCATCACGTGTGGCATGGGCAATGAATGTGAAGACGATGAAGAGGATGACGATAATTCAAAACACAACAATTTTTTAGCGTATGGCGCCATCACCGCTCGCAACCTCAATGCAGAGTATCACTGCATCGCCAGGAGCGGCATCGGCCTGATGATCAGCTGGTTTGAATTGACGATGCCGGACTATTACTACCGGCTTGATCCCTCTGATGTCACGTCGCGCTGGGATTTCAGCCGCTGGATCCCGGATGTGGTCGTTTTAAATCTCTTTCAAAATGATAGCTGGCTGATCGATCGGCTCGATCCAAGGCCGGGCGAAACAGAAATCGTCGCGGCTTATATGGAATTTTTACAGACGATTCGTCAGCACTACCCGGAGGCACATATTTTTTGTACCCTCGGCAGTATGGATGCGACACGCGCAGGTTCGCCCTGGCCAGGCTATATTACCTCTGCTGCAGAGAAATTTCGCCGGGAAAATAATGACGAAAAAATTTATACATACTTTTTCGAGTTCGACGGATGGAGCAAACATCCGCGCGTTCGGCATCATCGTAAAAATGCCGACGAGTTGACCGCCTTTATCAAGGAAAAAATGGACTGGTGAAAAGCGTATGTCTCAGTTGGGCAAAATTTTTATCCTTATCGGGCTGTTGATCATTTTTTTAGGTTTTCTTATTATTCTTTTTGATCGCCTGGGCCTTCAGCTTGGCAAATTGCCAGGCGATATTGTTTATCACAAGGGGAATACGACCTTCTACATCCCGATTATGACATCACTTGTGATGTCGCTTTTGCTAACATTGTTGTTTTGGCTTTTTAGAAAATAAGTAGGAGAGAGCATGTTGAGCATTGTACCAAAAGATATGGGCTGGATTGAAGTCATTTGTGGTCCCATGTTTAGCGGCAAATCCGAGGAATTGATTCGTCGTTTAAGGCGGGCCGAAATAGCCAAACTCAAAGTCGCCATCTTTAAGCCGCATATCGATGATCGATACGCTACCGGCCACATTGTGTCGCATAGTGCGCAACGATTGCCATCCGTGCCGGTTTCATCGACAGCCGAGATTCTGGAACGGGCAGCCGATGCGCAAGTGGTGGGCATTGATGAGGCACAGTTTTTTGATATGGATTTGGTTGATATCTGTCAGCAATTGGCTGATCAAGGCAAGCGGGTTATTGTCGCAGGACTTGATCAGGACTATCGAGGCAAACCGTTTGAACCCATTCCCCAACTCCTGGCTGTTGCCGAATATATTACCAAGACATTGGCGATTTGTGTCCAATGCGGCAATCCCGCGGGCAGAACGCAACGATTGAGCAAAGACTCTGAACGCGTGGTTGTCGGCGCTGCCGATATTTACGAAGCGCGCTGCCGTTTTTGTCATCAAGTTCATGATGAAGAGTAAGGAGAGAGTATGAGATTTATCGGTATTCTGGGGATACTGGTTTTATTAGCGATCGCCTATGCCTTTTCTGCCAATCGCAAAGCCATCAAGCCACGTATCATAATCTGGGGCTTGTCTTTGCAGTTGCTGTTTGCCGTCATTATATTATCGCAATCAATATTGTCGTGGATTGGCATGATTATCTTTGCGGGACTCATCTTGCTATACCTGTTCGCCGACAAGGTGCTGCAAAAAGAGAGCTGGGGCAAAGCTGTTATGCCAGGAATCGTCCTCGTCCTGTTGTCCAGCGCAATTATTGCGGTGAATTACTTTTTGGAAAAAATCAGCATCGCCACGATTCTTTTTTACATTGTGCTCGTGCTCTATGTGCTTTTGCTCATTTTGAAAAAAAAGATGTTCGTTCGCTATTTTTTCGCCACTTTGATGCTGATGGGGCTCGGCATTCTGTTCAGTCGCGGCGTTTATGGGAGTTACATCTTTGAAAAGTTAGCGATTGGTGTGGGAAATTTCCTGGACATAGCGGATCAAGGCAGCGAATTTCTCTTTGGCACGCTTGCCATTGAAGAATATTTTTATCCAGACTCGAGTTACTGGCCGGGCTTTGGTTTCCAGTTCGCTTTTTCCGTGCTGCCTACTATTATCTTTTTCTCGGCCATCATGTCCATCCTCTATTATATGGGTGTCATGCAAGTCATTGTGCAAATGATGGCCCGATTCATGCGCTGGACCATGGGCACTTCCGGTGCCGAAACGCTGTCTTGTTCGGCCAATATTTTTATCGGCCAAACCGAGGCACCGCTCCTCATCAAGCCATTTTTGGATGATATGACGCTCTCGGAATTGCATGCCGTGATGGTCGGCGGTTTTGCCACCATCGCCGGGGGTGTGTTAGCCGGCTATATCAGCATGGGCGTGGATGCTGGCCATTTGATTGCCGCCAGCGTGATGGCCGCGCCGGCAGCGCTGGTTATCGCAAAAATTATGTTACCTGAGACAGAACAGTCAAAAACTGCCGGCGACATCGATTTGCCAGATGTCGGGCATGCTGATAATTTGCTCGATGCTGCAGCGCGCGGCACCACGGACGGTCTGAAACTGGCGGTGAATGTCGGCGCTATGCTGTTAGCCTTTATTGCGCTCATCGGTGTTGTGAACATGGTTCTCGGCTATTTCGACAAGCTCATTGATTTCCAGTTGTTGGGTGGACAGCTCAAGGAGGGCTCGACAGAATACAAAGGTTTTTTCCCCGGCAGTTTGAATACTTTTTTTGGCACTATCTTTTCGCCCATCGCCTTGCTCATGGGGGTGCCGTGGAAAGAAGCCATGGATGTGGGCAATCTGCTCGGTATGAAAATCGCTATCAACGAATTTGTCGCCTATGCCGAGCTGGGTAAATATATCGCCGCAGGTGATTTGTCGCCGCGAGCGATTACCATTGCGACGTATGCCTTGTGTGGCTTTGCGAACTTTTCATCGATCGGCATTCAGATTGGCGGCATTGGTGCCATTGCCCCCAAGCGGCGCTCGGAGTTGTCTCGTGTTGCTTTGCGCGCCATGTTTGCCGGCGCGATCGTGTCATGGATATCAGCGACAATCGCTGGAATGTTAATATGATGTTGCTCAAGGATAAAATCAAAGGCGCAAGCAGCTACCTCGAACAAAAATTTACCTCCATCCCGAGTCTCGCCATCGTCCTCGGTTCCGGCCTTGGCGGTTTTGCCGGGGAGATCAAAAATCCCCTAATAGTACCGACCAACGATATTCCGTATTATCCGGTTTCTACCGTACCGGGTCACGTCGGGCAATGGGTGATCGGCGACCTGGATGGGATTGTGGTCTTGTGTATTCAAGGCCGGGTGCATTATTATGAAGGCTACTCGTTAGAAGATGTCACCTATTATGTTCATCTGCTCAAAGCGTTGGGTATCGAAAAACTTGTTGTCACAACGGCGTGCGGCGGTTTGAATCCGGATTTTATTCCCGGCGATTTGATGCTGATCACTGATCAAATCAATTTTGCCTTTAATAATCCCCTCATTGGACGGCCCGAGAATATGCTTGGTCCGCGTTTCCCTGATATGTCCAAACCTTTTGATGCGGAGATGATTCAGATCGCTGAACAAGTGGGTCGCGCGCACGGCCATCCTTTTCGCAAGGGGGTGTTCGGCTGGGTGACCGGCCCAAACTATGAGACGGCTGCAGAGGTTCGCGCACTGCGCACACTGGGTGTTGATGCGGTCTCCATGTCCACGACTCCGGAGGTGATCGTGGCAAACCAGCGTTTTATGCGGGTGTTAGGGATTTCCCTCATCACCAATCTGGCGACCGGCTTGTCGCAATCGCCTTTGACGCATGAAGAAGTCACTGCCGTAGCGGCACGTGCGGGTGCGCGCTTGTCAACACTTTTGCATGAAATAATTGTAAAGATTGCACTGTTCGATCTTATCAAAATGATATAGTGCCATAATTAGTAAAATTAAAAATTTATGCTCAAAGACATTATTACAACAGCGCGCGGCCAACAACCGGCTGACCTTATCCTGCGAAACGCTAACATCATCAATGTGCACTCTTCGGAAATTATTCATTCAGATATTGTCATCCTGGATGACACCATCATTGGTATTGGCGACGGTTACACGGCGCGCGAAGAAATTGATTTAGAGGGCTTGTATGTTGCCCCGGGTTTTATAGACGCGCACGTCCACATCGAAAGCTCGATGGTAGAAGTTCCTCAATTCACCCGCGCGGTATTGCCGCTCGGAACAACGTCCGTCGTTGCCGATCCGCACGAAATCGCCAATGTCCTGGGCTATGAGGGCATTCGTTATATGATGGAATCGAGCAAGTACAATCCCTTGAGCGTCTTTTTCACGCTATCATCCTGTGTACCATCATCGCCATTGGAAACTGCGGGTTCCGAGCTTCGCGCCTTTGATATCTTTCCCTTTCTCCGCGAAAAGTGGGTTGTTGGTCTTGCTGAAATGATGAATTATCCCGGTCTGCTTGATGGTGATCCGGATGTGTTGGATAAATTGCGCATCGTGGATGGAAAACGCATTGATGGTCATGCCCCGGGATTGAGCGGCTTTGATTTGAATGCCTATATCGCTGCCGGCGTCGAGTCGGATCACGAATGTACCACCGTTGCAGAAGCGCGCGAAAAATTACGCCTTGGGATGTATATCATGATCCGGGAAGGCACCGGCACCAAAAACCTGCGCGACCTGCTGCCCCTGGTGACGCCATACAATGAGCGCCGTTTTATGTTTTGTACGGATGATCGACATCCGAATGACATTCTTCATGAAGGGCATATGAATTTTATCATCAAATCCGCCATAGATCAAGGACTCGATCCAATTCGAGCCATCCGTCTGGCGACGTTGAATACAGCAGAATATTTTGGCTTGAAGAAACTCGGTGCCGTGACGCCGGGCAAGTTAGCAGACCTCGTTGTGTTCGATAATTTCGATGCTTTTGAGATCAAACAGGTCTATAAAAACGGCAAACTCGTGGTGCGCGATGGCACGGCTGTTTACGAACCGCCAGCGCGCCCGCACGTGCCGGTTCGAAGCTCGGTGAACATTGGCTGGCTCGAAGGCGATGAATTCAAAATACCGGCAAGAGGTGAACGCGCCCGCGTCATCGGCGTCGTGCCGGATCAAATTGTTACAGACGTTTTGCAGTGCACTGTGAAAACAAAAAATGGCTTTGTGATTTCGGATCTAAATCAGGATATTGTCAAACTCTTTGTTGTCGAACGGCATCGAGGCACAGGTCATATTGGCAAGGGTTTGATCAAAGGTTTTGGATTAGAGCACGGTGCCATTGCCACAACCATTGCCCATGACAGCCACAATATTATTGTTGTGGGTGTTGATGATGCCGATATCCTCAAAGCTGTTCTCGCGATTAACAAGATGGGTGGCGGAATCGTTGTGGTTGATCATGAACACGTGCTCGATGCGCTTGAGCTGCCTATCGGAGGCCTGATGTCCGACAAACCGCTCGAGATTGTGAGTTCTCGTATGAACGACCTGTTGAATGCCACTGCAACCCTTGGTGTCACGCTGAAAGATCCTATCATGACATTGTCGTTTATGGCTCTTCCAGTGATTCCCCGGCTAAAGCTCACTGATCTTGGATTGGTCGATGTTGAAAAATTTGAACATGTTGAGCTTTTTCTTGAATAATCTATCTGGCGTTTGAGACTGTTGACGTTCCATTTCAACCCGAAACATGACTCTCCTTCACTCGTAAATGATGAGCGTTTTGAAGGTGCTCTCACAGGTTCATCATAAATAAATTGTTGAACCTCAGGCGCTGTTTGTCATATAAATAAATCAAAGATGAAAAGGAACAGTGGTTATATTATGAGAAAAGCTTTTATAAAATGTGCATCTTTTGCTCTGATGTTTTTTTTATTGATCAGTGTATCGCCTTTCAGCGGTTGCGATGTCGATCATGGACTTGGACTCAGTAAATCAAGAATACGTGGTCGGGTCATTTTGCCGGACATGTCACAGCGACCCGACTATTTTGAAGCAGTTCAAGTCATCGCTATTACGAAAAAACTGGATGCTGCAGATATTTCGTTAAATGATGTGGTTATTTCCAATTATTCTGTTGATCTGAGCCAGCCCACTCCGGCCTATGATTTGCCGGCGCCTTATTCAAAGTACGAGCTGGTCGCTGCGGTATGGAAACATCGAGAGAAAGGGTGGGATTATACCAAAATATTCGGCTTTTATGGTTTTGATCCGGATAGCTTCAAGTTTACCGCAGAACCCATTTATCTCACAAAAGAGCAGCCTGTTATTGAGGATATTGATATTATCTGCGACTGGATTCTGGTGAGCGAATAATATGGAGCGCCATACTATGAAAAGAACGTATCTGATATGCTCACTCCTGTTTGTCACACAGCTGTGCGCTGACGTGACCGGTAGAATCACCGGCCAGGTGATCGATAAGCAAACCAGCGAACCGCTTCCCGGTGCAAATGTTTATATCGAGGGAACATTTATCGGCTCAAGCACGGATCTCGACGGTCGGTACATCATTGGCGCCGTTGAGCCAGGCGAATACACGCTCAAAGCCGGATATATCGGTTACAAGGTCGACCAGCGCACAATTCGAATTGAGGTCAACCGAACGGAGACAGCTGATTTTGCTCTCGAACAAACTGCCCTGCTCGGTGAACAAGTCGTGGTGACTGGCTCACGGCAGCCGGAGAATCTTGCTTCAGCGGCCAGTAGTATAAGTATTCTTGGCAAGGAAGAGATGTCACGCCGTAACAGCTTTCGAATCGATGAATCGCTGCAAGCGGTCTCGGGGGTTGCCATTGTCGGCGAAAATGTCAATATTCGTGGTGGTTCCGGCTATAACCGTCTCGGTGGCAGCCGTACATTGGTAATGCTGGATGGTGTGCCAATCTTGACGAGCGATCTCGGTGAGGCAAACTGGAATATTGTGCCGGTAACCGAAGTGGATCATATCGAAGTCTCAAAAGGCGCCTCGTCTTCGTTATATGGTTCGGGCGCCTTGAGTGGTGTTATCAATATTGTGACCAAACAGGCAAGCAGCGGTCATAGTTTTTCCTTCAACCAAACAAGCGGTATCTATGATGATCCCTCTGTGCCACAATGGAAATGGACCGACGACCTGCTCCATTATCATAAAACCGATATGAGCTATTCCAATTCGATTGGTCCGGTGGGCGTGCGGCTGGCGGTCACACGACATGCATCAACCAGCGATCGTGAGAACGGGCAATTCGAGCGCTGGTATTTTACCGGAAAATTTAGCACCGCACTGTCCGGCAGCGCAAATCTTACACTGTTTTCAACCTACAGTACAGAAAACAAGGGATTATTCCTGCGATGGCTGGAACAAGATTATGCGCTCAATGTACCTCCCGTAGACCGAAACAATACGGTTAACCTGAATGGCTATGTCGGCTATGCGATTTACAACAAGCTTTTCTCTCCAACGCTATCCATGCGCGCGCGTTTATCCTATAATCAGCAACTCATCGGCATACCCTTTGATTTGAGCGGCATATTTACGCCCGCAATCGGACTGGGTGGAGAGATGCAGTTCAACTGGAAACCCCATAAGAATCATAGCATCTCCCTGGGTATGGACTATAAATACGATACTGTCGAGTCAACCTATTATGGCTACCAAAAGGCGAATAATTTATCCCCCTATATTCAGGAAATCTGGAACGTATCAAATCTTGTGCAATTGAATGCCGGTCTGCGATGGGATAATTATATTCTTGTCGGAGATTCTCTGGAGACGCAGCTCAGTCCGAAAATTGGCTTTAGTGTTCAGCCCATTTTTGGTACGATCATACATGGATCAATCGGGCGTGCATTTCGAGCGGCCACGGTCGTTGAGCGTTTTTTGGCTGCCGGTTCAACGGATTTTCAGTGGCTGGCCAATCCTGATTTGACACCGGAGCGCTCCACGCTTTTTGATGTTGGTGTGCGGCAGAATATTGGTGAAAAAGCATACGCTGAAGTCGCCTATTTTTACAACACCTACGAGAATCTCATCGAGCCGACGCTGTTCAGCGACCTCACCGCGCAATTCGTCAATTATCCTCAGGCAAAAATAGAGGGTGTGGAGACAGAATTCCGCTGGCGGCTGTGGCGTGATCGACTGCGTTTGAACGTTTCTGCCACATGGATGGATCACCGGGAATTGGAGACCGGTCAACCGCTCCCGTATCGCCCCAACTTGATTGCCTTTGTCGCTCCTTCACTGTGGATCGGATCGCTCGGCGTTGAACTGGATTTTCGCCATATGAGCCGCATTCAACGTGTCGCTGTGTATCCATTGGATGAACGTGTACCCACCAACGTGTTCGATTTTCGAATTATGGTCAAGTGGTCCACATTACAATTGCAATTTTTAATTCGAAATATGCTAAATTATAACTATACGGTCTCCGAACGCGTCCTTGGAGAAATTCGTAATTTTGCCGTTTCAATCAGCGGCGATTTTTAATAGCCCGTTGTACAAAGAGAAAGTTCGTATTATGAAACAGGTGTTATTTTTTTTAGGCGTGCTCCTGATGGCGCGACATGCACTGTCGCAAGTCAATACGCTGGACCGGCGCTATGTGCCAGTGACATATAAAACCGCAGCCAGGCCGCTTTTTGAGCTGAATGTGAACGAGTGGACTGCCTATCGTTTTGATCGCGCGACAAAGTCCTGGAGCGCTATTCCGTTTCAGTTTGACCAATTGACCGATACGGATCGTTACGATCGAAATAAGGATGACCTGACCGATGCCACCGATGAGATGATATTTTTGCCGACGGATACCGGTGACAAGGCAGAATTATCAGACTGGATAACCGATGAGATGTCTCGTCAAGCGGAGCGTATCGAGCTACAATTGACCGATCCACTGAATCCATCAAAGCAGGGCTGGATATATCTCTTCAAGAATGTCATGACGAAACCAAAAGTGCAGAATTATATTGATTATATTCCGGGTCCGCCGGATCAAGCCGCCGCAGATACTATTGTCACCACGGCATTCAAGCTGGGACATTCAAAAAACGGCTGGATCGATTATTTAAAATTCACCGGTGGCAAGAATGACTTTATCGATCGTTTCAAACTGCGTCTCAAAGGTGAAGGTATACTTGTTCCTCCTTATGAGATTAATGAAGATTTTGTACAAGCCGAGACAGGCGATGATGTGGTGGCTTTTTACCCTGGACCGGTACGTTTGTTTCATATCTCCCGGGCGGATATATTGCTCGAAAAACTCAACTTGCCTATTATTTCCAAGCCATCACCATTTGAATATAATTATGAGTACACTCCCTATTCTTTTGCGATCGAAGCGGAAACCGACATCGACGCCAGCTTGCTGGCGATCTTTGGTGTCAGGCTGATCCGACAGTCCCTTGATTTTAACAACAACGCGGTTGGCATGACATTTTATTCGGCTAATAATCCAAACGGTGTCCTGATCGACGGTGTAGCGACGAGTTATAGCGATGCCTTGAATCAGAGCGAGCGGGAGAATTGGGTCATGGCCACCGGTGATCACGGAACGGTTTTTCTCATTTTTAATATCACGATCATGAAGAACTCGAGACGTCGTATCTATTTTCACGATGAAAAAAATAATTCAAATACCGGTGATATGACGCAAAACACCGGCGACTCATTTTCGATTGGTGACATGGGTGTGATGATTGAAGCGACCGGTGATGCGCTCATCACGAACAGATTGGCAGTGACCTACAAAGGCTATTTTATCGACAGGGCGAATGTAAATTTCGAGTTTGGCGAACAGCTATTGGCGTGGGAACAAAATCCATTGAATGTGACGGCTGTACTTCAAATGTATGATCCCACAGGCATTGTCGAGTCGGAGCCTGGACCACCTGATGATTTTCAGCTCTATTCAACCTATCCCAATCCCTATCATCTCAATAGTGCAGCACGAATACGGTTCGAATTTGGCGGCAGTGTGAATAATTTGTATGATATAGTTGTTTATAACGTCATTGGTCAAAAAGTTGTGGAATTTAAAAACCTCGCGGTGAACGCGAATGGCCGTCATGTTGTTTTGTGGGATGCTCGCGATGCGAATGGTTTGCTGACAGCCCCGGGTGTTTATTTTGTTCAACTCGATAATGGTATTCAGACTCTTACGCAAAAGCTGATCATTTCGAGATAATGCACTTTTTCCTGCAAAACAGAGTAGAACCGATTGTAATCAATCAGCCGGAGGCGATTCATACGCCCCGACTTCTCGTGCTCAAGGATCGACTCGACTATAATGTGGAGCGAATGCGTGAATTGCTGCACGCTATCAATCCGAGTTTTGATTTGAGTTGTTTATGCCCGCATGTCAAGACGCACAAATCCTCCTGGATAACACGATTTATGGTCGATCACGGCATCAATTTTTTCAAGGCATCTTTGAATGAAATTGATATGCTCATCGACAGTCGGGTTCGCAAAATATTTGTAGCCTATCCCTTGCTCGAGTTCGATGCGCGAAAGCTGGCTGACGCTATACAGGGCAATCCCGATATTCAATTTTATGTCCAGATTGCCCGATCTGAACATGTGAATATTTTAAAAAAAATATCGAGAGAAAAAGGCGTAAAATGGCACTATTATATTGATGCAGATGTTGGTATGTCCCGATCCGGGATTCCTGTTGAGGAAACGTACGGCTTCTTTTTGTCTGTTCAAGGCGACCGCTCGTTTGTTTTTTCAGGCCTGCATGCGTACGATGGTCATATACGTGATAAAGAAAAAAAGGATCGTCGAAACACGGCATTCCGGTGCATGGCGCGCGTTGAAAAAACGCTGAACCATTTTTCGGAACACGGCGTTAAAACTCCGAATATCATCGTAGCCGGAACCCCGAGTTTTTTGGCGGATGCCGAGTATTGGAGTCAAGCCAACCAAAAAACCACGGTTTTTTTCTCACCGGGCACCTGGATTTACTTTGATGCGGCGACGTATGAAATGATGCCGAATACTTTTGACTTTGCCGCTGTTATATTAGCACAGGTTATCGACAAACCAACGTGCGACACCGCAACGCTCAATCTGGGGCACAAACGCTGGGCTGTCGATTCTGGTCCAATCGACACCTTTAGCGTTCCGAATATGCGGGCGGTGCAGTGGAGCGAAGAACATACCGTTGTACGTTTTCCTGATCACCTTCAGCTCGATATTGGTGATTATGTGATCATTGTTCCGCGACATGTCTGCTCAACGGTAAATTTATGGGAGGACTTTGTGGTCGTGGATAAACAAGGTGATATTATAAAGAAAAAGTGCCCAATAAATGGGCGAAATCGTTAATAATTTTGAGGGTCACAAAGGAGGCATTACCATGCGAAAGGTGTTACTACTCCTGGCAACTGTTGTATTTCTGTTCAATTCCGTATCCATTGCGGCAAGCTTTTGGGAGGAGAGACGATATGAACCGGTTGTTATCACCGGTGGCATATTGAAAGACTTTTTCGGCGTGCCGATCAACGAAATCTACATGTATGCTTTTGATGAGACAACCGGCAAACTCAAACTCATTCCTTTCCAGATTGACGAAAAAATCCTGACAGTATTCGAAATTGATCTCGATCCCGATCCGGTTAAAAAATATATGAAAAGTTTCGAGCGTCATTATTACGCGAATAGCGGCACGGGTATCGTCGACGACAACAAATTTGATGTTGATGATGAGCTCGTTTTTATCGTTGGCGATTTAGGCAATCTCGCACCGGGAGAAGCCTGGGATGATGTCCCCTACATCCAAAGGCGAACAATCTTTGTATCCGATCCTGACAATCCACAAAGATTTGTTGCGGGCTATCTTGTGCACTCTACTGAAAAAAAGACCGTGCCATCTTTTTACAACTTTGCCTACGATGCGCAAAATGATGTTGTCAAGAACAGCACCTATTCAATCAAAATGGCGCGCCCGAGCGGTTTGATTCAGGATATCAGTTTCTTTTCTCCCTTTGGTAATGGTGTCGATATTTTTGATACGCAGAAAATTAGAGTTGTCGGCAGAATTGACCTGGGTCTTATTCAGATCCAGCCTGGAAAAAATAACTTGCCGGCATTAAATGATCGCGATAATTTTTTTATTTATCCGAAAGAAAATTACCTTTCAGCGACCGAAACGCCACGTGTTCGTCTCGTTCGGGAAGCACACCAAACAATCCGCACCGGCGATGTTTTGTTTTCATTATTGGGCGTTTCCTTTTTTGTGACGACAAAGTTTTACCCCTTTTCCGGTACACTCGAGGGTGGCGCCAGTCTGGATTACGAGACATTACGCGAGATGTTCGAAGATCCGGATGATATTTACCTCCAATTTGAGCTCGTGCGGCAATCTTGGGATTTTAATCAAAATGCCAAAAACATGAAGTTTTATAATCCGCAAAATAACGGCATTTTGGTCGACGGTGTCGCGGATAACAATGTCAATAAAACGCTCAACTCCACGAACAACATTCGGGAGTGGACCATGCTCAGCGGTGAGCAGGGTACCATGTTCTCCTATTTGAAAATCAACGACGACACTTTTGAAAAAATTCAATTGTATTATCATGATAATCAAAACGGCGGACAAGATGATGATAGCTATATTCCGGAAGGTGATACCGGTGATAACAAGTCTTTTGGCGACAATGGTTTGAAAATTATTAACAGTCAAAGTCTGGATTTGGGTTTTACAGCCTATTTTGTTGGAAAAAACAAAGACAAGGCGTTCGCCGAACAGCTCGCCCATAATATAGAAAATCCGGTCAACTTTGAGGTGCTTTATGTAGGTGTGAAGGAGAAAAAAGAGTCAATCCAGCCGGACGGATTTGAATTATCACAAAACTATCCAAATCCTTTTAATAACGCAACGGAAATAGCTTTTGCACTTCCCGCAACAATGGATGTGCAGATAAAGATGTATGATCTTCAAGGTCATTTGGTAAATACACTGATGCACGACAAGATGCCGGCGGGACGTCACCATGTCAAGTGGGACGGCCGTGACGAGCTTGGGCATGATGTGCCCAGCGGTGTTTATATCTACAAGATGGTCACTGACCAATTTCAGGATTCCAAAAAACTTTTACTTGTAAAATAGCCAAAAAAAAGATATTATCAACAGAGGCGACAAAAGTCGCCCTTGTTGTATATCAGAGGAATTTTAAATGATGTTCACAAAACGACAATGGAAAGCAGTGGGATGGATTTTCCTTCTGGTCGGCATTTGGGCTTTATTGCTCTCGTGCAACGTGGATCACGGCCTGGCGCCGCTACCGGGTCAGCTCAATTTAAAAGTCTACTTTCGAAATGAACCGCCGCCAAACACCCAGGGCATCTATCTGATGGTTTCGCCGGAATTTCCGCCACACGCTATCAACGAGGTTCATCATAGTCCCAATAGTTTGCCGATTGATCAGGACACAGTCTACCATCATATTTATCTGCCGTATGGCCATTACGATGCCCTCGCGCTATGGTGGTATAGCAAGGAAACTGAAAGCAATCTCGCTGATGTATTATCCATCCCGATCGACTATACCGAGGGGCTTCGGCCATTGGGTTTTGATATCACACCGGAGAATCCGGTTGTTGATATCGAAGTAGACGCCAACTGGAATAAAGTAAATCGTGATGCTCAAATTGAAGGAACGATCTATTTTGATGGTCCGTTCCCTGACGACACCCAGATCGTCGCTGTCGCAGCTTTTAAAATGGAACCGCTGGAACCTATTGATTATTTGGTGCAGCTCAAGTCGATTGATTTTAGTATAGATCGGGATGAGAATCCATACCATTATAAACTGCCCGTTCGTAGCGGCAGTATCAATTATATCGGAGTTTATTGGCTGAAAGAGCGAGCGGGTATTGGGGACTTTAAACCGGTGGGCGAATATAAAGACCCTGAAAATCCTGAGAGCCCGGGAACGCTGCGTCTTCGTGCTGATGATGTGGTCACAGGTCTCGATATCTATGTTGACTGGTCGAATGTTGAACAATTATAGCGGTGACAGAAAATGAGAGTGCGACAGATTGGATTTCTGCTCGGAATATTAAGCCTTTTTACACCTGCTTTGCTGCACGCTGCGGCCGTTGGAAGCATTGTCGGCAGCGTCGTTGATAGTCAAACCGGCGCGCCGTTACCCAGCGTCAATATCGTCGTTGAAGGCAGCCTCTACGGCGCCAGCACCGACGCCGAGGGCAATTATATCATCACCAAACTGCCTCCGGCAATTTATTCGTTGCGCGCCTCCATGATTGGTTATAAAAACCAGGTGGTATCCGATGTGCGTGTACAGGTCAATCGGCAAACCAAAGTGGATTTTCAACTGCTGGAGACCTTTATCGAGATGGACCCGGTGGTTGTGGTTGCCGGTAAAACCCAGCAACGCCTGGACGAAGCCAATGTCTCCATTTCGGTGGTCACCGCTCGAGATATAGAGCGGCGTAACGCTATCGACATCAAGGAGGCGCTTGAAACTGCGCCGGGCGTCAACTTTATTGGAGATCAAATCAATATTCGCGGCTCAACCGGCTATACCTTTGGCGCTGGCAATAAAGTCCTGCTGTTGTTAGACGGCGTCCCCGTTTACGCCAGCGACACTGGCCAGTTCAACTGGGATATGCTGCCTCCCATGGATATCGAGCAGATCGAAATCCTCAAAGGCGCCGGCTCAACCCTGTGGGGTGCATCAGCACTTGGCGGCGTGGTAAATATTATGACCAAAGATCCCACCGAACAAGGCCGTTTCATGTACTCGTTTTCCGGTGGCAAATATGACAAGCCCTATTACCAGGAATGGGAGTGGACAGATCATAGCAGGCTCTGGTATAACCGTGCTGATATGAGCTATAGTCGGCGTATTGGAAATCTCGGTATGCGCCTCTCTGGTGGACGCTATGAAACGACGGGCTACCAGCAATTGGGCGATGCCATCAAGTATAATCTCACCGGCAAGTTTGATTATCGCTGGAACAATGGCATAAAATGGACTGGTTACGCCGCCTATAGCTACATTGATAAAGGTTTTTTTGTGCAATGGAAAGGGCAGAATGATCCCTACGAGGTCGATGAGGCGAACCTGGACAATTACGCTCAAACCAACCAGTTGAATGCCTATATGAAACTGGCTGTGCCGATATCATCAACCTTTGGCTTTAATGTTCGCGGTTCATTCATTCGGACGTTAATGGGTAATCAGTTTGGCAGCAGCGCGGATTTTAATCCGGCGATCGGCCAGGGTCTCGAGGTGCAGGCAGATTGGCTGCCACACTCGGCACATGTCGTAACGTTTGGCACCCAGTATCAACTCGATGCCGGCAGTACGAAATTTTTTGGCGACCATAAAGGATCGTTCATTGGCCCGTACCTTCAGGATGAATGGAAAATCCGCAAGAACATCCGTTTGACAACCGGATTGCGCTACGATCGCTATCAGCTGCATGGCGGCAAAGCGGAAGATTTGTGGAGTCCGCGAATCGGCCTCAACTGGCAGCCGTGGTCGACGACGAGTTTTCGCGCCTCGGCCGGCAGCGGTTTCCGGGCAGCGACTATCATCGAGCGATTTTTGGAATTGACGATTATGAATTTCAAAATCAAAGCCAATCCAGACCTTAAGGCTGAGACATCCTGGGCCTATGATTTGGGTTGGCGCCAGTATATCAATGAAAACTGGAATTTTGATATCGCCGTGTTTCGCAACATCTACGAGAATCTGATCGAAGCGCATCTTGATCTCATTCGCGGTCAAATACAGTTTCGCAACATCGCTGATGCTTATGTGGAAGGCATCGAAGTGACGACCAACTGGAATTATCCCGCCAGAATTGGCGGCATCGACGTGACACCAGGACTCACACTATCCGGCACGTTTATGGATCATGAAGATCAAAAATATCATGAATCCTTGACCTATCGTCCCAAAACGCTGCTCACCGGAAAAGCCTCGTTAAAAATTAGCAATTTCCAGATTCAAGCGGACTATCGCTATGCCAGCAAAATTGATGAAGTGAAAATTTATCCCATCAATGACCGGGTGGCGATGAACTTTTTCGACCTGCGCCTGTTTTATGATTTTGGACTGTTTACGCTGCAATTGGGCGTCAACAATATGCTGCAGTACAACTATGCCCCGATGGAAAGCAATTTGATGCCACCACGGACATATACATTGGGATTAAAGGGACAGA
Source organism: Candidatus Zhuqueibacterota bacterium (assembly GCA_016928775.1). Lineage (GTDB taxonomy): Bacteria > Zhuqueibacterota > Zhuqueibacteria > Residuimicrobiales > Krinioviventaceae > Kriniovivens. The sequence goes on along the minus strand of JAFGKD010000043.1, from coordinate 140,447 downwards.
TTTGAGAAAAGCTACGAATTTGCTTGGCGCGGCTTTCGGTCGCATCCGCCCAGGATCGATATCCTGGGCGATTGTGCTAAAATGAATTATATTATCCGTTCTACAAATCTGCGTCATCGTGTTTTTTTAGCAAAGTTTATAAGCCACGGATTTTCGCGGATGAAACACGGATAATAGTATTCATTTCAATCTTTCTTAACCAAAGACTTTTTTTATTTTCCCAAAAGCCCAATCCAGTTCTTTCTTTTTAATAATCAGCGGCGGTGTGAGTCGAATGACCGTGTCGTGTGTTTCCTTGCATAATAATCCCTCATTTTTTAATGCCATACAGATGCGTCTCGCCCCGCCAGCCTCCGGTGCCAGCTCAATACCAATCATCAAACCTTTGCCGCGTATCTCTTTGATAGCGGTACTGCTTATCAAATTGAGCTTGGCACGAAAATAGGAGCCAAGCGCAAACGAGCGCTCGGCTAATTTTTCATCCACCAGGATACGCAGCGCCTCGCGTGCCACAGCGCATCCCAATGGATTGCCGCCAAAAGTGCTGCCGTGGTCACCCGGCTGAAAGACCTCCATAACTGTTTCGCGCGCCAAAAATGCTGACACGGGATAAAAACCTCCGCTCAACGCTTTGCCAATAACGAGTCCATCCGGATTGACATTCTCGTATTGATAGGCAAACAATTTTCCACAGCGACCCAGCCCGGATTGTATTTCGTCAAGTATAAACAGGACGTTGTTCTCGCAGCAAAGCCGCTGAATCTGCTCGAGATAACCATCCGGTGGAATAATAATGCCGCCTTCCCCTTGCACAGGTTCTAATAAAATCGCCGCTGTGTTTGGCGAAATAGCGGTGTGCATCGCATCGGCATCGCCATAGGGTACGGCGATAAAACCGGGCGTAAACGGGCCAAATCCCCATTTGTATTTCTCCTCGGTCGAAAAACCAACAATGGTCGTTGTGCGACCATGAAAATTATTTGTCGCAACAATGATCTCCGCTTTGTCTGCCTTGATGCCTTTTTTTGTATATCCCCATTTCCGCGCTGCTTTAATAGCTGTTTCCACAGCTTCGGCACCACTGTTCATGAGTAATGCGCGGTCAAATCCGGTGAGATTTTTGAGCTCCTGCAATAATAATGGTAGTTGATCATTCCGAAAAGCGCGTGACGTCAGCGTCATTTTTGCGCACTGTTCCTGCATTTTTTTCACCAGACGGGGGTGACAGTGCCCCTGGTTGACCGCCGAATAGGCGCTTAAAAAATCCATATAGTGTAAACCATCCACGTCAGTGACCCAAATGCCGTCTCCACGATCGATAACCACATCAAGCGGATTGTAATTGTGCGCGCCGTATTGTTCCTCGAGCTGGATGTAATCCTGACTCGTCATGCCGTTCTCCTGTATTTGAATGATTTTTCAAGCCCGCGAACTTACAATATCAACATTGAAAAAGCAAGAATTTTAGATTCGCCCATGCAAAGGCAATTTTTATTTCTCGTTTTTAGCGAAATTTTCGTACATTTGGAGAAATTTATATTGAAGTTAGGAGAAAAGTTGTGAGAGTTTTATCAGGAATTCAGCCTTCAGGTGCATTACATCTCGGCAACTATTTTGCGATGATGAAACGAATGATAGAATTCCAAAAAAATCATGAGCTCTTTTGTTTTATCGTCAATTATCACGCCCTGACCACTGTGAAAGATGCTGACTATTTGCGCAAAAACACATTTGAAGCGTGCATAGATTTTTTGGCCCTTGGAATCGATCCCGAGAAATCCTATTTTTATGTTCAATCTGACGTTCCAGAGGTGACCGAGCTCACCTGGATTCTGTCCAATATCACCGAAATGGGATTGCTCAAACGCGCCCATTCCTACAAAGACAAAGTGTCGAAAGGCATCGAAGCCAATCATGGATTATTCGCTTATCCCGTGCTGATGGCTGCCGATATTTTATTGTATGGGGCAAATCTGGTGCCGGTAGGTCGGGACCAAAAGCAGCATGTTGAAATGACTCGCGATATCGCGATAAAGTTTAACCATAATTTTGGAGAGGTTTTTATTGTTCCGGAAGCCGATATTCAGGATGACCTCGCCACAATACCCGGCATCGATGGGCAAAAAATGTCAAAATCCTATGACAATACAATCGAGATATTTGCTCCAAAAAATGTGCTCAAGAAAAAAATCATGTCTATTGTGACAGATGCCAAATCTATTGACGAACCAAAAGATCCGAAAATATGCAATCTGTTTGCCCTCTATTCGCTGTTTCTTGATCAGGCGGGCAAACAGGAGCTTACAGAACGTTATCTGACTCCGGGCCTGCGTTATGGTGATATAAAAAAGGAATTACTTGAAACGATTTGGAACTATTTTGAACCCTACAGAGAAAAGCGCAATAATCTCTTGCATGATCCGGACCTGGTGCATGACATTATGCTGGAAGGTGCCAGGAAAACCCGTCTGGTTGCCAAAGGGTATCTCGAAAAAGCCCGTGAAGCGGTTGGCCTGAATTATTAAAAATACCTTTTGTAACTCAAGAAAAGGCTTTCCCTGGAACATTTGCAGCAGGCTGACGTTACATTTAACAATTAAGACGAATCGAGTGACATATTAACCTTTTTGGCCTACGATTTTTAGAGTGGAGACGCCGCGATTTTTGTTGCTATTGAATTTGATCTGAAATGATAGCTTTTTATCGCCATTAAATATTGTGAATGTGACAGTAAATTCAATAGTATGGTTTCGCGTTTGTCTGATGAACCGGACGCACAAGCCAAGTCCGGTTTTTTTTATTTTTGGAGATAGTATGAAAAAAATTCTTTTTTTTCTTTTCCCACTGCTTATAGCCGGATGTTCTCAACGGGAGCTGCCGCAGCAGCCTGGCAATGAGGGCCCGATGAGTTTGAAAACTATCTCGGTGCCCGAGGTCTTGAATCCCGGCGATACCTATCGCGTGTCGGTTCAGCTCACCGGTGCCTCGGATGTTGATTCAGTAGGACTTGATGTTTACAAGGAAGGCGAGTCGAATATATTTACATCCTATGCCCTTTTTGATGACGGTGGCAAGCTTCACCCGAACGACGGCGATCAGGTTGCATTCGATGGCTATTTTAGTCAGAATGTTGTTTGGACAGCCAGTGGCAATGACCAGTCAAACTATATGTGGCATTTCACAGCGACTGATGTGAACGGACGAACGAGTGAGCCGTTACAGGTCACGGTGTTGTCTCGAAAAAACAATGTGCCTGTTTTATTAACCGTCGCAACACCCGATACCATGCCCAGCGGTTTTGAGGGAGAGCTGTTTTTTCGGGCGCAGGTCAGTGACTCAAACGGATTTGCCGATATCGACAGGGTGATCTATTCGGCATATCAGGATAATGCTTTGATTTTTACTGCCAATCTGGAATCCGAGAGCGAGGGTGTTTATACTGCAAAAATGGATAAATATTATGCTGTCGGCAAGAAAGGTTTATATGATCTGCGCTTCAAAGCGATTGATAAATCGGGCGGCGAAAGTAATATCATCTCAAAAAATGTTTATGTTGGGAATAATCCACCGCAACTTCTTGATTTTGTGCACGTGGATTCCGTCCGCCAGCCAGTTCTTGGTTATGCCGTGTCGTTTCTTATTACCGTCCGCGTGCAAGACGACCAGTCACTTTTGGAAGTGAGCGACGTTTTACTTGAATGGAAAAAGCCGAACGGGAAATATTCGGAAAATAGCCCTTTTGACCTTTATGATAACGGCTTGCCGTGGAATGAAGATCTCACCGGGTGGAATGAGGGCTGGCGCGGCGATGAGACGGCCGGCGATGGCATCTATTCGATAACCGGTATTTTGAACCATAGTGACAAACCTGAGGAAGACCAACCGCTCGGCGACTATGAGCTGACGTTTTTCGCTCGTGATTTTGCCGGAAATACCAGTGAACGCGTCACGCGCATCATCACCTACTATGCCGAGGAGGGGAACTAGATGAAAAATGCCCTTTTTATTGTCGTCTTGCTTGTTGCCACAAGTCTGGTACAAGCCAGGATTGTCAGCAGCTATAAACTCGATAGCGGCGAGCCGACCATCGGTCCCGTCGGCAACGGCATTACCGATCTGCAGCCCGGGAGCACAGGACTCTGGATCGGCACGGGTCAGGGCCTTGGGCGATATGTTGAAGACGCTCGCTCCTTCGAGTCGTTTATTCGTGCGGAGAATCTTGCCAGGGGGAGTATATCGGCGATTTGGGCGCGCGGGGATGAAATCTGGATCGCTGCTGCGTCGGATTCCTTTGTCGCTGCTGCGGAAGAAAATCTGCCGTTTGGTACAGGTTTTAGCTATTCGAATGATAATGGCATAACATGGAGACATTTCCCGCAACCCGGTCCAACACCGATTCAGAATCTCTGCTATGATATCACCGTCGTTGATGATATTGTATGGGGAGCGAGTTTTGGCGGCGGTTTGCTCAAATCGGCGGATGGCGGTCTCACATGGGAACAGACCACACCGGATAGCCTGGTTTTTGATCCGAACTCGCATCTCAACCACCGCGCCTTTTCAACATTAAATGCGGATGGTGTCTTGTGGGTTGGGACTGCCGCCGGTGTGAACAAGTCAAACGACAATGGCAAAAGTTGGACAAATTACAATCATACGAACCAGCAAAATCCAATTTCCGGCAATTTTGTCGTAGCCCTGGCGCATCAAAAAACCGAGAACAAAGATATTATTTGGGCGGCCACGTGGAAGGCGGAGGATTTGCAGGAAGAATATGCTGTTTCAAAAACTGAAAACGGCGGATTAACCTGGACAATCCATCTTGAAGGCATCAAAGCACAAAATATAGACACAGATGGCGCCAATGTGTATGTCGCCACCCATGAAGGATTGTATAAATCTCCGGACTATGGAGAAACATGGTATCTGTTCCCGCCGATTAAAGACAGGACTGGCGAAGCGGTTTATACTATCGAGTATTATTCCGTCTATGCGCACGACAATACAGTATGGGTGGGCACCGCTGATGGTATGGCACGCACCACAGACAATGGTTATTCCTGGGAGATTTTTCGCGCCTTTAAACAGACCGGCCAGGCGGGGGAGCCACGAACATACGCTTATCCCAACCCATTTTCACCAAAGCGTCATAATGAGCTTTATGGTGAAGGTCATGTACGATTACAGTATAATATACAAAATGATACCTTTATCACCATCAAGGTATATGATTTTGCCATGGATTTGGTGGCAACAGTGTGCGAAAAAAAACCTCGCAGCGGTCCAGGTGATTATAGTGAAGTGTGGAACGGCAAGAATGATTACGGTGACGACGTTGCAAATGGACCCTACTTTTATAGCCTGACTATCGAGGGTGACGGGACTTTTTGGGGCAAGATTTTGATCGTGAATTGATTGTTTGTCTGATATCAGCGTATAAGCGGTACCCTCAAAATCGATGGCACGTATTGAAGGATTACGACAATGAATAGATTTTTTTTCATTTTCTTTACATTTTTTTTGCTGCGATCTGCATTGGCGACATCATCCGGTGATGGCGGTTATGCCGGTGCGTTTTTGCGCATGGGATTTGAAGCCCGCACCAAAGCGCTTGGGGACGCGTTTACTGGCGTGCCTGAAGGCGCGGTGGCGGGTGTTTATAATCCGGCGACACTGCCAAATCTGGCAACTCGACAGGCTATTTTATCCACCTCCTTTTTACCTCTGGATCGCCATTTGAATTATATCGGCTTTGCTTTGCCTATTCGTCCCAAGGCAAAAGAGGGGAGTCCTGGACAGCCGTTGCACGCCGGCATCGCTGTGGGCTGGATCAATGCCGGCGTTGACAACATAGATGGCCGTGATCGCAGCGGCAATCGCACAGGTAGCCTGTCCAATGCTGAAAATGCTTTCTTTATGTCGTTTGCTCTAAAGCCATCATCCTACTTTAGCATCGGACTTTCAGGTAAAATTTTATACAACCGAATTCCGGATATCGCCGAAGAGAACAGTGCACTCACATCCTCGGGATTTGGAATTGATATAGGCGCCTATTCCAATCCCTTGCCAGGATTAATGCTTGGCCTGGTGTTGCGCGACAATATGTCAAAATATAGCTGGAATACCGACAAAGTATATGAACGCGGCACAAGTACTATTTACAAGTTTCCGAAAATTGTGCGCGCCGGTATGGCTTATCGTATTCCTCAACAGTGGTTGCTTCTTGTCGCCGATCTCGAAACCAGCGATGTCCAAAATCCGCGCTACCATTTTGGCGCGGAATTTGAATACAAACAAATTGGCGCACTACGCCTCGGGCTTGATCATGATACGCCGACTTTTGGCCTGGGATTGTATGCAAAACTTTTCGGCAAACAGAGTGTGTTCAACTATGCCTTTATGCCGGGATTGGAAGCATTAGCACCCGATCATGTCGTGTCATGGACTTTTGATTTTTAGTTGAATGAAAGATGCATGATTTAAAAATATTGTAAATAAATGATGATGTCCTTATCTTTGGTCGTGCGGCTGAATATGAATTCTTCCAAATCAACGAGAGCTTTATGAAAATTGTACTATCGATTGTTGCTTTTCTTTTGATGTTCACTTTTGGCTTGTTCGCAGCCGGCGAAACAGGTCTTGCTGTGCTCAAGGTTGGCGTTGGTGCCCGTGCAGCGGCAATGGGTGAAGCGTTTGCTGCTTTGGCTGATGACGCCTCCGGAATTTACTGGAATCCGGCCGGCTCAGCATGCATAAAAAAACGTCAGGCGCATTTTACGCACAATTCATGGCTTCAAGGTATCAACCACAATGTCGCATCATTGATATTCCCGAGCAAAATTGGCACTTTTGGCCTGGGTTTATTGTTGAATAACATCGATGGATTTGAACGCCGTACTTTTGCCTCTGAAGAGCCGGCGGGTACATTTTCTGCGCATGACTTTTCCGTTGCGCTCCATTATGCGCGCCAGTTGACTACTGCATTCTCAATTGGCGCGAATATTAAATATGTGAATGAAAAAATATATGTTGAAGATGCGAGTGGTTATTTGATCGATATTGGTCTGCGCTATCGAGCGCCGTTTGAAGGATTATACGTCGGCGGAGCGGTGCAAAATCTGGGCTTTACCAACAAGATGGCGACGGAAAAAATTCGCCTGCCACAAACCGTGCGAATGGGTGGCGTTTATCATATGCCATCTGACTTGAAAGTTAAAGTGCTTGTGGCAATCGATTATGTGCAGGTGATCGAGGAATCTTCCCATATCAATCTCGGCACTGAAGTGAGACCCGTCGATGCTATTTCTTTGCGAGCTGGTTATCAGACCGGTTTTGAAGAAAAAGGTATGAGCGCCGGATTTGGCCTGCATGTGAGCCGTTTTGATATTGACTATGCGTACGTCCCGTTCGGTCGTGATCTCGGTGACTCGCATCGGTTTTCGCTTACAACATCGTTTTAAGCTCAACAAGATAAATATATGTTTGCTTTGGCAAAGGATCGCCCATGAAAGGAACAACCAAACTACTTTTTTTGTTGCTGCCCGTTGCGCTTATTGCTTTTCTTCTCAACAGGTTTGATAATCGCACTGCCTACTCCTCAGACAGTGTTATGGAGCAGCTTGAGAGATTCAATGAGGTTTTTAGCTATATCAACCGTTACTATGTTGAACCTCCGGATCGCGAAAAAATTATTACGGGTGCGATTGCCGGCATGCTAAGTGAGTTGGACCCGCACTCCGTTTACATCCCGCCGCAAAATATGGAACGGGTCACAGAACAATTTGAGGGTGAGTTTGAAGGGATCGGCATCGAATTTGTTATTTTGAATAAAATTCTCACGATTGTTTCACCCATTGTAGGTGGTCCTTCAGAAGCCGTTGGGCTTTTGCCGGGTGACCAGATTATCAAGATCGAAGGTCAATCGACCTATGGTATCAAGGAGGAGGACGTCCAGAAAAAATTACGCGGCAAAAAAGGAACAAAGGTAGCAATCACTATCAATCGTCCGGGTTTATCGGAGCAGTTTGATGTCACCATCACGCGCGATAAAATCCCGATTTACAGCGTTATGGCATCTTTTCTTCTTGAAGACGGTGAAACCGGCTATATTTATCTCGGGCGTTTCGCCCGCACGACATCGCAAGAGATAGAAGATGCCTTGAAAAAACTCGAAGCTCAGGGAATGAAACAGTTGATCTTTGATTTACGAGGCAACTCGGGTGGCTATCTGGACCAGGCTTTTGAGGTGGCTGACAAATTTATTCCAGGTGGCTATAAAATTGTTTATACCAAAGGCAGACTCGATAACTCGTCGCAAGAGTTTTATTCGACCAATAGAAACACGCACGATATGTTCCCGTTGATTGTTCTCATCAGTCATGGCTCCGCCAGCGCATCAGAAATCGTCTCGGGTGCTGTCCAGGATTTGGATCGAGGTCTCGTTCTGGGACAAACCAGCTTTGGCAAGGGATTGGTGCAAAATCAGATAAAACTGTTAGACGGCGGTGCGCTGCGTTTGACGGTGGCGCGTTATTATACTCCAAGCGGCCGCTTGATCCAACGACCTTATGAAGATGATAATATCGTCGATTACTATTCCGACGCATATCAGGATTCAGCCGTCGTGAACAAGGTCGATTCAACCAAGAGTTATCTTACCTTTGCCGGACGAACTGTTTTCGGCGGCGGCGGCATTACACCGGACTCGGTGCTCGCCTCGGATAAGATCACTCGATTTACCAACCGGCTGATTATCAAACGCATCTTTTTTGAGTTTGGATCAAAATGGGCCAGTGACCATCGCACAATATACGATAGCTTTGAAACCTTTCAAAAAAAGTTCAATATCGATGAAAAAATGATAAAAGACCTGCAAGTGATTATGGAAAAACATGAAATTGAATTTAATCAGGAAGCATATGATAAAGACGTTGATTATATTCATTTACTCATGAAAGCAGAAGTTGCCCGACATTTATGGGACAGCGAACACTATTACATGGTTCGTGTCAAAGGGGATTCTGAAATCCAGCATGCCTTGAACCTGATGCATGAAGCTGAGCGCATTAAAAATTTGCATGCCTGGAATGTGCGGCCATAAAGTCGCTGCCGTGAGAAAAACCATTTTTGGCAAGCAACAAGGTTTCATAAAATTTTATCAAATATTCTTGCCATTCTACACATCATTTACTATTTTTAATTTACTGCTGTACTGTGGGAAAAATATGGAAATCGATAAACTATCGTTATACCGAAAAATATTCTGGTGACGGGAAAAGATTCGGCGCCAGGAATCGATCGGCATACGAACGTCTGGGGTTAGTTTATAATCTGTTATCGTGTCAATAAAGTGGAGTGAATATGACAAGATACGAAAAAGCCGCTCAGACAATCGTAAATAAATGTCTTGATCTCAAAAAAGAGGAATCTGTCCTCATCGTTGCCAGCGAAGCCCTTCTCGATGTCGCAGATATTTTATTTAAAACGTGCTTGAAAAGAAGCAAACATGCTTTTTTATTAAAACTATCGCATCTGTCACCACACGTTGAGATATTTCCGAGCATCGCCAGGCTGATGAAAGAGATGAATATCGTTTTTGCGATAACATCGCCATCCATCTCACACACAGACGCGCGTCGGCAGGCGTGTCGTGCCGGTGCCAGAATTATCAGCATGCCGGACATTACGATGAATACGTTTTCCCGCATTGCGCAGATGAACATCGACAAGATCATTAGACGCTCCAAAAAGATTGCCGATATTTTATCCATGGCAAAAGAAGCTCGACTATCCGCTCCCAATGGAACAGAGGTGTTCATTCCAATTAAAAAGCACAAGGGCTATGCAGATACTGGAATTGTTGACTTTCCCGGTGCATTTTCCAATCTACCCGCTGGTGAAGCGAGCATCGCCCCGGATGAAGGCCTCTGCAGAGGACAACTGGTGGTCGATAGTGGTATGGGCATAAACTCAAAAGACCAGGATCGTGTGACGATCATTTTGAAGGAAGGACGGGCGGTGCGGATTAGCGGAGGGCCAGCAGCACGAAAATTAAGTCAATATCTGTCGAAATTCGGCAGCGACAGTCGCCTTGTTGCAGAATTCGGGATCGGAACCAACGATGCCGCACAAATCTCCGGTTGTACGCTTGAAGACGAGAAAGTTTTGGGCACCACACATGTGGCTTTGGGCAACAATATATCCTTTGGGGGAACGAATAACGTACCCGTACATCTTGATGCGATAGTTTTTAAATCAACTGTGGAAATCGACGGTAAAATTATCCTGGATAGAGGCAAGTTGGCCATTGAGTAGCGGTTATTCCCTGCTAATGTATGATATCCTCGGAGTCTTCCACGACCATACTCTCAAATCTTTTGCTATTCACTTTGGGCATTATGACGCTAAATACGGAGCCCTTGCCCACTTCGCTATCCACTTCCATATGACCATTATGCATGTCAACGATTTGCTTGACCAGAGATAGGCCCAAACCTGAACCGGTTACTTCTCGAACATTTTGATCATCAGTGACACGATAAAACTTGTCAAAAATTTTAGAGAGAGCGTCTCGAGGAATACCAAAGCCCTGATCGTGCACTTCGATGACAACATTTTGCGTTGTGCTTTTCACCACAACATCAATGCGTGTATTGTCGTGACTATATTTTACTGCATTCGAAAAAAGGTTTAGGAAGACTTGCTCCATCATCTCGCCATCCGCATACACCAGGGCCGTATCCGTTGTTTCATGAACTTCGACTTGTATATTTTTCTTCCCGGCCAGATATGAGTTGTTTCCGACAACCATTTGTACTGTTTCATTGAGATCGACTTGCGTTTTTTTCGGTTGAATACGACCGGATTCGATGCGGGAGATGTCCAGGAACTTGTTGATCAAATCACTCAAGCGGGATGCTTCGGTTAAAATAATGCGGGCGTATTCTTCGGATTGTTCTCGGGTGATATCCTCATCCAGGAGAAGTTCGCTAAAGCCGGAAATACTGGTGAGGGGAGAGCGAAGTTCGTGCGCGACCATGGAAACGAGCTCGGTTTTCATTCGGTCAATTTCTTTTTGTTGGGTCACATCGCGCAAAATCGTAACAACGCCGATGAGAATGCCATCATCTTGTAACACGCGTGCGGCGCGGCCTTGCAAAACACGGGTTTTCCACTCGCCTTCCGGCTTGACCGCCATTTCAACTCCGGGTAGTATTTTTCGCTTTTTCTTTGTGGCATCCTCGATCAATTGGATCAGTTTTGGCTCCTCAATATAATCAGCTAATGGCTTTGAATTGACGTTCTCATCCGACAAATTGTACCACTTTCTGATGGCGTCATTCAGCACCGACACATTCAGGCGTGGATCCGTGACAATAACGCCGTCAGCAATATTTTTAATGATCGTCTCAAGCTTTCGTTTCTCCTCAATGATTTTGGCGAGATTCATCCGATCCAATCGACGAAGTTCAAGCGTCATATAGTTGAATAGCCTGGCCAATCGACCGATTTCATTGTCGCTTTGCACCGTGATCTCGTGTGAAAAATCACCGCGCGCAATTTTGGTGGCGCTTTTTTCAAATTCGGATATTGGCATCGTAATGTGACGAGAAATAAAAAAGGCGATGATGCCCGACACCGTAGCCGCAAGCAAGAGGAAAAGGAATATATTCAATATATTGGCGGACATGCTCTTGTCGGCGCTCATCCAACTGTGCGGGTTCAGAAGGATGACCAAAATCATTGGCACCTCGGCTGCTGCCAGTGTGGAAATAAACAAGCGCCGAAAAATTTTACTATTTAGCTGTTGTTTCACCCAATCCGTCATGACTAACATTCCCCTTCATCAACGACAATGTTTTTCCCTTTGGCTTTTGCCGCATAGAGTCGCTTATCAGCACAGGAAACAAGTTCTTCAAAAGTTTTACCGCTGGAAGGATATGACGAAACACCGACGCTGATCGTTATATTTCCGTTCGGTTGTGATTCCTGAAACGGAAAGTGATAATCTTCAACGAGTTTACGTATTTTTTCTGCAACGATTCTCGAGTTTTTTGTATTTGTGCTTGGCAAAATGACAGCGAATTCTTCGCCGCCGTATCGAGCTGCCAAATCTATTTTGCGAATATTTTTGGTGACTAAAATGGCAATATCTTGCAAAACTCGATCACCGGCCAAATGGCCGTGCCTGTCGTTGTAATTTTTAAAAAAATCAATATCAAACATGATGAGCGACAGTGGACTTTTGTGACGCTCTGCGCGTTTTATTTCCAGGCTTAGCACATCTTTAAAGTGGCGGTAATTTTTCAATCCGGTTAGTCCATCTGTCACTGCCAACTCTCTGAGACGCTCCTTTGCATTTTCCAGTTGAACAATTTTTTCCTGGAGCTGATCGTGCAATGATTTCACCCGCAGTAACGACTTGACCCTGGCTAATAGCTCCAGTTTATTGAATGGCTTGCTGATAAAATCATCTGCACCGGCTTCGATGCCTTGAATTTTGCTTTCAATTTCATTCAAAGCGGTGACCATAATAATTGGTGTAAAACGTGCTTTTTCAGACTTTTTTAAAAGTTTGCATGTTTCAAAACCATTCATCTTTGGCATCATAACATCCAGTAGAATGAGATCGGGTTCGACGACTTCAACCTGCTTGAGTGCTTCAACGCCATTGCGGGCAATAAATGTTCGGTAATTTTGTGTCGCCAAATAGGCCTGCAAGAGTTGCAGGTTTACTGGTATATCGTCAACAACCAAAATTTTGGGATGATGATTTGAATTGTCAGGCTTCAATCGTTACTATCCAAAAAGTTTTGAGTTCATTTGTCAAAGCACTCACTTTTTGAGCAAAGCGCTTGCCTGATTAAAATAGACCAGACTTGCATTCACTTCCGGGTCATTCGCCATCGTCACTGCGTAGCGACCTTTGTCTCCCCAAAGCCGTCCAGCGAGTTCAACTTTTATTTTGTTTTGCAGTATTTTAGCGTTCGATTCTAATTCAGATGATGTAATTTTTATCTTTGATCGCTGCACGTACTCTTTAAATTGCTGCCACAGGAGTGCATCAACCTTGAATGATCGAAAAGTCTGCATATCATACGAAAAAAATTGCTCATCCTGGGATATTACATATTTATCAGCAAATTTAAAAAAGATATTTTCATTGAGCGAGTATAAAGCTCTCAGACACTCGGGAAAAACCTGGTCAATATTTTGCAAAGTGATGTCTGGTTGAATACCACCACCGCCATAAACAATTCGCCCTTTTGCCGTTTTATATTTTTGCGGTTCATCTTTTTTGTCGGTTTTCAAGTCTGTTTCGTTTTCTTGATAGTCTTTCTGAATCAGGCGGCCGAGCGGGGTATAGTAACGCGCGGTGGTCAATAATAGAACGGACTCGTCCTGAAAGGTGTACTCGGTCTGTACCAATGCTTTGCCATAGGTTTTGCGTCCAATAATGAGCCCTCTATCCCAATCCTGGATCGCGCCGGCGACTATTTCCGCATCGCTGGCAGTTGTTTCATTGACCAAGACAATGAGCGGGATGTGGTCAAAAATCTGATGATTGGCAACAAATTGCTCTGACGATTGCGGAGCGCGTCCTTTTGTAAAGCCAATCAGTTTGCCTGCCGGAATAAAACGATCAGCCACAGCAACGCCGGAATTTAAAGCACCGCCGCTGTTGTCTCGCAAATCCAAAATGAGCTTTTTCATTCCGGCATTCATGAGGCTTGATAGTGCTTTATCCAATTCTCTGGGTGTGGAATCGGCGAAATACAATAGCCTGATATAGCCAATGTCGTCGCGAATCATAAAATCAATCGGGATGGTATCGTCCAGTATCTGACGTTTCACCAGCTCAAGGGAAAATCGACCTTCTTCATTGGGGCGCTCGACGAGCATTGTAATGATCTTTTCTTCCTGACCGGATAAAAATTGCTCGAGCGATTCATTCCTGATTGCGGCGATATTGATGCCAGAGATTTTGACAATACGATCGCCGATTCGTATCCCCGCTGTTGCCGCCGGGCTATTCTCTATGATCGAACTCACCACAAGAACACTGTCAAAACGACAATATTTAAGTCCCAGGCCATAATAGCCGTCGTATTTTTTTGAATAATCTTTGTATTGTTCTGCTGTCAAATAGACAGAGTGCGGATCCAGGCCAAAAAGCATACCATCAATCGCGTCTTTTAGCAAATCATCAGGATGTTTCTCATCAACATAAAAGCGTTCGATCTTTTCAAGGATCATTGTCAAGATCATCCACTTGTTATAGAGCTGCTGCACGTTTGACCACACAAAACGCGGTTTTATGCCTATAACAAGTGCACAAAAAATGAGCAGGAGGACAAGAAAATATAATTGTGGTTTGTTTTTGTTGCCAAAGCAATGTTTACGCATCGTCTTTTCTGCTGGTTAAGGTCATAGCATTAGTATCAAATATTAGGCCAATAAAATCGCCCAGGCGATTCACATTGAGTGGCCAGTGCCTGAATAATTCATCAATTCAAGATAAGCATTTTACCCATTGAAATTCAACAAATTAATTCTTCGGTTTTATCCCGTTTAATTTAAATCGAACAAAGTGTCAAGAATTTCTTGAGCTTTGTTTTGGCCTGGAACAAAACGAATTTCAAAAGTGAAGTTCGTCCTTGTCCCCAGTGCCGCGTCCCGCCTGTCACAACATCAAACCTTTTCAGCGCTGAACTGGCGTGCACACCTGACGATGACCTGCATTAAAAAAACCTGCTTACTCTTTTTATTACTGAATGTTAGACAAATCAAATAATTCTTGACATTTTGCCGCATTAAAAGTATCTTTAAAATCTTTTAATATGACAAAGTAGTTTTTGACCATTTGGAAAAAAGATTGCCGACACTTATTTCACAACTTTATCATACAGCACAATTGAATCCCTCTCGTCCTGCATTGATTTTCGAGGACACCAGCATTAGCTACGACTCTTTAACGAATGCTATAAAAAGACTCGCCAGTGGGCTTGCCGAATTGGGAATACAGAAAGGAGATCGGGTGGCCATTTTGCTACCCAATGTGCCACATTTTTGCATAAGCTATTATGCAATCATTGCCGCCGGTGGCGTCGCTGTGCCAATCAATTTTATGCACGAAAGGACCGAGCTCGAACACCAGCTTGTGGATTCGGGCGCAAAAATTCTCATTGCGTGGCAATTATTCCTTCAGCAGGTTCTTCCAGCTTTTCAAGCCGCAGCAACATGTTCTGAATTACTTTTATTGGGCGATCGTATTTCAAAAGATGGCATTTCGCTAACCCAACTTATTTCACGATCAGCACCTCTTGAATTAGACTCATCCCTCTCCGAATCGGACACAGCAGTCATCAATTATACCTCGGGCATTGCTGATGAAGCTATGGGAGCTGAATTGAGCCACGAAGCGATCGTCTTTAATGCCGCCACGTGTATCGATATGTTCAATATCAATCCACAAGAGAAGGTCATCGCTGTATTGCCGCTCTTTCATCCGCTCGGACAAACATTTGTTATGCACGCCTCCTTGACAGCGGCAGCGCCAGTGGTCATTATGCCCCGATTCAAGCCCAAAGAAGTCATCAAAACGATTCAAAAAAACAGTGTCACATTTATGCCGGCTGTTCCGGGTATGTTTCGAGCCATTATGGACATCGATGATCCCGACATCGATGTGCCTTCACTCAAATATTGTATCAGCTATGGCGGACATCTTCCGGATGAGCTTTTATTCGAGTTTGAAAACAAGTTTAACGTCTCTATTTTAAAAGCGTACGGATTAACCGAGGCCGGTCCTCTGGTGAGTGCAACCAGAATCAGTCGCGATCAAAAAGTCGAATCCAACGGCCTGCCCCTCATGGGTGTTGAGGTGCAAATACGCGACAGTTCAGGACATATTCTGCAACCGAACCAGAGCGGTGAAATTTTCGTCAAAAGCCCGAGTTTGATGAAAGGATATTATGGGCATCAGCAGGAAACAGATCGCCGCTTGCAGGCAGGCTGGCTGGCAACCGGGGACATTGGCTATCTCGACCTTGATCATTACTTGTTTATCCAGGAGCGCAAAGACGATATCATTTCCAAAGGTGGCTTTGCCATTCATCCGCGAGAGGTAGAGCGTATTATTCTTGACCACCCGGCTGTTAATGAGGTGGCGGTTGTCAGTGTACCCGATTCAATGCATGGCTCTGAAGTTAAAGCATTTGTCGTTCTCACTCCAGGATCAACTTTGTCTGATAAGGAGCTCTTTGAATATTGTCAAAATTTTTTGCCTATATATAAATGTCCCCGATACATGGAACAGATAGCGAGTTTACCAAAAAGTCCAACTGGCCGAATACTGAAACGGCTATTACGTCAAACTACGTCCGGAAAAAAAATGTGAGAAAAAGCTCGTAAATAACAGTCATTTTATCATAGTGATCAAGCATATCCTGTTTGCTAAATAAGGAGGAAAACCGTGAAAGAATATGGGCCGCAAGATATCAGAAATATTGGCCTGGTATCACACCAATCTGTAGGCAAAACCACCCTGTCCGAAGCCATGCTTTATGCGGCGGGTCTTACGAACCGATTTGGAACGATTGATGATGGTACGACCATATCCGATTATCGCTCTGACGAGATCGAACGAAAAATCTCGATTGGCGCGACTTTGATGCACTTTGAATGGAAAAAAAGCAAGGTCAATCTTATCGATTTGCCGGGATACGCAGACTTTTTTGGTGAAGTCAGATGTGGCCTGCGTGTTACAGATTTGGCGATCGTGCTGGTCAACGGCATCGCCGGCGTTGAAGTGGGCACGGATACAGCAAATGAACTGCTCGATGAATTCGAGACACCACGTCTTTTTTTTATTAACCTCTTGGATCGTGAACATGCCAAATTCGATGAAGCATTTGCGTCCATCAAAGAAGGGTATGGCAACAATGTCATCGCATTTCAATTCCCGATCAACCAGGGTGAAGGTTACAATGCAGTGATTGATCTGCTGCGCATGAAAAAACTGACATTCGTTGATGACAAGGGGACATATAACGAAGAAGGTATTCCCGCCGAGCTTGCAGATCGCGCTGAAGAACTCCATATGGAATTGATAGAAAAAATTGCCGAATGCGATGATGCTATTATGGAAAAGTATCTCGAAACCATGGAATTGAGCGACACAGATGTGGTGACAGGTTTGCGCGCCGGTCTGGTTAAAAGAGAAATATATCCGGTCTTTTGCGGGGCAGCATCCAAGAATGTTGGTGTTCAATCTCTACTCGACTTTATCGATAATTATGGCCCATCGCCCATCGCCCGCTCTCCCTATCGAGCACAAGATGGCGCGGGGAATGATATCCAGATTGCCTGCGACGAAAAAAGTGACTTTTCAGCCCTGACTTTTAAGACAATTTCCGAACAGCACGTTGGCGAGCTGTCGCTGATCCGAGTCTATTCCGGTTCGATAAAGTCTGGCGATGAAGTCCTTAATACAACACGCGGCAATACCGAAAAAATAGGACAAATCTATGCATTGAATGGAAAGACGCGCTCTGAAATGAACAGGCTTATAGCTGGCGATATAGGTGCGTTGGTTAAGCTCAAGGATACCCATACCGGCGATACATTGGCGTTTAAAAAAACCCCGGTCAAATTTTTGCCGATCCAGTTTGCCGAACCCGTCTTTCAGCTCGCGGTGTCGCCCAAGAGCAAGGGCGATGAAGAAAAAATTGGTGCTGGTCTCCATATTCTCAATGAAATTGATCCCAGCTTTACCATAACTCTCGATCCCGAGCTCAAACAAACGGTTGTATCCGGACAAGGCGAACTGCATCTCACCATTGTTATACAGCGTCTGAAAGAGCGTTTTGGTGTTGATGTGGAAAAGAGAAAGCCTAAAATACCGTATCGGGAGACGGTCACCACCAAAGCAGACGACAAATATAGACATAAAAAGCAATCCGGCGGCGCCGGTCAGTTTGCAGAGGTGTGGATGCGTATTGAACCATTGCCGCGCGGAACGGGATTCGAATTTGCCAGCGAAGTTGTTGGCGGTGCGATATCCCATGTTTTTATTCCCTCGGTCGAAAAAGGTGTTAAACAGGTCATGCAAGACGGCGCTATTGCCGGCCATAAGATTGTTGATGTCAAAGCTATCGTCTACGATGGCAAAGAACACCCGGTCGATTCCAAGGATATTGCCTTCCAGATCGCGGGTCGCCAGTGCTTCAAGTTAGCGATGCAAAAAGCCAAACCCATTCTGCTTGAACCAATTTATGATGTGGAAGTGAAATGCCCGGAAAAAAATATGGGTGATGTGATGGGTGACCTGTCCACGCGTCGCGGTAAAATCGCGGGCATGGAAAGCCAGGGTCGATTCCAGTTGTTGAAAGCAAAGGTGCCATTGGCCGAGCTGCATGATTATGCAACCAAACTGCGTTCAATGACAGCGGGTCGCGCTTCGTATACGCGCACGTTTTCGCACTATGATCCGGTGCCCAAGGACATCGAAGCAAAAATAATTGCCGAGCACAAATCGGACGCCGAAGAATAACGCCTCTGATTTTACGTTTTACGGGTGCAGATTTCTCTGCACCCTTTTATCTTTTGAGGGTTGTATGAATCATATGTGGGCACCGTGGCGTATGGAATATATTCTGTCGCCCAAAGCCGAAAGTTGCATTTTTTGTGAAAAACCGCAACAAACAAAAGATCGTGATAATCTCATTCTTTACCGGGGAGCAACATGTTTTGTGATTATGAATTATTTCCCGTATAATAACGGCCATTTGATGATTGTTCCCTATCGCCATTTATCCAATCTTGAAGAATTGTCAACCGAGGAACAATCGGAAATGATGGCGATGCTGGTCAATTGTTGCGAGATACTAAAAAAGGCACTGCATCCGGATGGTTTGAATATTGGTATGAATCTTGGCAAGGTCGCTGGTGCAGGAATCGACGATCATCTTCACTTTCACATTGTGCCGCGTTGGAGCGGCGATACGAATTTTATGCCCATCATTGGTCATACAAAAGTTATATCACAAGCCTTGTATGAATCATGGGACCTGCTAAAAAGATATTTTTAATCTTGAACCTTTTCGTTTGTTTTAACGTCTTCCCACACCTTGTCCAATGCTGCCAACGGTAGTTCGCTCATCTCCTGCCCGCGTGCTCTAAACTCATTTTCGACTCGTCTAAAGCGACGCGCGAATTTTTCACATGCTTTTCGTAACGCCTGTTCAGGTTCTATTGTCATAAATCTTGACAAATTAACCAGGCTAAAAAGCACATCGCCAAGCTCCTCTTCGACGTGAGCCGTATCGCCGGAGCGCCAGGCGTGTTCCAGTTCGTTCATCTCCTCCCGTACCTTCTCCCACACGTTTTCGATATTATCCCAGTCAAATCCTACCGCAGCGGCTTTGCTCTGCATTCGATGTGCGCGCAGCAACGCCGGAAGTTGCTTTGGCACGCCATCAATTGCCGATCGCTTGCCTTCTTTTTTTATCTTCGACTGCTCCCAGGCCTGAGTCTGTTCTTCGGCGGTCTCAATCACCTCATCTCCAAATACATGCGGATGTCGCCGAATGAGTTTATCATTGATAGAATCTAAAACATCATTTATGTTAAAGCGATTTTCATCTCTGCCAATCTGTGCGTGGAAAACCACCTGCAATAATAGATCACCAAGTTCTCCTGGGAGTTCGTCCAAATGACCTTCATCGATGGATTCAATAACTTCATAAACTTCTTCCAGTGCATGTCGACTTAGCGATGTAAACGTTTGTTCGATGTCCCAGGGACAGCCATTCTTGCCGCGGAGCCTCGTCATGATATCGACAAGTTGTTGAAATTTCTCTCCAGTTTCCGTCACAAAAATCTCCTTTTGTCTTTTATATGTCAAAAATAAAATATTGAAAATCCTTCTGAAATGCAAAGTAATCATTCATTGTCAATCACCGACTTGTTGAAAGAGAAAAAATTATGTATATTTAAACTGGATATTTTGGATTCATAGAACAGCAATGATTTATATTGAGGTTCGTTATGCCATTCATGAATTTACAGCGCCCGCGGGAGTTTTCGAGAGAAAACTATTATTATAACAAAGAAAAAGAAACAGATCAACCGCATCGGATTCATTTTCGACGAATTCGACATTCTGAAAAACTTGCAAAAAAAAATCCGTTGCGTCTGCTATTCGCGATCATTTTACTGCTTTTTGTCATCTATTTCCTGCAAAAAAAAGCGGATGTTTGGCAAGGATCATCGCAACCTGGAAGAATCGAGGTGGAGGAGATAATCGTCGTAGATTAGGCTTTGAATATATTCATTTTATCCTTAAATTGAAATCATAAAGTGCTGATCAGTCAGCTTTTCGATATGCAGCTTTTAAAATTGTGAGGATGACAGCATAGGCACCCATGTTACACAATATCTAAGACGAGCAGGCAAAACGACAGTCACATTTTTTCGCACCTTTTTCCCAAAAATTATCCACTCCTTTAAACACTTTAAGAGACAGCTCAAATGGCGCTTTGCCTCTTTGCCCATTCGCGACAAGCTCATCATTATACTGGGCATAATTATCATCGGTATGTTGTCGATATTGTCTTTTACTTTTTTTCAAAACGGCCGTAAAATTTTGCATGATCGCCTCGCTCGCTCGTGTGATCTTTCAGCTCGTCATATCTCAACCGCCATTAAAGATGATTTGCTGCTGTATTATAAAGAAAATGCAGACCTGAACGAACGCAGTCAACCGCTCGGATACATACGGGAAAGGATTCTTGATCTGTTTAGCGAGTCTATAGACGGGCTCGCCTATGCCATGGTCGTTGATCGCGATGGTATGATCATCGCTCATACGAACAACAGTCTCATCAATACCAAAGTGTCACAGGCGGACAGTTTGCTTTTTTTTGAATTGCAGGATAAATATGTGCGGGAAGAAGCTGGCATCATTGAACATATTTACCCCCTTTATGCCCGGCGTGAGAATGCGGAGACATTTTATCTTGGCATCAGCGCTCTGGGTTTTTCAAAAAAAACCGTGATGGAGCCGGTAAAGCACGCCACCGAGACCATCGTATCAGCTACCTTGATCGTGCTAATCATCTCATTCCTGCTTATCTTTTTTGTCGCTCACCGTATGACAAGACAAATTGAAGAACTCGGAAAAGGTGTCCATCGTATTAGTGAGGGTGATCTAAAAAAAGAAATTCCGATCCTATCGAATGACGAATTGGGACAGTTGGCGCATGAGTTTAATACGATGATCAAGCATCTGCACGAAAAGCAGTATATGCAAAAATTCGTTTCAAAATACACGATTAAAATGATCAGAGATCGTTATTCGAGTGGGCTTCCCCTGGAGGGCGAAAGCCGAAATGTCACACTGCTTTTTTCCGATATCCGCAACTTTTCCAATCTCACTGAGCGCCTCAGCCCAAAAGAAATTGTCAAATTAGTGAATATTTATCTGGATGTACAATCGCAAATCATTGAAATGAATCACGGTGTTGTAGATAAATTTATGGGCGATCAAATTATGGCGATTTTCGAAGGAGAAGACCAGGCCGACAATGCCGTCAAGACGGCTGTCGATATCCAGCGAGCAATACGACATTTGAATGCCAAGCGCGCTGATCTCGGCGTATTAACTTTGAATGTCGGGATTGGCATTAACGCCGGTCCGGCCGTTCTCGGCAACATGGGATCAAAAAACCGAATGGACTATACTGTCATTGGTGATGTGGTGAATCTCTCATCACGGTTGTGTGCTATTGCAAAACCCGGTCAAATTATTGCGCCAATAGAAGTGGCACAAATGCTAAAAGGCAATTATCCAACAACACAACTCAATCCGGTCTGGGTTAAAGGACGCAGTAAACCTGTCGCTACATTTGAAGTGGATTATGACCATGCTATTATCATGTAGAGGGGATACAGTCCTTCGTATTCGAATTTTCTGCCTCATCTTCATCGCTCTATTTTTCTTTGCGCAGCCAGATGCTTCCAACGCCGGAGTGGAGGAATTTTCGCCAGGTGCGAAAACAATCGGCATTGGTCATTCGGGCGTGGTCGGTATTTATGACGCATCGGCGCTTTTCTGGAATCCTGCAGCACTCTCGGCAAAGCGAGTGCCTCAAGGTTTTATCAGCATTCACGAACCATTCACATTGAATTACTTGAGTTATTCTCATTTTGTGCCCAAACTGGGTTCATACGCGCTGTCCATCGCATCGACCTGGATGGATGAGCATCCAACACAATCAGCAACAATTGGGTGGGGACACGAGCTCATTCCGGGATTTTCAACGGGATTAAATATCAACGGATTTGAATGCCGGGAACAAACCTGGGCCTCTTTTGGTGTCGGCATTTTGTACCGTCCGATCCGATCTCTGCGTCGGACACTCCACAAGAGCCCGAGCCCACGGTCTTCCTATATTGCCAACCGATTGGCAATGGCTCTTGTTCTTTACAATGTTCCTCTCGGACGACAATATAATCATCACCAAATTCGCTGCGGTCTCTCTTATGATGTGATGTCTTCTGGCCCCACACTGGTTTATGCACATCACTTTTCGCCGGCCGTTGATTCCGACCATCTGGGATTACTCTTTAATCCAACTTCACATATACAAGTTTATACAGGCATTAGAAATTTTGACGCGCGTAATTTCTCGTTCGGAGGGGGCTTTGAATGGGACAATATCGATGTACAACTCTCGTACGACGCTTTGACGAACCGGCTCGTGTTTTCATCATCAATTCGTATTGGCGCACATCCGCGACGCATTGCAGATCGCTATTATAATCAAGCTATCGAATCGTTGAAGAAACGATACAAGCAGCAGGCACTGCGCCAATGCGAATTAGCCCTTTTATATGACGAAAATCATTCCAGGGCTTATAGCCTGGAAAAAAATTTGCAAACATATATTGCCAGGGAAACTGTAAAAATCGATTCTCTGCTCATAGCGGCACAAATATATCAAAACCAGCAAAACTTTTTGCCGGCAGCAGCACAATACCTCAAGATCCTTAAAATCGATCCAAATAATCGTGAGGCCCAGGAAGCTATTGCAATGATCCGACCCAAAGTGAATATAGATGTTGAACGTTGGTATCAGCAAGCTATCAACGCCTATAATGAGGGCAACATTGAACGCGCCGAGGAACTCTTTGAAGCCATTATCCTGGTGCGCCCGGATCATTTCGGATCAAAAAGCTATCTTGTCAAAATTCAATCTTATTATTCAAAAATAGCGGAACAACATTATTTTGCCGGCCTGGGATATTATAGTCAGCGCAAGCTTGATGCGGCAGAGACAGAATTTAAAAAAGCCCTGGCGATTGATCCGGATCTTGAAGATGCGTCGACTTATCTCAGCCGCATCGATGATGAACGCATACAAAATGAAAAACAGATATCCACTCTGCTCGATGAAGCACAACGTCTCGAGGAGAATCAAATGTGGGCTGGCGCTTTGAGGGCTTACCGCGACATTCTAAAAATACAACCAGACCACTCCTTTGCTTTACAGCATTTGCAGCAGTTGGAGTCAATCATTTCAACGACCGCCGAACGTTATTTTACTCGTGGCAAAATCGCTTATAATAATGGAGATTTCACCAAAGCTTTAGATCATTTTAATACGGTGTTGTCTATTGATCCATCGCATGCGGGCGCACGTCAGCTCAAAAATGCAATTGCGAGCTCTCAATATGGACGATCCAGACAATATATTGATCGTGCCCGATATCATGTCAATCGACAAAATTGGCGACAAGCGATCGTTATGGCGGATTCTGCGCTGGCGATAAATCCATCGCACGCTGAAGCGGCAGAGATTAAAACACACGCCGCCACCCAGCTTGATGTCCAATCTCTTTTGGTTCAAGCGCGGGCTGAATATAATAGTGCCCGATACCTGGAGGCACTGGAGCTTTTAGAGGTGGTGCTGGACAAAGATCCTGAGCATGCCGAGGCGCAAAAGCTGTTGGAAAATTGTCAACTCGAGCTCCATACGCAGGTTGATGTACTGTTTAATCTCGGCATCCAGTTGTATACAGAGGAGAAATATCAACAAGCCATCGACACGTGGAATACGGTATTAAAAATCAATCCGTACCACAAAGGCGCCCTGGATTATAAAGCAAAAGCTCAAGAAGGACTAGATATTCTCAAAAATTTACCCTGACTCAACCCGTGAGCGCGCTCGAAATTCTTCTTAGCCGTTGCACTGTATCATCAAACTCAGCCTGACTCGCAAATCCGATTGTCATCATATCAAGCGCATTTGAGCTGAGCACAAATTTGAGAGAGCTTTCCCGTTGTTCCTCCTGCACCGTTTTGCCGCCGCCGAATATTTTCATCCCCACGATACCCTTGCCAATTTTGCGAGCGTGCTGCAAAAGCGGTGCGACGATGTGCGGATAGTGATCCATGAGCGTGCCGGTGTCATTAAAACGTACAAAGAGCACCTCCGGCCAATCTGATTCTACGGCAGCTTTGAGCGCATAAATTGAATGGAAAGAGGCGCCGTACGAACCAATCACTCCTTTTTCACGCAACTCGGAGAGATCGTCCATCACCGCACGGTAACGTGTCGTCCAATCAGGTTCAACCATACAATGCATGAGTACAATATCAATATAATCCTGATTGAGCTCCTTGCGAAACCGGTCGACAGCATCCTGTGCTGTGGTAAAATTCGCCCAATCGCTTGGTCGATTCCAGAGTTTCGACAACAGAGTCACTTTTTCACGCGGAATATGGCGGAAGAGTTCACTCAAATAGGGATGCGAGCCATAGGAATCAGCCGCATCAAAAAATCTTACACCAGTCTCAAAAGCGTGCCCGGCCAAATCAACGAAAGCTTCCAATCCGAGCCGTGTTTGCTTCGATGCTTTGTCGCTGCCGTGCGTTCCAGTGCCGAATGAAAGAATACTTGTCTCAATACCGCTTTGACCAAGTTTGATTGTCTTTTTTAATGGATCTTCGCTGGTCGCCAGCATGGTTTTCGGCAGCGTCCATGCCGCGGCACTTAGGGCTGTTGTCTTTAAAAAGCTTCTTCTTGTTATGTGCATACTTGCTTTCGCTCTATAAAGTTAAAATTTACGTGCTTTTCGACAACTAAAAACATCGTAACAATAGCAGAAATTTCATGCTATCAGCGAGATATCAACGCACGTTTTTCAAACGCCGTGACTCAAATGATAGTACGCTTGATTCCAGCGCAGCTCTTTTTTAATTTCTGAAAGAGTTGTGTGCTCATCTATGGTCACCATCTCGATATCAGCCATATCGGCAAAATCCTGCATATGCTCCAAAGTCAAGGCCATAGTAAAGCCGGTATGATGTGCGCCGCCGGCTAAAATCCAGGCGCCGGCCGCAACTTCCAGGTTGGGTTTCGGCATCCAGACCACTCGAGCCACCGGTAACCTGGGCAAGGCAACTTTTGGATCAACAACATCCACTTTATTCACCAACAAACGAAAGCGATTGCCCATATCGATGATAGAGGCGTTCAGCCCAGGTCCATTTGTGACGTGGAAAACCAGGCGTGCCGGATCAGATTTTCCGCCTATACCGAGGGGATGGACTTCGAGGGAAGGTTGGCCCTTGGCGATAGAAGAGCAGACTTCCAGCATGTGTGCCCCAAGCACCAGCGGGCGAGCCGGATCGAGATGATAGGTGTAATCTTCCATAAAGGACGTACCGCCTGTCAGTCCTGTTGCCATCACCTTCATGGCGCGAACCAATGCCGCTGTCTTCCAGTCACCTTCGGCACCAAAGCCATAGCCGTCGGTCATCAGCCGTTGCACGGCAAGACCGGGCAATTGCTCGAGCCCGTGTAAATCTTCAAAATTTGTCGTAAATGCACTAAATCCCCCATCGGCTAAAAAAGCTCGCATACCGACTTCGATTTTTGCTGCTTCTCGTAAACTGTGCATGAGTGTATTATCGGTGTCCAGGTTGGCTGGCATTTTATACAAATCCTTGTACTCGTCGATGAGTTTGTCAATCTCCGCCTCACTGACTTTATTCACAATCGCTACCAAATCACCGACGCCGTAACCATTGACCGAGTAGCCAAATTTGATTTGCGCTTCAACTTTGTCACCTTCTGTGACCGCTACCTGGCGCATATTGTCGCCGAATCGTGCAATCCTGCCTCCTTGCCAATCATGCCACGCGACAGCGGCGCGCATCCAGGTGGCGAGTTGTTGCTGTACTGCCTCATCCTGCCAAAATCCAACAATAACTTTTCGGTTGATGCGCAATCGCGTCCCGATAAAGCCAAATTCGCGGCCACCGTGGGCGGACTGGTTTAGATTCATAAAATCCATATCAATCTTGTCCCACGGAATATCACGGTTGTATTGCGTATGCAAGTGGACGAATGGCTTTTGCAGCATCTTTAATCCCGCGATCCACATTTTTGCCGGCGAAAACGTGTGCATCCAGGTGATGAGACCAATACAATTGCGGTCCGAGTTGGCATCGATGCATAACTTTGTAATGGCATCCGGTGTTGTTAAAACTGGTTTGAACACCACATTGACCGGAATGTGCGGCGACGTCGCCAAAACTTTGGTAATTTCTTGCGAGTGATCGGCAACTTGTCGTAATGTTTCGTCGCCGTAGAGGTGCTGACTTCCGGTAACAAACCAGACATCAAGACTTTTCAGATTCATGGAATAGCTCCTTTTTGCAGTATGTCATCTTTTTTGTGGTATTGTGCAAAATAAAAAAAAACAATGACAAACCAAAGTTGAAAAAATGGGGACAAAATAAGGAGTATCGAAAAGGCTGGGCGCTATAAAATGGCGCCATCAAACATCCAGGCGATATTTCTTTAGTTCCCTGTTGATCTTTTTGGCGTCACCGCCAACGTACTGATCCAGCGTTGCCCAAAACTCTGGCCCATGATTTTTCACTTTTAAATGAACGAGTTCATGTAAAATGACATAATCCATCAGCTCCTCCGGCAACTCGACCAATTTGACGTTGAGATTAATGTTTTGACTGCCGGAACAACTACCCCATTTGGTCTTCTGTGAACGAATAAAGACGCGTTTGTAAGAAAAGTTGTGTCGCCGTGCCAATTCTTCCAGCCGCTTGACAATCGTTACGCGCGCTTCTTTCCGATCGATTCCCGGTTTTTCTTGCTGCCGAGCTTTATACTCCTCCTGTATGGCTCTGATTTTTAGCATCTGTTCTTCAAGCCATTTTCGTTTGCTTTTGACGACATCTTCCGCCTGCTGATAGGACAAGCCAAATGGCACAGCCACACGGATGCCCTCGATCGGCTTGACCGTTATATTCAAGTGCTTTGCTTTTTTACTCCGCTCAAACAATACTCGACCAATCCCGGGGATTGTCTTTGAAAACGATTTGATACTCATGCGTGCTCCAATATAAAAATTATTAATTTATATAATAGAAATACTGACTCGAAAGTCTATCTAAAATTTTCTGTGACAGAAATTAATAATAGAAGATAACGAATTTAGACGATAATAATTTCCCCGGTCTGTCGGGAAGGCACCGGGGTGGCAACAAGTGGTACATCAAAGATAGCAAATTTTTCAAGCTTTGCAAACATTAAATATTTATTTGTTGGAAAAATTTATAAAAAACATTCTCTCGATGCCCAGACTTTTCATTTTGGCTTGCAAAAATTGCCTTTTCATTTTGAGCAAACGCGCCGCCTGACTCACGTTACCGTTTGATTTTAAAAGAGCTTTTTTGATCATCTTTTTTTCAAAATCATGTACCACTTGATCCTTTAATTCAGTAAATGACTTTTCACCAAAGGCATAATCTTCCTTTGTCT
Organism: Candidatus Zhuqueibacterota bacterium; assembly: GCA_016928775.1. Lineage (GTDB taxonomy): Bacteria > Zhuqueibacterota > Zhuqueibacteria > Residuimicrobiales > Krinioviventaceae > Kriniovivens. The sequence continues at coordinate 112,593 of JAFGKD010000043.1, read as the reverse complement.
CGACCACATCTGCAGGTTCTGTTCGCTGAATGTCAAGTGGCAAATCATCTAAATCGAGCTTTTCCCCCTCAGCTAATACAATACTCTGCTCAATAACATGAATCAACTGCCGAACATTCCCGGGCCAGTGATAATTAGCCAGCAAGCGCATGGCGCGGGAGCTTATATGGTGCATTGATTTTTGATGCCGTTGGGCAAACAGATGTAAATAATGCTGCGCCAATAATGGTATGTCTTCCCGTCTTTTGTTCAAGGGAGGCAGTTCGAGCTCCAAGACTTTGAGCCTGTAATACAAATCTTGTCGAAAAGCTCCGCGCTCTATCTCTTTGGCCAGGTCTTTGTTTGTTGCACTGATCAATCGAACATCGGCACGAATCATATCCTTGCCACCAAGGCGGGTGAAAGATTTTTGTTCGAGGACACGCAGAATTTTGGCCTGCGTATCAAGACTCATATCGGCGATTTCATCAAGAAAAAGAGTCCCGTTGTGCGCGAGCTCAAACTTTCCCAGACGACGATCCGTAGCCCCGGTAAACGCGCCTTTTTCGTGTCCAAACAGCTCGCTTTCCACCAGGTCCTTTGGAATAGCAGCGCAATTCATGGTGACGTATGGTCCATCCGCTCGGTGACTGGCCTGATGAATCGTATGTGCCACAAGTTCTTTGCCAGTGCCGCTTTCTCCGGTTATCAAGACTGTAACGTCAGTCGGCGCCACTTTGTCAATGAGTCGGAGAACTTTTTGAATGGCAGCACTGCTGCCGATGATCGTTCCCCCTTTCTGTTGCGCCACCTGATTTTTGAGCGCAATATTCTCTCGCTTGAGCGCAATCTGATCCAGGATTTTTTTGACAAGCAGACGCAGCTCGTCAATATCGTACGGCTTGCTGAGATAGTCGAATGCTCCAGCTTTCATCGCTTCTACAGCAATTTTTTCCGAACCGTATGCGGTGACAACAACAATAAAGGGCGGTATGTCCCGCTTCAGCTCCATGGTTCTGAGCAATTTTAGCAGCTCCAGACCATTTAGTTTGGGCATATTGATATCGCATAGCACAACATCAGGCTGATAAATCTGTATCTCCTTCAAGGCGACCTCGCCATCTGGCGCTTCCCGAATCTCTACACCCATTGATTCAAGTGCTTTCCGCATTGCATATCGCGCTATCGCTTCATCATCAACGATGAGAATCTTTGCTTCTTGGTTTTTCATGCTCGATTCTTTTATCAGGTTTATTTCTGAATATTCACTGGTAAAATAATATCAAAACGGGTGCCGCGCTCAGCATCACTCTGCACGTGGATGGTCCCGCTCAATTCTTCAACATTACGTTTGACAATCGCCAATCCCAGGCCGGTGCCGACGGTTTTTGAGGTATAAAACGGTTCATATATTCGATCGCGGATGTTCGGCGGTATGCCGGGTCCATCATCCAGAATTGAAAGTTTGATAAACTGCAGCTTTTTGTCCTTTGAGGGCTGTACAGTATCACCTGCTGCCATTGACAACACGATCTGAATGTGGCCATTGGCTTTAACTGCCTGAATCGCATTTAATAACAGATTAAAGACGATTTCACGAACGGACTGAGATTTCGCCATAATTGGCGGAGCAGCATCATTTTGTTGAAACGCCAAAGCGATATTGTTTTGTTGCGCCTGGTGTTTCAGCAATGCCAGGACATCTTGAATGACCGCTGCCATGTCGACACGTTCGTTTGAGGCTGCGGTCGGCCGAGCAAAACTGAGCAGTTTTTCCAAAATAGTGTGCAGACGGTTGATCTCACTTAAAACAAGCTGCAAATCCTTTTTATCATCTCCACCCATTTTTTCATGCAGCACCTGGACAATAGTTTTGATAGACGTAAGTGGATTTTTGATTTCATGTGACATTGTCGTCGCAAGTTGGCCGAGCGAGTTTATTTTTTCCGCTTGATGAATGCGTCTGATCAGCTCAAAGCGCTCCTGTACCAGTCGCGCATTTTCAATGGCCAGGCCAATTTGATTGGCAAATGTTTGCAGAACATCGAGTTCCTCATCGGAAAAAGCATTACCGCTTTTTTTTTCGGAGAGACAGATCAATCCTCGCATGTCCTCCTGAAAATAAATCGGCATTGCAAGAGCCAGCTTGTTTTGTTTGAGCACGGTCGTAACGCGAAAATCATTCAATTGACGTCGCAAACGAAAATGCCGCGTCTCCTGCAAGGCGCGTATTAATAACGGAAGAGCCGGGAGTTTGGCATTGCCGCTCTCCTTTACGATCTCAATTGAGTCATTCATTTTTTGTACGATGAGAATTATACATTCCTTCACTTTGAGTGTGGACACCATGGCGGAGCGGATCGTGTTGAGCAATTGTTCCAAATCAACAATGCCACTGATACTATCGGATAACTCGCGCAAAAACTGTTGATAATAGTATCGATCCTTGAAAAAGAGCTTGTCCAATCGAGCCTGTAACACGGTGCGAAACGGTTGAAAGATAAAGACGAGTGCGATGAGCAAAAGCCCTTCAATAATCTCTGCATTGACTTCTGGGAACTGCGACAGATGGTCGCCGAGACGTCTGATCCCAACAAGATATATCGCCATGACAGAGCCGTAGATAACAGAGTAAACCAAACTTGGCTTGATCACCAGGCGATAAAAATTGTATCGATAGACATAATACAGAAAAATCGCCAGAGGAACCGTTGGTGAGAGGAGCATGAGCAGATCAAGATACTCGCCAATGTAAGGGAGGCGGTAAAAAGAAAAAATATATACGAGAATGAGGCCGAGCCCGATCGCAGCCAGGACATAACTGATATCGCGATAAAACCGGCGATCTGCATCATGTTTTAGCGTATCGATCAGTTTCTCGGAAAAAGCCACAGAAACAGTAATCGAAATGATCAACCATACAACGAATGGGATGTTGACGAGCTCACTATGTCCCGGCTTAAATGACAAGTCCTTCAGAGCCGGCGCTGCATTGGTGATCACAAATATGATGAAGGGAATGTAGAACAAGATCATAATCGCGCGTTGCCTGATGCCAAGTCGACGATCATTTCCGCGTGCGCTAAGCAAACTGGCTAATTGAATATGCAGCAAAGAAGATGGGATGAGCGTCAGGCCAAGATAGGCGAAAATGACGAGATATTTGACTTCAAGCTGAACAACAGAGCCAAACAAAAGAGAGAGCAGGAGCGAGAGAAAATGGCCGCCAAACCAGAGTATAAACGAAAAAAACAGGATGCCGAATGCCACGTCTATCGCCCGTTTCGGCATCCTCTGCAGGGACAAACTAAAAAGTGTGATGGACAGTGCCACGCCAAAACCAAAGCCGAAAAGCCTGATGATATCAAAAAATGGCATGCTGCCTGGCATCTATTAAATTGTGATATTTAACGCCGACAGCACCGCTGCGATGGGATTGATCACAGTGACGCTGGTCGAACCGGCGAATAATAATCCGACGGCTTTATTATCTTCGCTGACAATCAATGAACCCGAGTCGCCTGGATCGGACATATCAGCCGTTAAAATTTGCTGTTCAAAAACCGCACTCCTGTTGCCATAGCCAACCTCGATGGTAGCATCTAATGTATGGATAACCCCCTCAGTATAAGCCGTCGTGCGACCGCTCTTTCGCACCTTGAGACCAACCACAGCTTCTCTCGTGCCAGCTACCTGGCCAATTTTCATGATTTCATCTTTAATAATTTCGTCGTTCACGGGTTTGGCCACCGCGGCATCCACCAGATTGACCGCGTCCATTTTCACCTGTTTTAATCGGGTTTTTGATCCACTTGCGGATGCGAACATATTCAGCAAGGATTGAAAGAATGCGGCAATTGGACATTGATTATCATCGTCGTCATCGCCGCCGCCACCTTTCCACTGAATTTTAACGAACCGCTCCAGATAAGCAATAACGTCTGCCGGATCTTTACCACCATCCGCGCGACCCGGCTGCAGAATGGCGTCACCTTTTGAGGCGCTGTTGCTATTGGCCAGGACATGGTTATTCGAGAGAATGAGGCGTTGATTGCTCTGGGCGTCTCGAACAACAGCCCCAAATGTGCCAGCGGTGATCGCATAATGCCCTATGCTAATGCCAGGGAAAGCTGGACGATGCCTTGCCTTTGGATTTTGAAAAGCGTAAACCTTCCCGATCGGTAAAACATCGGTGCGAACGCCATCAACTTCTTTTGGAATTAAATCCTTTGATGAAAGAGCGGAAACTGGCAGCTTGTCTTGCACAAAAATTTTCAGAGATAAATCCTCGGTTACTTTACCAGATGTTTCCTTGAGTCCAACCCCCACACCAATGACGTTGGCTTTTTTTAGCATAGTGTTCTGTGTTTTTTTTCGCAAGGCGGAAATCGTCTGAACATCGGCCATCATGACCTCCCATTTGTTTAAGTGTTATGGTTTAAATATAGGCAAAATTGTTCAACAAACAAGATAAAATTGGTTTGTTTTTCATCATCAGAGTGATTAATATAATGTTCATTGTATGAGCGTAAAATTTATTAACAAGCAGAACTTGATTTGTAATCCATTTATCTCGCCCGGTCGATAAAAAAGGACAGACAATTGACACTCTCGACAAAAAGTACAAGCCGTCTCATTTTTCTTATCGCCCTGACCTTGATTTTTGAAATGCTTGGATTACCACAACCCGTTACCGGACCGCTTGTCAATATGATGCTCATTCTCACGACGTTAGTGATTTCGACCCTGGCCGGCGTGAGTCTTGGTTTCATCACACCGGTCGTGGCAGCAGTGCGAGGGCAACTGCCGGGATTTCTTTTGCCAATGATACCCTTTATTATTGTGTCAAATGCCTTGTTAGTCATTTTATTCTCGTTCATCAGACGACTTTTGGCAACATGGTTGCGAGATGACAATCTCTTGTTGTCGTTCCCCGCATGGCTTGGCCTGTTCGTGGGTGCATTTGTTAAATTTCTTGTGCTCTATCATAGTGCCCGTATACTCTTACCGATGCTGATAAGCAAAAATGTACCTGAAGCTTTTATCGCCATGATGTCATTGCCACAATTATTGTCAGCCATATTCGGTGGTGCGTTGGCGTTGTTTATCTTCAGGATGCTGTCTTCCCGATTTGACAAAAGTTTGCAGATGTGAATATATTATTTGCATATAGAAAACTTTATCGCTATTTTCCGCGTCTTTTTTTATTACAAATTAATAGAGGAGGATTTGTGAGTTGGATAAACTTGTCCCCAGACGAATGTTTTTCACCAAAGGCTTTGGCCACCATCGGAATGAATTACAGAGCTTTGAGTTAGCGCTACGGAGTGCGGGAGTTGAAAAATGCAATCTTGTCAGTGTTTCCAGTATTTTCCCACCAGATTGTAAAATTATTCCAAAAGATGAGGGGATTGAGCACTTGAAACCCGGCCAGATTACGTTTGTCGTCATGGCCAGGCAATGCACCAATGAACCAGGACGTATCGTTTCAGCGGCGATTGGTCTGGCACATCCGAAAGACAAGCAGCAATATGGCTATATCAGTGAACATCACGCCTTTGGTCATACGCAGCGCAAGGCTGCTGATTTTGCCGAAGATCTTGCGGCGACAATGCTTGCCTCTACGCTGGGCATAGACCTTGATCCGGATAAAGCGTGGGATGAACGAAAACAACTGTACAAGGTGGACCATAGCAGCAATTTTGTCAGTCGCAGTATCGCGCAAACGGCACGCGGACATAAAGATGGTCTGTATACGACTGTCATCGCTCTGGCCGTCATGCTATTGGATTAAGTTGTCAGGTCTGTTTATGCAAGGTCTTTCTCTTTTTGTCGACTTGCCGGATATTCGACCAGTTGAAATAAAAAAAGGTGTGTCAATTACCGAATTGATTCATCTCATGGGCGCCACGTCATTTGAAGCTCGCCACGTCGCTCGAGGTGCACAGCTTTACCAGCGAATGATCGAGGGAAACGACACCATTTGGCTCGGCATCGCGGGTGCCGGGATTGCCGGAGGCATGGGGGGCATGGTCATCTCTTTGATCAAAAACGGCTTCCTTGATGTCATTTGTTCGACTGGCGCGCAGGTATACCATGATTTGCATTTTGCCTTCGATCTGCCCGTGAAAGCCATCAGCCCCCAGATGGATGATAATCTATTGCGACGGCATGGCGACACGCGAATTTTTGACATTGGCATTCGTGAAAAAGAGACATTGGAAGCACAGGATGAGATCATTCGACGTTTTATTGTCGAAGCTTATCCGCGACTGAAGGACAGATCACTCTCGAGCTGGGAATTCAATTATGAGCTCGGGCTCTGGACCACTGAATATGCGCCGCATCCGGAGCGCAGTTTTGTTGCAACAGCGGCACAGGACGGTGTTCCTCTATTTTGGGATTCGCTCTCAAATCATTCCATAGCGATGAATCTGGCGAGAACAGACCGGGAAGGCTACCCGCTGGCCATCTCGGGTCAAAAAGATGTATTTGATTCCGCGGCTCTCACCTTTTCATTGCCGCAAACTGGATTTGTCGAGCTCGGCGGCGGCGGTCCCAAAAATTTTATTCAACAAACAGGCCCCACGATAAGTCAAATACTCGGCATTGATTTTGAAGGAGCGGAGCGCGGTCTGCAAATCAGTACAGCCGTTGAGCGCGAAGGAAGCCTGTCGAGTTGCACATTTGGGGAAGCGGTCACCTGGGGTAAATATAAAGAAGCCCGGGAAGACAAACTTGTGCAAATCTGGGGCGAATATAGCATTATTCTGCCGCTATTGGTCGCCTATATCATCGAGAACTGCTCGGCAAAATCACCTAAACATCTCGTGGCCGAGATGCCAGACTTTATCGCCAGACTGGATGCGGCACGATGAGGCTACACACACAGCAATTTTTAGGTCAGGAAAATGAATATACAGATTGGGAATCGGCGAATTATGCGATTTTGCCTGTCCCATACGAAGGCGGCGTTTCATTTGGCAAAGGAACGGCTGACGCTCCAGAGCAAGTCCTCCAGGTCTCGGAATATCTGGAATTTTACGATGAAATCCTCAAAACAGATCCGTCTACAGCGGGCATCACAACTTTGGCCGCATCACCCGTGAGTGCGAATCATGCTGAAATGCAGGACATTATTTATAATCATACCAAAAGTATAATCGCATCTGACAAATTCCCGATTATTTTGGGCGGAGACCATTCCATTAGCAGCGGTGTGTTTCGGGCACTACAGGAAAAATATGGGATACTTTCATGCATCCAAATTGATGCGCATGCTGATCTGCGCGATTCTTATGAGGGCAGTAAATTCAGTCATGCTTCGGTGATGGCGCGTATTCGAGAAATGACGTCGCACGCACTGCAAATTGGCATCCGCAGCATGTCAAAAGAAGAGGCGGAATGGATTGACTCTGAGCATTTGGCAGTGTGTACCATGCACGCTTTTCGCTCCGGCCGATTTGACTGGCAAACGGTCTTACACGCCCTTCCCGATCCTGTTTATATCACTTTTGATGTGGATGCATTTGATTGGAGTGTCGTCTCCAGCACCGGAACACCCGAACCAGGAGGATTCACCTGGGATGAGGCAATAAAAGTATTGTACGAGATATTTACAGCAAAACACGTTGTCGGATTTGATGTGGTTGAACTGGGCGTTTCCCCACATGATAGAAATTCCCCGTTTGCGATTGCCAAGCTGCTGTACAAAATGATCGGGATGCATAATATCGCCCGCAAAGATCTGCCGCTCTGATTGAGCAAAGTCTAACGAAAGTGGTCATTTTTCGCCCGCGACAACCTCAGCAATGTTAAATGCATGATCTTTTATGCGCCTGTAGGCACTTAGCATATCCATATAAAACAGTGTAAACATTGGCGAACCATGCTTGGTACCCAATCTGTTGAGATGGACTGCCCGATGCTGTTTTATTTTTTGATTAACAATTTTTCCGTCACTCATCGCTTTTTTCAAGATTTCAGCATCTTTAGCTTTCATGGCATCACTTATACTTTTGACATAAGCACGTACAAAGGCGTGCAGTTCATATAGTTGCGTTTTGTCCTGATTAGCAAATTTTAAGCTATTCTTTTTGACCTTGTTGCGTAATTTTAACAAAACAATTAAATAATCGCTTATTGATTCATATTCATCAGCCAATCGAAGCTGCTTTCGCAATTCAATCGTATCTTCATGCGACAATGTATGCGCCATAAGAGCACCAATATATTCCATGATATCTTTTTGCATGACATCAAGTTCCACTTCTTTGCGGATGAGGTTTTGCTCTATTTTGTCATTGGATTTGGTCAAGATATTTTCCAGCCATTGATTCATTTCATCGATATCGTCAGCCATATTTACAATACTCTGGAACGATTGTTGGACCGCGAGTGCGGGAACATCAAGCATTCGAAAATCAATAAATGACAAGCGCGAGCTCGATAGATTTTTATCCCGCACGAGAATGGTCAAGAATTTCGCCAAAGGTTTAATAAACCAGATAAAAAGACTCACCAAGAGTATATTGAACACGGAGTGGGTAACAGCAATTCGTTGGCCGATATTTATTGAATCGGGGAGAACAATATTTAAAAAGCCGATATAAGAGTAAAATAGTGGCAACATGAGCAAAACTCCCATTATTTTTATCGAGATATGAGCAAAAGCAGCTCTTTTGGCCCATGTCGTCGCGCCCAATGATGCCAGGTAGGCTGTTATAGTTGTTCCAATATTCTCGCCAAGAACAAGAGCGACGGCCGTCTGATAATCAATGATGCCTGTTTGCGCCAATGTTATCGTAATAGCCACCGTGGCGGATGATGACTGTACAACAGCCGTCACAAATGCTCCGACGAGCACGCACTTTAGCAAGCCCCAAAACGTTGATGGCGAAAACCTGCTCCATAGCGAAATAAAATCCTCATTGCTTCGCAAAGGATAAAATCCCGATTTCATAATCTCAAGTCCAAAAAAGATCATGCCCAGGCCGAGTGCAAATATCGCAATATATCGAACACGGTCGGATTTGGTAAACAGGTAAAAAAATGCTGAAACACCCAGTAAAGGCAAACCATATTCCGCCAATTTTAAACTAACGATCCAGGCTGTAATTGTTGTGCCAATGTCAGCTCCGAGAATGACACCGATACTTTGCGTTAGCGTCATAACACCGGCGTTGACCATCCCAACCACCATGACTGTTGTAACGGAACTGGACTGTATCAAAGCAGTGATGGCGGCGCCGATCCCCGTTGCGATAAATCGATTATCTGTTACTTTACGGATGAGAGCTCGCAATTTTTCACCGGCCATTGCTTGCATGCCTTCTGACATTTGCTTCATCCCCAATAAAAATATGCCCAGACCGCCAACGGCTTTTATCAACATTTCAAAGATCATATTGATTGTCAAAAGATTTCCTTCCATATATTTACTATTAAAAATCGAGAATATGTTTGTTCATTAAAAAATGAGTTAATGGAACGATGAAATTTTCTGCACTATCGAACAAGAGAGTTTCCGTTTTGCCTGTTGTGTTTTATATTGCACGATACGTATCAAGTCCAGACCAGTACTCTCGTAGACTTGCTAAAACATTCGTTTTACAATGATCAGAAAGACGGAGATTTCCCCTGTTCTCCGAATGAGAGCTTGTGCAGGTATAATCACTTGGAATATGTAAAAGTAACAATAATAAAAAACGTCCGCTAAAACGTTTATACTTTATTGCGTGACAAGAGTGAATTTACGCGTGCAAGCAATTCTTGGGTAGCAAATGGCTTTTTCAACCATCCTGCACCAATGCTCCTGATAAACGCCATCAGCTCCAGATCATCGTCCGCTCCACTGTAGAAAAGAATCGAAATGCGGGGGGACTTTTTGATCAAATCTTGAGCGCATTTTTTTCCAGAAGCACCAACGAGTTGATTATCAAGGATGATGAGATCGATTTTGTCGCCAATTTTATTGTAAATCGCCAAAGCATCTTCGCATGTATTACTCGTAAAGACGGCATATCCTTCCCGTCTGAGTGCCATTGCTGTTGCCTCGGCAAGATTTTGTTCGTCATCGACAAGGAGTATATGTCCTTTGACCGATGTCTCACTCGGCTTGTCCTCCTGGACAGTTTGGTTGCCTGCCTGGACGATGGGAAGATATATAAATACAGTAGTGCCTTCTGCGTGACGACTTTTGATGCAGAGATGTCCACCATGACTTTTGACGATGCCATAAGCGGCGGACAAACCGAGACCAGCACCGACTGTACTTTTTGTTGAAACAAAAGGTTCAAAAAGGCGATCCTGGACAGCATTGGGGAAACCCATGCCCGTATCTTTGATACTAATTGTCACCATCTCCTGATTATTGCGCGCGGGTGACATGTGCGTTTCGAGAGAGAGTAGTCCACCATCCGGCATCGCTTCAACAGCATTCTTGCACAGACAGCCGACGGCATGCACGATGTGCTCCGGATTGAGGGCGACCGTTTCAACAAGCTGGCCTAAATTGACCTCCAATGCAATTTCTTCAGGCAATAATCTCTCGATTTTCCGGGCGATGTTTTTCACCAGCTCGTTCAGGTTTGTTTGTGTCATGTCGGGGAGCTTCTTTTGGGTGTAAAAACGCAGTTGATTGGCGAATGTTGACAATGAGTTTGAGAGAGCACGAATCTCTGCCAGACGCTTTTTAATTCGCACATTGCCGGTATCTGCGTCAAAAAATTGCGCCAAATAGCTCACAAGTGGATTGACCAAAGCCGCCAACTGTTGCTGCAGCGGCGCGTATATGTTCCGCAATCCCATTATGCGCTGCTCATCATAGGATAAATACTGTTCCGGTGCGGTTGTGTCCAGTTCTTCCAAAGCCAGTGCTTCTCTATCCTCAGTCGACAAGTGGCATTCAAAACCAATAATGCCTGCCTTTGTCCGCTGAATGATGAGTTGTATGTCAGCAGTCATATGCGATCCATCTCTTGCGATCAATGCCGCCGAGGTTTTTGATGTGGTACCTTCTTGTAAAAGCACCCTTATTTTTTCCCGGTCATAGTCTGTTGCCAAAAGATCACGAAAGAAATTGAGATCAGAGAAATCACTGATCCTGTACCCCAAAAATTCAGCGACGTGCAAGATGGAATCCACAATATTTCCATTGGACGCGCAGAATAAAATGCCGATTTTGCTTTTTGCGACACCGTTTTTTTCATTTTCATCATCTGGTTGCTCCGGACTAATTTGAGCCCGTGCCAGGCCTGCTTCAAGAAAAAGCTGCACAACGTTCAATAATTCCCGACTGTAAAGATTGATGTCGTTGGTTGATGTTGTGACACTGCTGTCTTGAATAAAGTTCATCGGAGAACGTTTTTGGGCGACACGCGAAAGAGCCTCCAGGAAATGCTCATCTCGATCGGGTTCAAATTGCTTTACAAATTGCAGAACAACAACCCATCCCTTCAACTCTTCGGCAAAAAATATCGGATAGATGGCGCGACGCAAGCTATCGTCACCAAAAGATTGGACGATGTGTTGTCGATTGACTGATGATGAAATGATATCAAGAAACGCTGGATCAAAGAACAACTTGAATTGATTTTTCTGCTCAGCAGGCAATTTATCCAAAGCTGGAATAGAATCAGGAAAGGTTAATTGAGGATGAATTGAATCATCAAAGATACAAACAGCCACACCATACTTTTTGAGAAAGGATGTTTGAATCTCGAAAAGAATTTCTGGTGAAACAAGTTGCTGCAGTGTTTGATTTGGTCTGTCCAATCGTCCACCTTTTTATTTTAAAAACGAGAGAATATATCTCAAATACCATACAATGTCAATACTTGATATACTTTTTCAGCATCCTGTGCACTTTGAGAGTGAGCGGTGGCTCCAGGCCCATCATCTCAAGTTCTCTGGATTTTTGAAAAATGACACCTGGTTTGTCATCCAGAGCCAAACGACCTTTGTTAAAAATGAGCAGCCTGTCCGCATAAAGCGCTTCCTCGGGAAATTGTGTGATTAAAATCGTTGTTATTGGATGACTTTTTTTTTGGTGCAACGATTTTACGATTTTTAGAATAGCCTTGCGATTTCCCGGATCGAGGAGTGACGTCGGTTCATCCAAAACAAGGTAACGCGGACGCATGGCCATAACTGCCGCAATGGCCAACCGTTGCTTTTCACCTCCGGATAAATGATGTGGAGGTTGTCGACGATAGTGCGATAGACTAAATTGATCTAACATCTCATCAACTATAGCGTGCATTGTTTCATAAGTTGTACCAAGATTTTCCAGGCCAAAGGCGATCTCTCGTTCCACGGTTGTCGATACGATTTGATTATCCGGATTTTGGAACACCATACCAACCCGATGACGGAGTTTGATAATGTTGCTCTCATCTGCGGTATCCAGATCGTCGACGAGAATGCGTCCGGCGGTTGGTCTGAGCAATCCATTTAAGCACCGGGCAAAAGTAGTTTTTCCGGAGCCGTTGTGCCCCATAATGGCGATGGATTCTTCAGTGTTTATTTCCAGTGAAATATCTGATAATATGTTACGCGGTTCGCCCTCGTGATCCGGATAAGCAAACGAGATGTTTTCAACCTTTATCATCCGATACGGCCCCATGATAAAACGGCAGTAAATTATTCTCCCATAATCTGAAGAACGACCTGCCGGTGACGAGAGCGGTTATCAAAGTCAATGAGCACCACCTGCTGCCAGGTGCCGAGCAGCATATGTCCATCAGAGAACGGTACAACCAACGATGGTCCTTGCAAGCTGGCGCGGACATGTGAATTACCGTTGCCATCGTGCCATGTGGCATCATGATGATAGGGCGCACCCTCGGGAGCGATTTTGTCAAACATTTCCGGGATGTCCTTTAATAGCCCGGGTTCATATTCAACAGTCGTGATACCGGCTGTGGCGCCCGAAGCAAAAAATGTAATCGTGCCGTGCTTGAGACCACTGGCGCGCAGTTTTTGTTCCGCCTCGCGGGTGATATCTTTGATGTCGGCATGCCCACGAGTTGAGACAGCGATATAGTCGGTAATTATTTTCATACAAGCACCCGTTCACTCGTTGTCAGCCAGTGGTTGTCAGGTTCAACCTTGATAAGATTTAAAAGCCGGGTGATACGTTCACGAATCTCGCTTTCCTGAAGTGATTTCAGCCGATCGGCGCTAAAACTCTCAACACAAAACGATGCCATAACTGTACCCGTCACGACAGCGCGCCGGAGGTTGATTTCAGCAAGATCATCAGCCATAGCGAGATAGCCCATGAATCCGCCGGCGAACGTGTCCCCGGCGCCGGTTGGATCATAAAGCTGTTCCACCGGTACTGCCGGACAAATAAAATAGGCATTGTTGTGAATAAGAATAGAACCGTGTTCACCTTTTTTAACAATGAGGGTTTGGGGTCCCATGTTCTGAATCACCCTGGCGCCGACAAATATGTTGTTTTCGCCCGAAAGAAGACGAACTTCCGAATCATTTATGATGAGGCAATCCACGACCGCCAATGTTTTTTTTAGCTGCTCAGTCGTGCCGGTGATCCAAAAATTCATTGTATCCATTGCAACGAATTTGGGCTTATCAATTTGCTGTACAATATTGTATTGCAAGTCAGGCTGAATGTTTGCCAAAAAAATAAACGTGCTGTTTTTGTAATGCTCCGGTAGCACCGGCTTGAATGTCTCAAATACGCCTAGTTTTGTGTACAGGGTTTCCCGGTCGATCATATTGTCGAGGTATCTGCCACCCCAGCGAAAAGTTTCGCCTTTTTCAATCAAGAGTCCGTCGAGATTCACATTTTTGTGACGCAAAAAATTGATATCGTCCAGATTAAAATCATCGCCGACCACGGCGACCAGATTAACCGCGGTAAAATAACTCGCTGCTGACGCAAAGAACATCGCTGAACCGCCCAATGCCTCTTTTATATTATCAAAAGGCGTTTCCACGGCATCGTAGGCCATTGATCCCACAACAAGTAAACTCATTTTTCCTTCCTTTGTTACATGCCCTTGATTTGTCAAACGATCTCCGCATCCTCAGCCGTGTCAAGCTTGGCCATATAGGTCGGTGCAGAGATGCCCATGAGTTTGAGGCCATTCGCTAACACTTGTCGCGTTGCGTCGGTCAGCAGCAATCGGGATTCCCTGATCTTGTCATCAGCATCGAGAACGATTTGATGGTGGTAAAATCGATGCAGGGCCGCCGCCACTTCTTTCAAATAATTTGGCAGGCGATGCGGCTCCATTGTTTGCGCCGCCTGCGCGACAATGTCGGGGAAATCAATGAGCTTTTTTATGATGGCCATGGCAAAGTCGTCAGTGAGCGCGGATGTATCACGCAAATTTGTTGTCGAATACCCTTTTTCATGAGCTTTTTTAAATATATTGCAGGTTCTCGCATGGGCGTACTGGACATACCAGACGGGATTATTGCGATCTTCCCTTTTGGCCAATTCGATATCAAAATCAAGTTGTTGAGATGTTCGCCGATCGACGAAAAAGAAGCGCGATGCATCCACCCCGACCTCGTCAATCAATTCATCCATCTCTATGATTTCGCCAGCCCGTTTGCTCATTTTGACCGGCTGGCTATCGCGCAGCAGGTTCACTTGCTGGATAATCTCAACCTGGAATTTGTGTTTTGGATGGCCAAGCGCCTGCAATGCAGCACTCATCCGCGGGATATAACCGTGGTGATCCGGCCCCCAAAAGTCGATGAGCCGGTCAAATCCACGTTTAAATTTATTCTCGTGATAGGCAACATCCACAAAAAAATAGGTGGGGCGTTTGTCGCCAGTGACGAGCACGCGGTCTTTTTCGTCTCCAAATTCACTCGATTTGAACCAAACGGCATCATCTTTTTCATAGATAAAGCCGGCCGCTTTTAATTTTTTTAGAATTTCGAGATGTTCTTTTGTTTTTCGCAGTTGACTCTCTCGGAACCACACATCAAAATAGACGCCAAACCTTTCCATGCTCTTTTTATGCCGAGCCAGCATGTATTCGAGCGCCTTTTGGCTAAACGTTTGCTGGCGATCTGCTTCCGGAAAATTTTTGAACGACTCGCCGTATGATTCGAGAATTTCGTTGGCCAACTCACGCAAATAATCTCCGTGATAGCCGTCTTCGGGCACGGGAGTTTCGTCACCTAATGCTGTGAGATAGCGGGCATCAAGCGAGGCGCCAAGCAAGCGGACCTGGCGTCCGGCATCATTCACATAATATTCCCGTACGGCACGATAGCCTGCGGCATTGAGAAGATTTGTCATCACATCACCAACGCTGGCAGCGCGAGCGCTGACAACGTTCAACGGCCCGGTTGGATTCGCGCTGACAAACTCCAGTTGGACGCGCTCTCCCGCACCGATGGCGCTACGTCCGTAATCCTCACCGGCTGCCAATATTTCTATCACACTACGTTGCAGACAGGCGGGTGCCAGATAAAAATTGATAAAACCGGGACCAGCGAGGTCCACCCGGTCAATATAAAATGGATCCAGTTCATAGTTGGCAATAATTTCTTGCGCGATACGTCGTGGTGCTTTTTTCTCAACTCGCGCCAATGTCATCGCTGCTGTGCAGGCGAGATCACCGAAATTTTCCACTTTGGGTTGCTCGAGGGTAAACAAACTGGCATCATCAATATTGAAGCCGAGTTTGTCAAATGCCTTTTTGAGATGAGCTTGTATGTGTTCCCGCGGTGTCATTTTCTTCCCTTATTTCAATGACCTGGGCATCACCCCAAAGTCGTTCCAGTCCATAAAAAAATCGTGATTCTTGTTTGAAAATATGCACGACCACATCGACAAAATCGAGCAGAATCCAACTGCTGCGGGAATTGCCTTCGGTGTGCCATGGTTTGATACTCTGAAAAATGAGCTGGTCTTTGATATGATCCATGATGGCTTTGGCTTGCACATCGACATCCACACTGCAAATGACAAAAAAGTCCGTCATGGAAGTGACCTTTCGCAAATCCTGGATAATCACATCTTGACCTTTTTTTTCCAGAATCAATTCCGCAATTTTGCGTGCTAATTCAAGACCTTCCAAAATAACGCCTTTAAATAAATGAAAATTATTGGACACAATATATGATTTATAACGGTCTTTTTCAACCCCAATAGCTATTATTAAGAATTTGTGGCTGAAGTTTTGCGATGAAATGATTTTGATATTTTACGGCAACTTGGTTAAATTATTAGTAAACGTGGTTTTTTGATGCCACGGCTTTCCTTTTTTATGATTTGATATATTATAGCATCAAGGAGTTTTATGAATATTTACTTTATTCTCGTCTCTCCGCAACTTGCGGAAAATGTTGGCGCTGCGGCGCGGGCGATGAACACGATGGGATTTGATCATCTACGCCTGGTAACACCGTGTGACCATCTTTGTCAGCGCGCTCGCTGGGTGGCGCACGCCTCACAGCACATTCTGGAAGAGGCGAGTGTTTACAGCTCTCTTGCCGAAGCGATCATCGACCTGGATTTTGTCATTGGTACTACGACAAGACGACGCGGGAAACGGCGCGAATATTTTGCCGGTGCAGAATTGCCGCAACTGCTTGAAAGCAAAGGCTCTGCCATCAGCAAGGTTGGAATTCTCTTTGGTCGAGAGGACCGCGGATTGTTGAATGAAGAGATCGAAAAGTGCGATGCACTTGTTGCGCTCTCCATGCGCGCCCCGTACCCCTCGCTCAATCTGGCACAGGCCGTGATGGTGTTTGCTTACATTCTCTCACCTTTTGTTCTCACAATGAAAAAGAAAAAACAATCACCACCACCAGCCAACGAGTTTAAATCTTTAAAAAATCGGATTTTCCGGCTTTTTATGGTTAGCGAACTTGACGACAATCCAAATATTGTCAACAGATTATTGGAACGGATGGCGCATCTGTCCGAAGAGGATATTCATATGCTGCATTCTGTTTGTGCCAGGCTGGAACGGAAGATAATTCCAGATAATAATGTTCTACAATTGTAGCCATAGACGACAATCGGGGAAAATTCTGCAGCGCTCGGCTACCTTTTTGACTTTTTAATAGTGTGTTCACAATCTCTGCAAAGGAGGTCATTATGATTCTCGTTGTAGGCGCTACCGGAATGGTTGGCGGCGAAATCTGTCGTTTGTTAGCCATTGACGGCCAACCCGTGCATGCACTCGTGCGAAAGTCTTCTGATGCACACAAAGTTCAGCATTTACATGATATCGGTATCCCGACCGTTGAGGGAGATGTGCGAGAAAAGTCATCGCTTGCTCAGGCCATGGAGTACGTCACTGAAGTTATCGCGACCGTTTCTGCAATGCCCTTTAGTTATATCGCAGGAGAAAATGACATAGACGCGGTTGATTGCCACGGCATGATAAATCTGATCGACGCTGCCAAAGAGGCGCATGCACGCAAATTCATTTACACATCGTTCTCCGGCCATTTGGATATCGAGTGTCCATTGCGGAATGCCAAGCGCACGGTTGAAAAATATTTGCAGGAAAGTGGGCTGCATTATACCATTCTCCGCCCAAGTTGTTTTATGGAAGTATGGCTGAGCCCGGCAGTAGGATTTGATACCGAACATGGCCAGGCACAAATTTACGGTAGCGGCGAGAATCCGATAAGTTATATCTCTTACAAAGATGTGGCTCGATTTGCTGTGGAGAGCCTGCATAATCCAGCGGCCACTGATAAAATTTTAGAGCTGGGTGGGCCCCAGGCGCTATCGCAACTTGAAGCGGTGAAAATTTTCGAAAGTGCCCTGGGACGAAAAATGAAAATTACGCATGTAACCAAACAAACCCTGGAGCATCAACGCGATGAAGCGTCTGATCCCATGCAAGAATCATTTTCGAGTTTGATGTTGTGTGTTGCGAATGGCGATCCTATTGATATGACCCCCATTCGTAACGATTTTCCGTTCCATTTGACGTCAGTAAAAGAATATGCGCAGCATATGCCTCATTGAAAAGGAGGCGGAGCCTTGTTTATGAGGCTCTGCCTTTATGTTATGCATACTCCTGCAAGTTAGTGAATAACAAAGTTTCCAAAACGCCCCAATCAATAAAAGGTCCGCCACCAGCAAGCTTTTTTTGATGCGCCCAGGCGCCAGCCGGATTATATTCGACACGAACACTCTAAAACCTTTAAATCAGGATAATTTTGTACCGCATCGAGCAGAATATGTTTCTCAGCTGCCAGGCAGTCTTTGACCATCCGCAGATGGGTGAACGGTGGCGAGGCGATGATGACTGCATCGACTGACTTGTCTTTGAGGATATCGCAATAATCTGTCGTACCGTGTGGAATATTGAATTTATTGAGCTTGTCGTTCAATGTTTTTGCGGTTCGGCTGGCGATCCATGTCACTTCGCCGCGACCATCTCGGCGGATACTGTCGATGTGGACATCACCGATCATGCCGGCACCTATGAGGCCAATATTGACTTTGCACATGTTCCTCTTTTTTTTTGTGCGTCGCGCACTGAGATCTGTTTCTATCTGTTTTAATTGTTTTTCGCTTAGACTGTAAAACGCAACAATGATAATACAGAGCGCCACTCCAATGGCTGGATAAACGCTCATCATCAAGCGCATGCCCCATAGTGCGTGCGCTGATTGCGCTACATTAGCTTCAGTTAGGAATGGAAATAGAAAAAGTTATGCAAAAATTCTTTGAATTGTGTTAGAATATTGCTATTTTTGTTATAGAATTCATCCAGAGCACTATCCGATTTCAGCTTCGTAACATTGCCAGTCTAATTACCCTTTTGATCCTGGTGTGACGGAAAAGCTTATGAGTGGGGGTGTGTTGCAAAAAGGTCGGGATGAGAAAACTGTATCTCGATCATAAGTGAAGAATATCCAAAAAAGTGATGTGAATAATAAAAAAGGAGACGCCTATGAGTTATCGGGAGCGCATTGACCTCTTGCTCAAAGACGTGAACAAAGTCTATATGGACCCGTCACGAAAAAAAATGATCGCTGATGCTGTCGATCAGAAAAGATGTGTTATTTTACAAACGGGTACGCTTGCAACCTGGACGCCTCCGCATTCCACTGGCCGCAGCCCAAAGGACACTTATATCGTAAAGAGAGCAGAGAGTGAAGCGACAATTGACTGGACATCGCCGAACTGCATTCCCATGCAGTCGTCGACTTTTGACATGCTTTTTGATGATGCTATAGCCGTTTTTGAGACCAAACAACATCTGTATGCGTTACATCGGGTCGTTGGTGCGGATTCGTCGTACACTTTGCCCATCTTGACGGTGACCAACGATCCATTGAGCGCCTTGTTCACCGATAATATGTTCCGTCCAGTGCCGAAAGATGTACACTCGAGCATCTATGCGGAAAAGCCATTTTTGCTTGTTTGTGCACCGTGGGATTATCTGGATAGTGAGAAATATACCGGTCGATTACGTACTGTGGCAAACGGAAAAACCTCAAACATTGCCGTTGTCGCCGATTTTGATGCACGTGTTGGTATTGTTTTTGGCTCAGCTTATATGGGCTCCATGAAAAAGCTCATTTTTACAGTGATGAATTATTATTTGCCAGCGGATGGCATCTTGCCATTGCACTGCTCCGCGAACGAAGGGCCGAACGGCGACTGCGCTTGTCTGCTTGGCCTGTCTGGTACCGGTAAAACAACACTTTCCGCCGATCCGGAACGCGCCTTGCTGGGCGATGATGAGCACGGCTGGAATGAAAACGGCATCGCAAATTTTGAATATGGGTGTTACGCCAAATTGATCAATTTGAATCCGGACAAAGAACCGGATATTTATCATGCCACTTTCCACCCGGATTTTTACCTGGAGCATGGCGCTATTGTTGAGAATCTCATGGTCTACCCGGATGGAACTTTTGATCTGGATGACGAACGGTTCACGCCCAACTCGCGTGCGTCATATCCGTTACGTTACAACTCTAATGTCAAAGAGTCGGCAGTTTCCGGGCATCCAACGACCATCCTGTTTCTGACTGCCGACGCCTATGGTGTGTTGCCACCGGTCTCCAAACTGACAACGGAACAAGCCATGCTGTGGTTCATCATGGGATACACCTCAAAACTGGCCGGGACAGAAACGGGTGTCACCGAGCCACAAGCGACTTTTTCGCGATTTTTTGGCGCACCGTTTATGCCGCGCAATCCCGCTGATTATTCGGATTTGCTCGGTCAAAAAATGGATGAATATCATGTTCCGGTGTACGTGATCAACACCGGCTGGAGCGGCGGCCCTTACGGTGTTGGTAGCCGTATAGATATCAACCTGACGCGGGCTATGGTTCGCGCAGCGCTAAATGGTGACCTGGAACATGTCGAGTTCGATCTCGATCCGGTGTTCAAGGTGCTCGTTCCCAAAACATGCCCCGGCGTGCCGAGTGATGTCCTGCACCCCATCAATACATGGGCGGACAAAGATGCCTTTAAAGCCAACGCTGAAAAGTTAGCCAAACAATTTGCCGTCCATTTTGATAAAAACTTTAAAGGCAAAGTGGATGCAAAAATCGAAGCAGCTTGTCCCGGTGAATAAACCGTAGTGCGAGATTCATCTCGCACTACTTTTTTGCTAAGGGCATAAAAACACACACCTCTGCAGATTTTAAATATGATTCATCCAGCCGCAATTTGAATTGCATCGGTTTGCAAGTCTAAATAAGACATGCTGCTGCAACAGGTTGTTGTAGACACGGCAGAAAATGAGCATCCCCTTTTCGCGGCGAAAAATTTTTGTGAGGACGCTCGGCGCCCGGTAAATCGCAGCATGAATGGCAACAGTTAGCATCCCACTTGACAATCGCGCAAATATTCGTATTATTAAAGTGGGTATATCATGAAAGAATTTTTGGACATACGCAATCTGACATTCGCCTATCCCGACGCTGTTGCGCCACTGCTTGACAATGTCTCGCTGCACTGCCAGCCAGGCTGGACCGGTATTGTCGGACCAAACGGTGGCGGCAAGACCACACTGCTGAAACTCATCAGTGCGGATTTGTTGCCGAGTCAGGGGACTATACACCGGCCGGGCCCAGTTCATTACGCTGCACAAGATATGGAGGACAAACCGGATGGTTTGTCCGAGTTGATTTTAAATTTCGACAAGCCAATCATCCGAATCAGGAATCAATTGCAAATTCAGAGCGACTGGCTTGAGCGCTGGGAGACGCTCAGTTTTGGCGAACGCAAACGCTGCCAAATTGGCGTCGCCCTGGCGACACAGCCGACGGTGTTGCTGCTCGATGAGCCGTCGAATCATCTCGATTTTTCTTCAAAAACAATTCTCATCGAAACACTGCAGTCATTCAAAGGTGTTGGTTTGATCGTCAGTCACGACCGCTTATTGTTGGACACATTATGCTCGCATACGCTGTTTATCGAACCACCAAAGGTGGATTGGCGCGCCTGTTCGTATAGCATCGCCATACAAGAACGTGAGCGCGAATTGGCGGCGTTAGTACATGAACGCAGAGAGGTCACGCGCACCGTAAAAAAGCTCAAACGCCGTTCGCAGGAACAACGGCAGAAAGCTGGGGCGGCGGACAAAAAACGATCAAAACAGGGATTGCATCGCAAAGACCACGATGCAAAAGCCAGAATTGATGCAGGTCGCCTCACCGGCAAGGATGGCATACAGGGACGGCTATATCAACGCGTGCAGAGACGATTGCAGCGCGCTGAGGAACAACAACGGACAATGCAGGTAAAGAAAAACTATCGACTCGGAATTACCTATATCGAAAACACCAGGAGCCACAAATTCCCGTTGACCATCCCGGCTGCGAGGCTCGCTTTGGGAGATACCTTTCTACTGAATCCTGAATTGACCGTTGCTGCAGGAGAAAAGATTGGACTGATTGGCGATAACGGCTCAGGTAAAAGCACTTTTGTCAATTATCTCGTAACATCACTGCCCTTGCAAACCGATGAGGTGATTTATATTCCACAGGAAATCCCGACAGATTCAGTTGATGCTCTTTTAAAAAGAATTCATACCGTCAATGATGCAGAAAAAGGCGATATGATGATTATTATTCGTCGCCTGGGTTCTGAACCGGCGCGATTGCTGGAAACAACAATGCCCAGTCCAGGCGAGGCGAGAAAGTTGCTGCTGGCGTTCGGTTTGCAAAAAAAACCAGCTTTGATCATAATGGATGAGCCAACAAATCATATGGATTTGCCATCAATAGAGTGTCTGGAAAAAGCGTTAGGGGAATGCGGATGTGCTCTGTTGCTCGTGAGTCATGATTATATATTTTTACAACATCTCGTATCATATTTTTGGAATTTTCAGCGCCACGGCCGCGCCTATCGAATTTCTCCCAGCTATTCAATACCCCTTTAAAATCCCACTCGTTGATCGTTATGATTCAAAATCTGCTGCTCACGATGCTAAAGGATTTGTTAACATGCTTTGTAGCTTTTGCGCGAAATATTTGTATTACTATCGATTACACTTTTCGAGTGCTTTTTGATCTGAATTTTTGTATAATGGACGAGTGGTTATAATTTTCATAAAAGTGGAGTGGAGCTATGAAAAGGATCAAATTTTTTGTTTTTGTTGCGCTTGTCGTTATGGTTGCTCTGATGATGGGCTGCTCAGGAGATGGCTGGATTTCCCTGTTTGACGGCAAAAGCCTGGATGGCTGGAAGCCGGTTGAAAATCCTGACTCCTGGAAAGTTCAAGATGGTGCTCTGGTCACAGATGGTCCCCGTTCTCATCTGTTTTACGTGGGTGATGTTCATGATGGTAAATTCAAAAATTTTGAATTTGTCGCGGATGTTATGACCAGGCCAGGGTCCAATTCCGGCATCTATGTTCATACCGAAGTGCAGGAAGAGGGCTGGCCAGGCAAGGGCTATGAATGTCAAGTGATCAACTCGTATCCAGAGGTCAAACCGGGTGAGTATGTGGAACGAAAAATGACTGGCAGCATCTATGGTGTCCGAAATGTGTGGAAAGCACCGGTTCCGGATAATGAGTGGTTTCACTATCACATCAAAGTTCAAGGCCGCACCATTCAAACTTTCATCAATGGGGAGTTGATGGCCGAGTACACCGAGTCCGATGATCCGGGATTAATTGAGCTCATGAGGGGCCGGCGACTAGATACCGGCACCTTTGCCCTGCAAGGACATGATCCCGGCAGTACAGTGTTTTACAAAAATATCAAAGTAAAACCTTTGCCTGATGACCTGGCAACACCGGGCATACCCTTGGAAGATGCCAAATACGACTCTTTGTTGATAACGCTCGCTCAAAAAAACTTTCCACTTTTAGATTTGCACGTGCATCTCAAGGGTGGTTTAATCATGGAGCAGGCCCTGGCACATGCTCGCCAATATGGTTTCACCTATGGCTTGGCTGTGAATTGTGGCCTCGATATGACCTATGAGACCAACGATGCCCTGGAAGAATTTCTCGCAACCTACGAACAACCACCACAAACCTACCTGGCGATGCAAGCCGAGGGTCGTGAATGGCTCGATCTTTTTGCGACAGAAACCGTGGCCAAGTTTGATTATGTCTTTACAGATGCCATGACCTGGACCAACAACAGCGGTAAACGTTTGCGTCTGTGGATAAAAGAAGAAACCGAGGTCGGCGATCCGCAGGACTTTATGGAGCAGCTTGTGCAATCTATTGAACAGATTTTGACCGAACCCGTGGACATTTATGTCAATCCAACATATCTGCCGGATGAAATTGCACACCTGTACGACGATTTATGGACGCCGGAGCGTATGGATCGCGTCATTCAGGCGCTTGTGGAGAATAAAGTGGCCCTGGAAATTAATGACAGGCGAAAGATACCCAGCGCAGATTTCATCAAGCGCGCCAAAGCGGCGGGGGTTAAATTCACCTTTGGCACCAACAATGGCGGCATTGATGATCTTGGACGATTGGAGTACTGCCTGGCTATGGTACAAGAGTGCGGATTGCAACCGTCGGATATGTGGCATCCCGGAGATAAAAACTAAAAATCAACAAGAACCATAAAACCTTTCTCTCGCAGGAAACAAACGATCGTCCAGGTTGGATATGATGGGCGTTAAATAGGTGGGACTTTTCCACGTTTAACGCATGTCTACATCAACTTTACAAAAAAACTGGTTCTATAACGAATCGTGTGAGTTATACAACCCAACAGAAAAGAATGAGCCACGGATGAGCACGGATTTCTCGACTTTTCTTCAAGAAAGTTTTGGGACAACTGGAGGTTAAAAAAGATAAAAATGAATGATATTATCTGTGTTTGATCCATGGCTATATTTTTCCAAATTACCCACTCAAAACGATATGGTGCCAAAAAATTCATTCCTTTTCACCAATAAATTTGCTAAATTTCTTGCTAAATTTTATTGGATACTCTTGACAATATAGGAAATAGAATGGCTCTGCAATTGAAAAAACTGGATAATTTTTCCGGACGAAAGGGTCCGCTTCTTTTGATGATTCTGGATGGTGTCGGTATTGGCAAGCCTTACGAAGGAAATGCCGTATACATGGCGAAAACACCTGTTCTCGATCAATTGATGCACGGGGAATTCGTCACCCAGCTCAAAGCTCACGGGCCTGCTGTCGGATTGCCAAGCGATGATGATATGGGAAACAGCGAAGTCGGTCATAACGCCATTGGTGCAGGACGCGTTTTTGCGCAGGGCGCCAAGTTGGTTGGTTTATCCATTGGATCAGGCGATATATTCAAATCGGATACATGGACAACCATCGTTGAACGCGGCAAGGCGGGCGGTGCCGTGCATTTTATCGGACTACTTTCTGATGGCAATGTTCATTCGCACATCAAGCAGCTTTTTGCCCTCATCAATCAATGTGTACAAGAGGGCATCAAAAGAGTTCGCCTGCATATGTTGTGTGATGGCCGAGATGTCGGTGAGAAATCCGCTTTGGACTATATACGTCCAACGCAGGACTTGTTGGACAAAATCTCCAGTGCAAACGGGTACGACTATCGCATTGCCTCGGGCGGCGGTCGTATGGTGACGACCATGGATCGTTATGAGGCGGATTGGACCATCGTGGAGCGCGGCTGGAATGCACATGTGCACGGGCAGGCACGTCCATTCAAATCGGCCGAACAGGCTGTACAAACAATGTATGATGAAAATCCCAGAATGACCGACCAATACCTGGGACAATTTGTCATCGTCGATGAAACCGGCAAGCCGGTCGGGAAAATAATGGATGGTGATAGTGTGATCAATTTCAATTTCCGCGGCGATCGGGCGATTGAGATTTCTCGTGCTTTTACAGAACCAAATTTTGACAAATTTGACCGCGGTCGAGTTCCGGAGGTTTTTTATGCCGGCATGATGGAATACGATGGTGATCTCCATATTCCGGCACATTATCTGGTGAATCCGCCCGCCATTGATCGCACTGTGAGTGAATATCTTGCTGCAGCAAAAGTCAAAATGTTTGCGATCAGCGAAACACAAAAATACGGCCATGTGACCTACTTTTGGAACGGCAACCGTTCCGGATATATTGATAAAAATCTTGAGACATATGTCGAAATTGAATCGGATAAACTGCCGTTTGATCAAGCGCCAAAAATGAAAGCGCTGGAAATCACTGAAAAAACAATTGAGCTGCTCAAGTCAGGCCACTACAGATTTGGCCGGTTGAATTTTGCCAATGGCGATATGGTGGGACATACCGGTGTGATGGACGCCGCGATCGAGGCTATGGAAACGGTTGATACGTGCGTGGGCCGTTTGCTTGATGTTGTCAAGCAACTTGATGGTGTTGCTATTATCACCGCCGATCATGGCAATTTGGATGAAATGTGGACGGAAAAGAATGGTGTGCGCTCGGTCAAGACCGCGCACACACTCAATCCGGTGCCGTTTATCATTGTCGACACGAGCAACCGCGGTGAGTACAAGATGTCTGACGTGAAGGATGCCGGTCTGAGCAATATTGCCGGAACAATACTCAATTTACTTGGCTTTGAAAATGTAGCAGATTACGATAAATCTCTTATCACATTTGAATAATGTCCGTCAATTAGGCAGCTAATTTAAAAGGGCGGACAGGATGTTCGCCCTTTTTTTGTCAAAACACCTCTGGAGACTGTTGAAAAACTCCGAAAAGCACGCTTTTTAAGTCACTCCCGCGAAAGCGGGAGTCTATTTATAAACGAGTTATGGATTCCCGCCTTCGCGGGAATGACTTTTTTTTACCTTTTTCGACAGTCTCCTGAGGTGTCAGTATAGCAGGAGAGGATACATGCGACGACAAATCGTTCATGAAGGTGCTGAACAGCTCACCTATGAAATCCGCGAAATCGTTGCTGTGGCGCACGAGTTCGAAAAACTCGGTGTGACAATTACCTGGGAGAATATCGGTGACCCGATCCAAAAAGGTGAACAAATGCCGACGTGGATCAAAGAAATTGTCGCCGATCTGGCGTTAGAGGATTATGTGTACGGCTATTGTAACACCCAGGGTATACCGTCGACGCGCCAGTTTTTGGCCAATGAGGTGAACAAACGTGGCGGCTGCCAGGTCACTGCCGATGATATTATCTTTTTTAATGGCCTGGGCGATGCTGTCGCGCGGATTTTTGGCGCGTTGCGCCGCGAAGCTCGCGTCATCGGTCCGTCGCCCGCCTACTCGACGCACTCGTCTGCCGAAGCCGCACATTCAGGCTACGAACACTTGACATACCAGCTCGATGCGACGAATCGCTGGATGCCAGACCTTGTTGACCTGGAGAACAAAGTCAAGTACAACGATTCCATCGCCGGTATTCTTTTGATCAATCCGGATAATCCCACAGGTACCGTCTATCCACGCGAGTTTCTGGACAAGATCGTCAGGATTGCCAAAGACACCCGGGTTTTTATCATGTGCGACGAGATTTACGCACACATTGTCTATAATGGCGCCAAAACCTGCCATCTCAGCGAGGTCATCGATACCGTCCCCGGGATCGCCTTGCGCGGGATTTCCAAGGAATTCCCCTGGCCTGGCTCTCGGTGTGGCTGGATCGAAGTTTTTAACCAGAACACAAATCCGGATTTTAAACGCTATATCAGCAGCTTGATCAATGCCAAACGACTCGAAGTCTGTTCGACGAGCTTGCCACAATATGTCATTCCAAAAGTCATTGGCGATCCGCGATATGCCGCACATTTGGAAAAACGTCGCCGTATTTTTGAGGCGCGCGCTAACGAGGCGTGCGATATCTTGCAAAAGGTGGACGGAATTTTTGTCAATCGACCTCAAGGCGCATTTTATTTATCTATATTGTTTAATGAAGGCGTCCTGAATCATCAACAAAAATTACCGATTTCCAATCATGCCATTCGGCACGCGGTTGAGGAAAAAGTGAAAAATGTGGCGGTTGACAAAAGATTTGTGTATTATTTGCTCGGTGCCACTGGCATCTGCGTAGTGCCGTTGACCGGTTTTTGCACCGGGCGTTTGGGTTTCCGAGTCACTCTTTTGGAAACGGACGAAAACAAGCGCCTCTGGACGTGGGAGACATTGGTGAACACCATTAAGGATTATGTAAATTCTGCGCCGGGTAAATAAAATGCTCGCAAAGAAAAAGCAGCAATAAAAAAGCTGATGGATAAAAATGGAAACTATCGAATTCTTTGATCACACCGCGGATATCGGCATCCGATTAACACGTCCCACACCGGAGGAGTTGTTTCGTGATGCCGCTTTCGCTATGTTTGACCTCATCGCGCCGAACAACAAATTTCGTCCGGTCATCAATTATACGATTACGGTCCAGGGTGTAAATCTCGAAGAATTAATGGTGAATTGGCTTTCTGAAATCAATTTCTATTTTCAAGTAAATGGCTATGTGCCCGTTAACATCGCTCTTGTTGTCAATTCGACCTGTTTAACGGCCAAGATTCAGGGAGATATAATTGATCGATCGGTACACAATGTTGAAATCGAAATTAAAGCAATAACCTTTCACAAGATTGATGTTAGACAAGCAGATGACAAGTGGAAGGCCCAGGTTGTTTTTGATATTTGAGACTGTCTGTTATGATTCCTGATTTTGAAATTGCAATTGATGAAATCCGACGTTACTTTTCGCAGACGATTTACTCACGCGGCGTGTCGTATTATCGACAGGGACGGGTCGAAATCGTTGACCTCAACACCGAGCGATTGATAGCACATGTTCGGGGTTCACGGCTTTATACCGTCACGGTGGATTTTTACGATGAATATTGGGAGATGGAATGCGACTGCCCATACTGGACTGACTGCAAACACATGGTCGCCGCACTTTTAAAAGCCCGTGATTATATAAAGGAAGCCAATTCAGCGTTCGCAGCACAGGGCGGAATGCCCTGGAAGCATCAATTCGAACATATGCTGCGAAATCGTTCAAAAGATTTTGTTAAAAAAGAGGGGCGCTGGAGAATCGGTTTTGTTTTAAAAATCTCAAACTGGCGATGGCACATCGCGGCTAAAAAATTCTATAATAGAAAAGACGGCAGCATTGGCCGTTACGATAACCTGGATACCTGGTCGTTGAGCAGTGTTGTCGGATATCCAAATGAATTCCGCGCGCTCGATATTCTGACAAGTCTCGAAAAACAATCACAATATAGCAGTTACTACAATTCGTATTATGAAGCCGATATGACCTATAACCAGGATGTTGGTCCGCTCTTTGAATATCTGAAAGAAAGCACCGTTTTTTTGGTGGACGGGGGCATTCTTCATCCGGTAAAATTCAGAGAGCAAGCGTGTCGAATTCTGTTTAATTATAACGAATTAAACGACTCTTATGCTTTGACGCCCCAAGTATTCCTGGGTGATAAAGAGCACACTGACTTGGAAAATTTCCATGTGCTGTCGCGCCAACCGGCTTATGTGCTGTATGGCCGGAGTCTATACAGGGTTGGAACGATGGATGATGCTGAATTGCTGTTGCCGTTCACAAAGAAAACATCGTCGATTGTTATTCCCAAAAAAGAATTTGCCGAGTTTGTCAGTACCGTCTATCCGGAGATCCGCCACCGCAGCAATTTGCCGTTGCCACCTTCAATTCAGCAGATTAACAT
Organism: Candidatus Zhuqueibacterota bacterium; assembly: GCA_016928775.1. Classification (GTDB taxonomy): domain Bacteria; phylum Zhuqueibacterota; class Zhuqueibacteria; order Residuimicrobiales; family Krinioviventaceae; genus Kriniovivens. The sequence goes on along the minus strand of JAFGKD010000043.1, from coordinate 83,525 downwards.
TTCTGAATTTCGTGCCAAGCAACTCATGCTGGAGGAAGAACCGGATCAGCTTCGACTCTATCTGCAGTTTCAATACGGTGATTTTCAAATCCGCTTTGATGACGCACGAAAAACTGTCGTTTTTGCCGATGATACGACTGTGACAACCATTCAGAGAGATATGGAAGCAGAAGAACAGGTAGCCCGGGTGATGGCCGAGACGCGCACCAAAAAGCTGAAAGAGGGTGGATGGCGCGTCGTCGATTCCCGGGCCATGAATTGGCTGTTTAAGAATATCCCCATGTTTATCGAGCAGGGCTTTGAAATTCTCGGCCGTGAAAACCTGAAAAAATACAAGGTTCGAACCAGCTACCCCACTGTCAGCGTCGGCATCAGCTCGGACCTGGACTGGTTTGACATAAATTTGGATATCAGCATAGAGGGCATTCAGCTATCGATCAAGGAGCTGAAAAAAGCGCTGCGTCAGAAGAGTCGATACGTCAAATTGATGGATAACAGCCTGGCACAATTGCCGGAAGACTGGTTCGAACGATTTCGGCATCTTTTTCATTTTGCCGAAGTTGAGGACAATAAAATCAAGGCATCCTCTACGCAAGCGATCATGCTGGATGCGTTGTTTGAACAGGTTGAAGATAAAAAAACCGATGCCGGCTTTCATAAAAGTCTGCAACGGTTGCAGCGCTTTGATCAGGTGAAGCAGCAGGAGCTTCCTGCTGGATTGCGAGGCATCTTGCGTCCCTATCAAAAGGCGGGTCTGGATTGGCTCTACTTTCTCAAAGAGTATCGATTTGGTGGCTGCCTGGCTGATGATATGGGCCTGGGCAAAACCATTCAGGCGTTGGTTTTGCTGCAAAAGGAAAAAGAAATGGGTGTCACGACGCCCAGTCTGGTTGTTTGCCCGACATCAGTGGTTTATAACTGGCAACAGGAAGTTGAAAAATTTACCCCGGAACTACGGACGCTCATTCACACAGGATTACAGCGGGAAAAATCGCAGGATGCTTTTACCGATGTCGATATTGTGCTCACCAGTTATGGCATCATGATGCGTGATTTTGAATTATTGCGAGAAACAAAATTTCATTATCTCATTTTAGACGAGTCGCAGAAGATAAAGAATCCGCACTCCCAATCGGCCTATGTTGCTTGTCATTTAAAATCAAATTATCGCCTGGTATTGACCGGCACGCCAGTTGAAAATAATACCGTGGAGCTCTGGTCGCAGTTCCAATTTATCAATCCCGGCATGTTGGGAACATTGCATTATTTTCGCGGGGCTTTTGCCACCCAGATCGAAAAATATAAAAATGAGGAAACGGCAAAATTATTGCAGAAAATGATTTATCCGTTTATTATGCGACGAACCAAAGAAATGGTGGCCAAAGACCTGCCGGAAAAAAGTGAACAAACATTGTTCTGCGATTTGAGCGAACAACAGAAAAAGTCCTATACGATGTGGCGAGATGTCTATCGCGCCAAGCTGCTCAAATTAATTGACGAGAAAGGCCTGGAAAAATCAAAGATGAATGTGCTGGAGGGCTTGACCAAACTGCGGCAAATCGCCAATCATCCTGCATTGATTAATCCGGAAATGGAGGAAGACTCGGGAAAATTTGAAGCGTTATTCGAGCTGGTGGAAGATATCGTTCAGGAAGGTCACAAGCTGTTGATCTTTTCGCAGTTTGTCAAAATGCTGACGCTTGTTCGTAACCGGTTTGAGAAGCTTGGTATTCCATATGAATATCTTGATGGCCGGACGAGGAAACGCCAGGACAAAATTGATAATTTTCAAAAGAATGATCAGATTCGCGCTTTTCTCATCAGCTTAAAAGCGGGAGGAACCGGCCTCAATTTGACTGCGGCTGACTATGTGATTCATGTTGATCCCTGGTGGAATCCTGCGGTTGAGATGCAAGCGACCGACCGCGCGCATCGCATTGGCCAGGACAAACATGTATTTGTTTACAAGCTCATCACCAAAGATACCGTTGAGGAAAAGATCATCCAGCTGCAGGATAGAAAAAAGAAGCTGGTGTCAGAATTGGTGACGACCGAGACCGGATTTTTCAAAAATCTGGAAAAAAGTGATATAGAGGTTTTGTTCAGTTAGATTTTAAGCGGGGAATGTTATGAAACACAATGTCAAAAAAATTCATGATTATCTGTTTGAAATCCCGCAGACCGGGAAAATGTTAGTGCCGGCGCGCCTCTATGTGTCGGAGAAAATGTTGGATGATGTATTCAGCGACAATGCACCGGAACAAGCCGCACATGTCGCCTGGTTGCCGGGCATCATCAATTATTCGATGGCCATGCCCGATATTCATTGGGGCTACGGTTTCCCGATAGGTGGCGTGGCGGCGTTTGATTATGAGACAGGTGTCGTTTCACCCGGCGGCGTCGGTTATGATATCAACTGCGGCGTGCGTTTGCTCAAAACCGATTTGACCGTAGACGAGGTGATGCCAAAAATGAAACCGCTGGTTGATCAATTGTTCAGGGATATTCCCAGTGGTGTCGGGTCCACCGGTTCGATCAAACTCACGCATAAGGAAGAGCAGCACGTGCTGCGGAATGGCGCACACTGGGCGGTTGAACAGGGATTTGGGATAGCAAAAGATTTGGATAAGATTGAAGAGAACGGCACGATGCCGGGTGCCAATCCCGAGCTGATTAGCGAGCATGCTCTGGCGCGCGGCAAAGCGCAATTGGGCACATTAGGTTCGGGCAACCATTTTGTGGAAGTTGGGGTGGTCGAGCAGATTTACAATCCAACGGTCGCAGATATTTTGGGATTACATAAAGATCAAATCACTGTGATCATTCACACCGGATCGCGTGGTTTTGGGCACCAGGTGTGCGACGATGCCATCAGAGTTATGCTGCGAGCCTCGGAAAAGTATGGCATTACGCTGCCAGACCGCCAGCTCTGTTGTGCGCCAATTCAATCACCGGAAGGACAGAACTACCTGGCGCAAATGGCCTGTGCGGTCAACTTTGCTTTCACCAATCGCCAGATGATTACCCACTGGGCACGCGGAGCCTTTAGCAAAGCCCTGGGTATCAGCGAGCGAGCGATCAATATGACCGTTGTGTACGAAGTTGCGCATAATATTGCCAAAATTGAAGAGCATATTGTAGATGGCCAAAAACGCAAGGTCTGTGTGCATCGCAAAGGAGCGACGCGCGCCTTTGGACCGTTGCATCCGGCGATACCGGCCGATTATCGCGAGATCGGTCAGCCGGTGCTGATTCCCGGTGATATGGGACGCTATTCCTACGTGCTCGTTGGAACCGATCAAGCGATGCAGGAAACTTTCGGCTCGACCTGCCACGGTGCCGGTCGAGTCATGAGCCGAACAAAAGCAAAAAAGGCTGGACAAGGTCGCGATCTGCGTAAAGAGATGGCCAAACGTGGTATCGTCGTTCGTGCTTCCAGTTACGCAACGATTGCTGAAGAAATGCCGGAAGCCTACAAAGACGTCTCGGATGTTGTGGATATCGTGCATAACGCCGGGATCTCCAAAAAAGTCGCCAAACTACGCCCGCTTGGCGTTATAAAGGGATAACTCTGATGAACTATTTGGATGAACAGATTTCTTTCAAAGCCGTTGATAAAAAGATCATCATTCGCTTGCGCGACAAGGTTTGTGAAACATCCAAAGAGCTGATTGGAAGTCTGCTTTTTCGAGATGTTTTGCGGCGTTATGTCAAAAGCCTCGAAAATAAAAACTCGCCGCTGTGTCAAATTTTCAATAAAAAAACAGAGATCGATGACAGTGATATACAAGCATTGATCGATACGTTTCAAGTGCTGGAAAATATGCCGTTGGAGAATGTGCCCAAGCTTGTAAAAAACTCGGAGCGGTTTATTGAGGAAAAGTTTCTGTTGTACGATTTTGTTGAAAAATTTTACGATTTTTGGCGCTCATTTGAGCGATTTCTTGTATGCGATTCGGAGGGCGAACGCCTCGACAAGCGGCCTTTTCGAACGTTCAACAGCACCATTGAAGAGTTGACGCATCTGATCAGAAAAACCTACCGGGATATTGAGGAAAACATTACCGGTCGACATCCGGCAGTCTATCGCCAGGTGGCGGCCGGCGCCGAGGTGGCGCTCATTGCTTTGCCGAAACAACTCGACATGCCATTGCTCTATCGCAAGCATCTTGAGCAAATAGCCGTTATAAGACAAATCTTGCTCTATCCGCCGTTGCTGCTCAATCCACCGATGAACAAACGCACCGGCAGGTTTGTCCGGATTGATGAAAATCCCCTCAATCGTGTCGAGCTGGAAAGGGGCGAGTGGTTGTGCTATCCGGCCAAAGTGGGAACGCTTTTTATATTGGTCTATTTTCACGAGAAATTTTATGAACTCGGTTTGGCCTTGTGCAATTTATTTGAAATCGCCGAGGATGATATTTTAAAGCGCCGTCCCGATGCGGTCTATTTGTTCGGCCTCCCCGGCACAAGTTTGGATGATCTCGCCGAATTGCCGACGGTGTTTTACGATGACGAAGAAAATGGCATGCTCATTGGCGCTGTGCCGGGACGAGATGAATTCGGTTATTTTGGTTATTTAAAAAAGATGATCCTGACGCTGCACAACATCAAAATCCTGAAAATGGGGAAAATGCCATATCACGGTGCCATGGTTAAAATTATGCTCAAAGGCGACAAAAGTGCCAATATTTTATTGATCGGTGATACCGGTGCGGGCAAATCCGAATCTTTGGAAGCTTTCCGAAATTTGGCCGGTGGTTTGATCAAAGATATCACGATCATTGCTGATGATATGGGATCACTTGAGATTGATGCGCAAGGCAGGATCATCGGCTATGGTACGGAAATCGGAGCATTTGTACGTTTGGACGATTTGCAGCCCGGTTTTGCATTTGGCCAGCTCGATCGTACGATCATCATGAATCCGGCGCAAATCAATGCCCGCGTGGTACTGCCGGTAACGACTTTTGAAAATGTCATCAAAGGCTTTCCGCTGGATATGGTGCTGTACGCCAATAACTATGAAATGGTGGATGGTGAGCATCCTATCATTGACCGATTGCCCAATCCCGAGACAGCGTTGCATATCTTTCGTGAAGGTACAGCCATGAGCAAAGGCACTACAACATCAACAGGCCTGGTGCACACTTATTTTGTCAATATATTTGGTGCAGTGCAGTACCGTGATCTGCATGAAAAAATCGCCGAACGCTATTTCAAAGTCTTTTACGATGCCGGTTTGTTTGTGGGACAATTGCGCACGCGATTGGGCATCAGCGGCTGGGAAATGAGGGGCCCGGAGGAAGCGGCAAAAGCGCTGCTGGCGTTTATTCAGGAAAGATAGCTTGAAGCTGTCGGCTATGAGCTGTAAGCTTTTTCGTTTTATATGAATAGAAGGCGTCGGCGGGTGATCCGCCAACGCTTTTTTCATTTAGAGCGGCTTCACCGGTGCACAAATCTCAACGATATGCTTACCTTCCGGATGTTCTTTCGGGTCGTTCAGATAGAGCTCAAACGCCGGGCGATCATCCGGTTGGTAGCCGCTATCCGGAAACCAGCCGGCGTACACCGCGGCCCAGGCATCGCGGAATTGCGTGGCATCGATCTCGAATTTTGCCATGGCATATTTGCCACCGGGTAGTCTCATATTGCCGACTTGACCCTCGACCTGCGTACCCTCTGGAACGGTCATACAGACATCGACGCGCAGTTTGCTTTCCTCGGTCAAATCGGGATCATCATAATAGACGGACATAAACCTGGCGTCTTCACCACCCATCAAATCGCGTGCTGCCGCCCAGGTGCAGAGTTTTCCCCACAACCGCTCGAACAACTGTTCATCGCCGGCATATGGGCCAAAGTGGCGCACATAAGCGACATTCATTGCCGGCAACGTTTCAATTCGAACATCCGCTTTCAGTTTTATATCTGTGTTGTGTTGCATGGTAATCCTCCATGTTTGTTGGTGAGTTGTTGGATCAATATACATAGAGGATATGTGAAAAGCTTTGCGGTACTTGCTGATCATTTGATGATAATTGCTATCCATTTGACGAATCTTGCTTTTCCCGGTTCGAAAGTCGCTGGCGCTGAGACCGTGCGCTTCTTTGAAGGCGCGCGCAAATGTGGCCGAGCTGGAATAGCCGCAATCAAAAGCAATTTCTGTGATTGTTTTTTTCGGGTTTTGTAGGAGCATGGCACGCGCTTTTGCCAATCGCAATCGACTGATGAACTGATTCAGCGTTTCGCCCATCATCGCTGCAAAGATGCGATGAAAATGAAACGGCGAAAAACTGGCCACCTGCGCCAGTTTACCCAGTTTCAACTCTTCGTCGAGATGGCGTTCGATATAATCGATGACCCGATTGATACGGGCGGTATATTCGTGGTGGAGGTAGTCTGGGGACATGTTTTTTCTCTAAATAATTTCGATGAGGTGCGATACATTTTCATCCGCATAGATTTTTATCTGATCAGTCATTGACCAATTGCGTCAATTTCGGTGGTGTGCGAGAGCGGACAGGGGTCACGAAATCTTGAGATTTTTTAATATCATCGCTTATACTTTGCTGGTTGTCCATTAATATTTTCGTCTAACAATAAAAACGAGGAAAGGAGACGAACTTACGGACTCCTCCGATACCACTCATCCCATACATCTTTGCGCACATACAAATCAATCTCCACACCCGGGCGCAGCCGGATGCCGTGGTCAAAAAACGGGATATACATATTTCTTTGACCGGGTGGGGGGATTTCAAAGAGTTTTTTCAAAAGATCACCTTCCAATGTCGGCATGGTAACAATGAGCGTGCCGGCCGGCAAATTAAAATCAAATTCGCAAGAATAAGCGACGTTCGTATAATCGCGCAAATACCACGGTAGCGGCCAGTAGTCCGAGTCAGGGCAGACAACTTCAATAAAAGTGTTTTTGTTTTCCGGCCAGTATGATGTGATCTCTTTGATCCCGTCAACAAGCCGATAAAAATCGTTGTCTGTGTGACTGTAAACGTATGGATTTGAGTCATCCGCCGCATATTTAAAATTGAGCTGCCAGGACTGCCATGTCAGATGGGCTATACCGATGGCTAACATTAATATGAGAAAGATTTTCGACAAGGTATAGCGCGCCCAGGTGTGAAGCATATTCACGCCAACTGCTGCGATGAGGATAAAGCCGTGATAAAATCCCAACAAACTCCACGGCGTTTTATAGGGGAGGAGCATATAAATGAGTGTCAGGACGAGCGTATAAAAAGCCAGAAATTGTAGAAACGGTTTTGCTTCGTCAGAGAGATGTCTTTGAGAAAAAATCCCGAAAAATCCTGGAATAGCCAAAATAAAAATGAACACTTCCGTCCAGAGCGGTCGCGCGGCACATTTGGTCAACAAAAGCCATTTGAAATATTGATCCCAGGGATAGATGTGCTCCTGAAAACCGCCGATACCGCGAGTGATATAGTTTTTAAAAGTCAGAATCGAATCCAGAATGCCACGGGGATTGTGCAAAAATGCGGAGAAGAGGAGCATGGACACGAGAATGCCGGCAACAGCGCCGATGAAAACGTGTCTCCAGTTCAGGGCATCCTGCAAGGCTCTCACATTCTTTTTTGACAATAGCATTGTCAGGACAATCGCGACCGCCATGGCAAACCAGACCAGAATGCAGGTTTCTTTCGTGGCGTGCATGAGGCCGAGGGAGAGACCAGTACCAATCGCCCATAAAAGCTTTTTTGTTTGAAGGTATTTATAGCCGCACAGCATCGACGCAAAAGTGAAAAAGACCAGCAAAATTTCCATGATGTAATATCGACTGTAAAATACAAAGGCGGGGGAGAGCGTGGTCAAGAGTGCGGCAAAGAGAAGCGTTCGTTTACGAAAAATAGTCGTGGCTAATAGCAAAATGAGAATGAGTGCCGTGCCGAAAATCACCGGGACGAAACGCAGGGTTTGTTCCGTAACATCAGCAAAAGTTTTTTGGCCCTGCAGCCATGCGGAGATCAGGGTCGCATAAACGAGTTTTGGACCGTGGAACTCGAAGGGATTATAGTGGTAGGTGTGTTGTTCAAGAAGCTGGGCAAATTTAACGGCGTGCACTGCTTCGTCGGTATGCATTGGGCGTTGCGCCAGTTTGGGCAGGCGCAGCGCCAATGCCAAAATCACAATCGCCGCAAAAGCGACGTAAAAATAGAAAAGTTTTTTACTTGCCGAAAACTGCAAGTTCAATCCAGTGGTTCAGATCATTGCTGGTGTTGCCGTTGGTATATGAACGAACATAGCGGCCTTTGACGCCTTTACAATCGATGAGCTTGCCTTCGTTGGTTTCAACATAGTGCCAATCTTCGCCTTTGCCGAGGCCGAGGCTGTTGTCGATATCGTTGTTGAATACGGTGACGACATCTTTGGTGAAATCGGCGTCCTGGGCAATTTGCACAACGCAGTCATAATAGACGCGCGGTTGTTTGTGAAAATGCCACAAGACGATTGCATAAATCTCATATTCCTGCTCGAGATCAATAGCCACCCATTGGGCGAATGGTCCAAGCTCAACGTAAGACCCGTCGGCTGCTTCCATATCGCCATCGGTGACCATTTCGAGCTCGCCGATGACCGGCAAATCATCCGAACCGGTGACCGGTTTGTCCAATGCGACGTTGGTCACTCCTTCCGGCGCTAAAAACGGCGGGCGCATCTTGCCCAGCGGTTTTTCGAGTTTGTCAACTTTCATCGGTGTCGGCGTGCCGATGAACATGGGTTTCGGCAGTTCGAGTGGAATTGGAACCAATTTTGTATCTTTTGCTAACGCTATGTCGACAGTCATGGCTGGTATCACGACAAAGCTCAGAGCCATAACTGCAGTGATGAAAAAAGCAAGAATCTTTTTCATTTTTTTTCTCCTTTATTTGCTTTTTAAATAATTGCAACTGCTTCAAAAACTATACCGTTATTTTTCCTTTGCCGCAGCAGAGGAATTTTATGAATCGAAATGTAAACAAACTTGAGAAAATAAACAATGTTAGGGAACAAATTCTATTGATATTCAACAACTTTTGCGGTTCAACCGTTCCGAAAATCTGATACAAATGGGGGTGAGATGGACGGCAGTCGCACATCTGAGGTCGCTGACATGACCGAGCCATGAATGAGTCAGAGGAATCTTTCACACCGATGGCAGCCGAATCGAACTGCATATTGTTGCTTATGTTTCGGTTTCGAATTTTTGGCCTCATATATAGAATTCTTCTGGTGTGAACGTGTGCATCGTTTTTGTCCGCACGGCGTCATTGACTTTAAGAACCGCGACAGCCGTTTCATAGCCGATTTCCCCCTGGCAGTTCAGGTCTTCCAGACCGCGGATGGCGTTAAAAAAGTTTTCCAGATGCGGTTTGTGATAAGGATCATCAAATGTTTTGTTGATTTTATATTCTTCCGCCGGTACGGTTTCTCGAACGTCTGTTCCTTTGGTTTGCTGCGTTCCGGAGGGCGGCATGATAAATCCTTTAGCGACCCATTTGTCCCATAGTGGTGTTTCCGGATTGGCTGTTTCGCGGTAAACGGCACCCCGGGAAGCGGACTCTGAGATAATGAGCGTGGCCTGGTCGCCCATAAATGCTTCATAATAGCCCTGATTACTATTGGTGGTAATGGTTTGATAAAATGCGCGCACCATACCATTCGATGTTGGATATTCCCAAAGCGTTTGTACGGTGTCATACCACTCATGAGTTTCTTTATCATAATAGTCGGTGCCACCACTCGCCCATACCGAGGCTGGATTGACGCCAGTGAACCAGGCGAATATATCAATCTGGTGCGAGCCAAGATCAACAATAGCGCCGCCGCCAAGACCTTTATACCAACGCCAATTGCGGAATTGGTGCATATTTTTATAGCCGTATTTTCGCAGAATTTCGGGCGGAACGGGGTATTTTTTCGGAAATGAAAGATCGGCGGAAACGGCTCGATTCCATTGTGCGTTGATGGTGGTCAGACGCCCGAGTAGTTGCGCTTCCTGAATAATATAGTGATAAGTATGGCGATAGCGCGGATTGCTGCGGCGTTGATGGCCGATTTGCAGTAGTTTATTGGTGCGGCGAGCGGTCTCGACCATCTTGCGCGCATTGACGAGACTGTTGGACATTTCCTTTTCACAATAGACATGAACGCCCGCTTCCAAAAAATCAATGGTTTGGGTATGGTGCCAAAAATCCGGTGTGGCGATGAGAACACCATCAAGGTCTTTTTCATTGGCGATCATGTCCCGATAATCCAGATATTCATTGACGTTGTGGCCAAATTTCTGCAATATACGAGCCGCGCGCTTTCTGTTCCAGTTTTCCCAAATATCACACACAGCGACAAATCGAATGTCCGGGATTTTTAGTGCCGCATCGATGAGCACTTGGCCCTCGGCACCGGTACCGACAATAGCGATGCGCAAATCGCTGGTGTCATTTGCTTTTGCTGCACGCATGATATTTGGCATCATCAGTGTTGTACCAGCAGTAGCCAAGAATTTTCTTCGGTTCATGCCGCCATTATTTACTCCACTCAAGACATCTCCAATTCGCTAACGAGTCGCATTTATTTACTCGGTATCCCAAAACCATGGCAAAAAATGTCAATTCATATCATTTGAATAAAAATTGATTGTTTTTGTTTTGGGGTTCGGTCTTTTTTGTGAGGAACAATATTGCCGGAAGATGTAGCGCATCCCGCCGGAGACCGGCGGGATGGGATATTATATTTGATATAAGGGAATGAGGTCCATATACTGCAATAATGATCCAAGAAAAAATACTTTTGATACATCTCACTTGACTGTATTAACTTGACCATAAAGACTTACAGCGTCCAACCTTTGCGATATTCCCAGTGCAGGTATTCGTTCGCTTCTTCGAGGTTGGTTATTTTTCCGGCCACACCGTCCCATTCAAGCTTTGCGTTTTTGTCAGCCATGCGGATAGCGACCATACCGAGAAGCATCGTTTCAGTCAGTGGACCCGAGTATTCAAAATTGGTCGTCGCCAATTCTTTTTTCCCTTCTTTGATGGCCTGCAGCCATTCAGCCGCGATGCCTGGTGACCGATCGAGCTGGATTTTTGGACCACCTTTGGCTTTTTGATCTTTCAGATACTCTTTCATCTTTGTTTCTGGTATGATACGGGGATTACGGCCATAGGTAGAGCACATAATAATACCCTTGCTGCCGACGAGCAATACTCCACCGCCACCATCGCCCATTTTGCGGTTCTGTTCGATCAGGTCCGGACGCGTCGGCATCAGACCACCGTCATACCAGATGAGTTTAACCGGCGGCATACCATCGCGTTCGGGAAATTCATAGGTCACCATGGAGGCGATGGGGGGTGATGCTTCAGTAAAGACGGTCGAACTCGCTTGAACGGTAGTCGGGTATTTGAGCTTCAGGGCCCAGTAGGCGTGATCAAGAATATGCGCGCCCATATCGCCAAGAGCGCCAGTGCCGAAATCCCAAAATCCACGCCACGCGAACGGTACATAGGCCGGATGGTAGGGGCGCCAGGCCATCGGGCCAAGCCACAGATTCCAATCCAGTGTAGGTGGCACGGACGGCGTTTCCGTCGGTGCTTCGATTCCTTGCGGCCAGATCGGCCGGTTTGTCCAGCAATGCGCTTCCGTGACGTCACCGATCGCGCCATCCCACAACCATTCATTCACCAAGCGTCCACCTTCGCCAGCGTGACCCTGGTTACCCATTTGCGTGATGACGCCATATTTTATCGCTGCCTCGCGGAGCATACGCGCTTCGTGAATAGTGTGGGTCATCGGTTTTTGAACATAAACATGCAAGCCGCGTTTCATCGCTTCCATGGCGATAACGGCGTGGGTATGATCGGGAGTTGATACAGTGATGGCATCGAGCTCTTTTTCTTTATCGAGCATGACGCGGAAGTCTGTATAAAAGTTGGCTTTTGCATACCAATCGAACGGTGAGTCGCCTTTCTCGCGATTTCCGGCAGCGCGTTCTTCGTCAACATCGCACAATGCAATGACATTTTCGCCTTGCATATCGCGAGAGTCGGAGTGCCCTTTGCCGCCAATACCCACACAACCGATATTTAATTTATCGGATGGAGGTGTATATCCCGGGCCACCGAGGACGTGACGAGGAACGATCGTAAAAGCCGCAGCGGTTGCAGCGGTTGCGCCAATAAAATCCCGACGGGATACAGCTTTATTCTTCTCCTGGGGTTGTTTCATAATCCCTTGCCCTCTTTTTATCATCTATTATTTTTACAATATGTTGAAATTACATAAATTTCTTTTTTATCACAAACACCTTTTCGGTGTACGCACGTTTCAAAGTCAATTATTTACAAGATTTTACATTCTCCTATTGATTGAACTGATCCAGCATTTGTTTGGCGCCGCGTTTCAGGCGCTCATCGTCCGTGTTCTCGTAGACTTTTTGCAGTACAGCTTTGACTTTGTCCCGATCCGCGTTACCTGCACTCCACGAGTTCTCCAAAACAGCGATTTCAGCTTCACCCTTGAGTTCGGGATCATCGAGGTATTCAGCCGCCAGGAACATCGCCCCGGGGCAGCGAACTTTACCAAGACCCGAGAGTGCCATACGTTTTTCACCGGCATCTGTAGCAAGATCGAGCGCTGTTTTGTACAGTGCGACAGTTTCGGGTTTTGCGCGGTCAGATTCCAGGCCAATGAGCCTTATGTAGCCGCGCAACGCCAGGACTTTGTGGGATGGTTCTGTGGCTGCACCCGCTACCTCTTTGAGGTCTTTTAATGGTTCCGGTGTTGGCCATTCAGAAAGCGAAAGGATTGCAGCGCGTTTGAGTTCATTATCCTCACTTGCTAATGCTTGACGCAAGACTGGCAGAGCATCGGGATCGCCAATACTGCCAGCCACCAGCATCAGAGAGCTCTTTGCCTTTATGTCATCAACTTTTGTGATGGCCTCGAGTACTGCATCACCCTGTTTATCTTTATCATCAATTTTTGTGGCAACAGCAACAACCATACGTTCAGATTCGCGGCGCTCAGCGTCTGATTGAGCATTGATGAGCAGGTCAATGAGGGCGTTTATGTCGGAGGGTGAGCTGACCTGGCTGAGAGCCTTTAAAGCCGCGACCCGAACACGGACGTTTTCATCTTGAGCTGCATCGAGTAGAGTGGGGATGGATGCGGTCATTTGGCGTTCGCCGATTGATTCGACCAATTCAACTTTCGTTTTTGCCTCTGCATTCGGGATAGCAGCAATGATGGCATCATTCGTCCCTTCAGCATTGAGACGTGCCAATGCCTCCTTGACGAGCTCTTTTTTATCGCCTGTCGATGATGCAGCAAGCCTGGCCAGCCGTTCGGCATCAGATTTGTCGCCGATGACCGCAAGGGCTTGAATGGCGGCTGTGCTGATCTCTTCGTTGTCGCTGTCAACGGCTTTGACTACGATATCCCGAGCAACTGGATCACCTTTCATCCTGAAAGCGGTTAACAACTGAATCTGACCAAGAGCATCAAGCTTTGGCATGGTGGCTGCTATGGCAGGCAAATCCAGGTCACGTTTGCATTGATGAACCAAACTGATCGCCACAGCTTTGACCGTTGGATTTTCGTCTTTTTGCAATATTTTGACGATAAGTTCAGTCGGATTGTCGACTGTTTTGATCAAACCGGTCAGCGCTGCGGAGCGAGTCGGGATAGACTCGGTTTCGGCGAAGAGTGGTTCGTATATTGCCTCTGCTTTCGCTTTATCGCCGGCTTTGAGAAATGCATCAGCATTTTTCAGATAAGCGTCCATGGCGACATCGCGAACTTTGCCCTCCAGTTTGAGCAGTGATGCGCCGAGGAGGGTGGCCGACTCATCTGTGGCGATTTTGCCGAGCGCGGTTGCTGCGGCCATGGCTACATCGGCTTCTTTGTTTGTCATCAATTTGCCGAGGTCGGGTGCCGCTGTTTTGATCTGGCGTTCACCAATGGTATTTATAACGCCAACTCTGACTTTGCCTTTGGTTTTACCCATCGCAACCAGCAGGATTGCATCGACTTTGTCGCCCGGGATGCGTTCGAGGGCATAGCGAGCGATGTCCGCTGTCTCGTCTTTTTGGAGTAATTTCGCTAATGTCGGAACAGACTGTTCGGTGCCCATGATGCTTAATTCCTTGCAGAGAAATTGTTTTGCGGCAAAGGTTGTCTCTTTTGCTGCAAGCACTTCCAGCATGGCTTTTTCGTATTCGGTTAGTTTGAGTACATCACCGGATGCTTCGCGCAACATCTCGGATATGGTCGTCAAGTTTTCGCGACTGTCACCGTAGTCATACGATCCAATTTTTGACAGTACCTCGTCAAAATCAGTTGCAAAAATGCCGATGGGCAGAACAATAAAAAGCAATAGTGAGACGATTCGAGTCATTTTAAACTCCTTTTCAAGCTATGTGCTCTGTTATATTACTCATTGCAATGCAATTGTACTTTCGTTCAAAAAAATCACAGTCGCCACGGTGATCTCATGGGGCGTTTGAGCATTTTATTGACGGCGTCATCTGTGCTTATCTCTTTAACAGGATCCCATGATATGGGCTTATTCAGCAGCATGCCAATATTTAGCAGGTGACAAATTGTAGCTGTGCGATGGCCGATCTCCTCATGGGCAATGGCCTTTTTCCGCGATTTGACGGCGTCCAAAAAGTTGCGATGGTGACCGGGGCTGTACTGGGTGTGGATTTCATTCGGACCAATCACTGATTTTAAAATATCTGGATTCGATGCTTCCAGGCGTCCGCCATGGATGTGGATAAAAATCCAGCCCTGGTCGCCAACCAATTTAAGGCCGCGATCACCCTCGCTGGTGCCGAAAAGCTTGAGGCCGTTTTTATAGCGACATTCAAATTTATATTCAATGAAGCAATCAAAAAGTTTGCTCTTGACCTGTTCACCGGTGGCCTCGAGGGTGATGGGGCCAGAATCGTCGGCGTCATTCATAAACTGAGCGAGGTCGATAATGTGCGCCCCGCGATCGGTCATTTCGCCGCCGCCGGTTTCGAGAATGAATCGCCACCAAAAGTGGGCACGTTTTTTTGTGTATGGCGCCCAGGAGGCGGGGCCGAGCCACAAGTCGTAATGGAAGCCCTTTGGAATAGGCATCTCCGGATGGGGGCCATTGTCTTGCCGCAGTGTCATATGATGGTCATCGGAATTTGGCATATTGACGTGAATTTCTTTGAGAGTACCAATGCGGCCGTTCGCCACCAGCTCGTAGGCGTAGCGGACGCTGTTGTTTGAGCGTTCATGGCTGCCGGTTTGCAGGATGCGATTATGCTGCTGCACGGCATCACAAACCTCCCGACCCTCTATCACTGAGTTGACAAGCGGTTTTTCACAATAGATATCTTTGCCCGCTTGTGCCGCGGCAATGGAGATGAGACCATGCCAGTGGTCCGGGGTGCAGACGGTGACGGCGTCAATATCTTGCCGAGCAAGTAATTCACGGAAATCGATAAACGTCGAAAAATCTGCCGGTTTTTTTACAGCTCCTCTGTTTTTGTAGGCATCGATCGCTTTTTCAACGGCGGGTTGCAAACCTGCATCGCGATTGCCGGGTTCCTGATAGAGCATATCAAAATCCCCGACGCCTTCATCCACATCGCACAAGGCACGAATTTCCGTGTCCGGTTGATTGATAAAGGCGCGCATGTTGTGCGTGCCCTGACCGCCGAGTCCTATACAACCGATAACGATGCGGTCACTCGGCGCAACCGCACCGTTTTTACCCAATGCGGAGCCGGGAATGATTACTGGAGCAGTGGCAACGCCGATTGAGCAGGAAAGCGATTTAAGAAAAGTGCGTCTGTTCATCATTTAACACTCTAAAGTTTGTTCGATCAATGAATAGAAATGAGCTCATAATTTACTTTTTTATTTTTAGTTGATTGCTCGGTGTTGCATCCGCTTTTAAATCGCCAAGTGCATATTGGATCCCCGCAAGAATGTGTTCAAGCACGGAAGGATTCCAATAAATAAACGAATTATGTCCAAGACTTGTATAAAAGACCCGGCCTTTGCCATACTCACGAATCCAGCTCATGGCAAAATCCTTGTCAGCATAGCGTTCCGGCAGGAAGCGTCGCGCAGGATTCATATCCGTTTTTTCGATGTCGATACTTAAAAGAATGCGGAGATTGTCGCGTGAATAGGGTGCGCGAAATTGAAACACCTCATCCTGTATCTGGAAATTCTGATCTTTGAACATGAAAGTCAATGGATGATTGGGTTCTTCCACTTTGAGGGTAATGGTTTCATCGGGTTTCCAGGGATGGCCACCATCTTCGTAGGCGCCCAACATCTGGCCAAATGCCGGAAACTGCCAATATTCGGGCCATTGCACGAAAGTCGCTGCCGCCGCGTGGATACCGATAAAACCGCCGCCCTCCGAGACAAAGTCGAGGAGATTCATGCGCAGCGTCGGATCGTGGAACAAAACACCGGCGGTATTAAGAAAGCAGATTGCATCAAACTGCTCGAGATTTTCTTTTTTAAACATGAGCGTATCGTTTGAGAACGTCACATCAAATGCGTCGGTTTGTTCGCCCATAAGCTTGAGTGCGAGATTACCGCAGGGGGTGGAATCATGGCCGTAGCTGGGCTTGCCGTCGCGCACGTGCAGATTCATCAGCAAAATTTTTCGAGGCTGCAGTGGTTGAACAATGGTCTTTTGTGGAATTGCTTGTGCAATTTTCGTTTGATCTTCAGCTGATATGTCTGCTTTTGCATGGTGACATAAAAGCATGATAGCACATGCTGTTATAAAAAGCACAAGGCGTGTTTTTTCGATTTTCATAAAAATAGCCTCATTCGTTTTGGATCTTTTTGGGCCGTTGGCCCGCCCTCTTTTGCCCCGTTGGGGCGTCCCCCCTTCCCACCAACCCAATCCTCACACATGCCACGGACTCCGCATCGCCCGTCCCTTCAACCGGTTCGCCACCGGATCATTCTCAAATTCTTCTCTCTCGGCATTCCATGTCACCTTGCGTCCAAGCGTCATCGCGATGTGTGCCTGGTGGCACGTAACATCCGAATAAAATGCCGAGTGAATATTACTCACCGGCTGTTTGCGATCCCTGACACAATCGAGAAAATTGCGACGATGATTATTGCTGAACGGCAATCTCTCATCATGCGGTCCCAATTTCTCCTTGAGCAACGATTTTGGTTCCGCGTCCATGAAACCACGTCCGACGTAAATCCAGCCCTCGCTGCCGAGAAACAGAATAGCCATATGAAACAGCTTGAATTGCCAGGCGCGTTTTTTGGCGGTGTCCATGTCCATGTGGATGAGCTTGAGTCCATTCGCATAAACATGCTCAATGTCAAAATGCTGCGCCGTGTCGTAAAAGCCGGACGTCGGGACAAAACCGGTGCCCTCGGCGGTGACGGGCGTCGCGTTATCGGAGCGATTCACCCACTGAACCATATCGACCGAATGGATACCCCAGGCGCCGCTGAGGCAGCCGAGGGAATAGTCGGCGATAAGTGTCCACTGGCGCGTGCAGCGCTCATAGGTATAGGGCGCCCACGGGGCGGGACCGAGCCAGAAATCGTAATCAAAGCCTTGCGGTACTGGCTGCTCCGGTTGTTTGGGGATTTGTTCATAGCTGGCCGAGCCAATCATCACAGTTTCGAGCTGGCCAATGCGGCCGTTTCGTATCAATTCAATTGTCTGTCGAAACTCGTAATCGGAGCGTTGTTGGGTGCCGAACTGGAAAATGACATTGTACTTGCTCACCGCATCGCGAAGTGCTTGACTCTCATTAATGCTCATGGTGAGTGGTTTTTCAAAGTACATATCCACGCCGCGCCGGGCGGCTTCCAGTCCGATAAGGGCATGCCAATTATCCGGAGTCGCCGTCATAATCGCATCAATATCGTCCCGAGCCAGCAGTTCACGAAAATCATGATATGTTGTGCAATCGCTGTTATCGTATACTGTATCGACGGCACGTTTGGCGCGCTCTCGGTGCGCCTGCCGCACATCGCAGACAGCCAGAATCTGCACATCCGGTTGTCCCAAAAAGGCACGGACGTGGCCGCTGCCCATACTGCCGACGCCGATGCAGCCCATGCGAATTTTATCGCTGGGTGCTGTATAGCGACCACCAAGAACGTGAGCGGGCACAAACAGTGGTGCCGCGGCGAGCGTCGTTTTGATAAAAGTTCTGCGTTTCATAGTCAAACACCTCGATTCACGATATGTTTTTCCGGAAACAAGTGAAATTTTTGCAGGCACGACATCAACAATACAAACCTAAGCGTTGAGTTTCCAACATCCATCATTCATCATTGTCAGAATTCAAAATTTGCATCAATTCATCAATAAATCCCGAATTAGCGAACGCCGGATTTTCAATGATATCCATAATACGCTGATGTCGTTTTTCGGAATTATTTTCTTTGAGCGCTTTGGAAGCGAGCACACCGACTGCGATATCATCTTCTCTGAGGGAGGCGGCGGAGCGCTCAATCCAGCCGCGTTTTTTGCGATTTTCTCCCAGGACGCGCAGCCAGTCGCTATTTGTTTCCAGAATCGCGACAAATTCCATCGGTTGCAGGTCTTTATCCGTCATCGTTTTGAGATCAGGCCGGCGGTACAGGAGCGCTCGTTCGATAATGACTGCCGGCTCCGCGTTCAATTCCACGGCATACGAGGTTGTCCAGCCAACGGTACTGTCGGACAGCTCCACTTTGAAATATTCACGGCTCTCCTTTATAGAATCCTGTTTGCTGATGCCGAGCCAGTGCAATTTTTCTCCCAAAGCAATGGCGGTCTTCCAGTTGGCATTGGCAGAGGGGCCATCTCGAAGCGAGGCTTCATCCACAATACAAACAGCCGGAAGACGTTTCTGGATTTTATCGGGGCTGCCGAGTGCGGGGCGTTCAGACTTTTGGTCACACTGGATCATCACCATCGACATCATCAGAAAAATGGCTAAAAATAAATATCTCACATGCACACCCTTTTTTTCCAATTGACTGGTTCAGGAGCTATAGTGTCCATGGTGCGCGATAGGCTTTATCAAGCATTCGTGAAGCTGCTACATCTCCCAGAATCTCTTCGGTCTCGGGATTAAAGTTGATTTTTCGTCCCAGCAGCATGGAGATTTGTCCGAGATGTCCCGGTGTCGCCGAACGATGGGCGGTTTCGCACGGTGTGAGCGTTTCCTCACGCGATTTCACGCAATCGAGAAAATTGCGAAAATGGCCTGGCGAATGCAAATAGTGAATATCATCGGGGCCGAGCTGTTCAGTGAGCAGTGATTTGGGATTTGCCTCAATGACACCACCGCGTGTGACATAGATCCATCCGAGGTCGCCGATCCAGCGTGTGCCGCCACGGATTTCTCCATATCCTCCGGCTAAAATGGTTTTCACACCGGTCGCATAGGTACACTCGACCCAATATTTTGTTGCCGTATCGCGGAAACCGTCTTGAGGATAATCGCCATGACCCTCGACTTCAATCGGTCCGGTGCGGTCATAGCCGAGTCCCCAGTGCGCAATATCATTGTGGTGGCCGACCCAGTCCATGATTTGTCCGCCGCCATAATCAAGGTGCCAGCGCCAGTTTTTATGGACGCGTTCGATGGCATAGGGTGCATAAGGTGCGGGTCCCAGCCAAAAGTCATAATCCAGTTCCCGCGGCGGTGGTTCGATTTTATCCTGGCCAAAGGTGCCGGCAAAATCCGAGTGACCTGCCGGCAGACCGACTTCGACCGTCTGCACTGTGCCGATGCGGCCATTGCGCACCAGTTCGGCGCCAAAGCGAAAATTGGCCTCGGAGCGCTGCCAGGAACCGGTCTGCCAGACGCGACCGTAGGTATTCATCGCCTGTACCATGGCCCGACCCTCCCTGAGGGTATGCGAGAGCGGTTTCTCGCCGAAAACATCTTTGCCGGCTCGTGCTGCTTCGATTGCCTGTATCGCATGCCAATGATCTGGCAAGCCGAGCATAACCGTATCAATGTCAGGGCGCGCCATGACCTCGCGGAAATCATGACAGGTTTGGCAGTCTGCATTTTTATAGGTCGCATTGACGATGCGCTGTGCGTTCGCGAGATGATTTTTATCGACATCGCACACCGCGATGATCTGACAATCGGATTCGCGCAGAAAATTTTCCATATTGCCCGTGCCTTGCCAGCCAACGCCAATGCAAGCCATCGTGATCTTGTTACTCGGAAGGACCTGGCCATTTCGACCAAGAACGTGCGCCGGTACAATCGCCGGGGCTATGAATGCCGCGCCAGCAGCACAACTCTTTGCTAAAAATTCGCGTCGTTTCAATTCTACAAATCCTTTCTTTTGCGTCTGCTCGAGTCAGTCTGAGTTGATAATATCGATTCCCTTCGCTCATGTGCGCTGAATAAATTAGATTATCCACGGACTGCGTTGGGCACGAAATCTCATCCGATTGGCTTCTTCGTCGTTGATGAATTCTTCTTTCTCCGGGTCCCAGTGCAGGGGGCGATCCAATTGATACGCCAAGTTACCGAGGTGACACACCGTCACCGAACGAGCGCCAATCTCAACGTCGGCGATCGGTTTGCTGCGATGGCGTATTGCATTGAGAAAGTCCATGCGGTGATCATTGCTTTTGTACAGAAAAATTTCGTTGGGGGCGATTTTTTTGCTGCTCAGATGCGCCGGTTCGGTTGTCAGGGACTGGCGATTGACCGTCACCGTGCCCTTGGTCCCCTCGAAGCGAATAAAATTGTCGTCAAAATCAGTCGTCATCTCGACGCCATTTTTATATCGATAGGTGAGGAGTTTATAGTCGCTATGGCTCGCCGGAAAAATCTCGATCGGACCGCTTTCATCCATTCCCAATGCCCACTGAGCGATGTCAAAATGATGGGCGCCCCAGTCCGTCATGCCACCGCCAGAGTAGGCGCGATAATCACGCCAGGCTGGCCAGCCATCAAAGTTGATGGATGGCGCAAGCTTTGAATTGTACGGCCGCGCTGGCGCTTGTCCCTGCCAAAAGTCCCACTCAAGCTCAGGGGGGGTGGATTCTGCTGGCAAATCACAGTCAATGGGGTGCGGCATAAAGCCGGTGCGAATAGAGACGCGTACATGTTTGATCTCGCCAATATAGCCGTTGCGCAGCAGTTCGCACGCCTGGCGGAACCGATCAGAGGAGCGTTGCATACTGCCGGTCTGGAAGACGCGTCCGTTGCGGCGAACATGCTCGACCATCAAACGCGCCTCGCCAATCGTGAGAGAGAGTGGTTTTTCACAATAGATATCCATACCCGCTTGAGCAGCAAGAATTGACGGTAGAGCGTGCCAGTGATCCGGCGTAGCGAGCACGATGGCGTCAATATCATCGCGAGCGATGATGTCGCGAAAATCAATAGTAGCCTGACAAGCTTTATAGGGCGATCCGGTTTTCTCGGCGTAAAAATCGTCCGTCGCCTGTTGTCCATATGCCAGCTTTTGGCGGTCCACATCGCATACAGCGACAACCTGGGTGCCGGGTGCGTGCAAAAAGCCTCGCAGCAAGCCGGTTCCCTGTTTTCCGATGCCAATGACGGCAATATTGATACGATTGCCGGGCAGATCATTGCCGCTCCAAACGCGCGATGGCAAAATCATCGGCGCGGCGGCCAGTAGACCGAATCCTTTAAAAAAATCTCTGCGATTGAATAATTTTGACATGCTGGTACATCCTTGATAGAGTGGAGGCGTTTCAGGACATGTAATATAGAGATTTCATTGATTTTAGCAAATGGAAAATCCGATAATGACAAGATTTTACAAATTTAAATGAATATGGAATATTTATGGAATTTTTGGCATTTTTGTCACGATCGTTTTTGCAGAGATGATATGCCGATTTTTTTTCATCTACGCTATGTAATTTCTGCGCAATAGCGAAAGGATCACGTGATGATAGAGGTGTTATCATTTTAGCTGCTGCGATATATTGTGCCTGAAAAATCCATTCACACAAAGACACAATGCCCCAAGTACTGTTTTTATTTGACTTGTTGTATCTACTAAAAATTTGTGAAAATAGCCTTTTCGTTGCAGAAAGCATTTCATTTTTTGGCATAAAACTTGTCGACGGGTGTGCACGAGTACATACAATTAGTGGAAGCATTCAGAAAAAAAAGGAGAAAGATATGCAAGTCAGAGTGAATAGTTTTTTGCTTGTTACCATTACCTCACTTTTTCTACTTGTCGGCTGTAGTGAGCGAAATTCAACAGAACCGACGCCAACGGTTCAACTCGAAGCAAATGGCGATGTCGCCGAATCTGTCGCCGGCGCGGTGGGTGAACAATCCGGTGGTGTTATCGATCAAGTTGGCGATATTTTTGAACTCACGTCATCCATTCAACTGGACAAGGCCACGGGTGATGGTTTTCTTGACCATCGCGAAGCGACCTATGATGACGTAACTGGAACATGGACGGTCATCCTGCAACGCGAGCGTGGACAGGTCGGTGAGACTCCCTATGGCTACTGGGATCGCATTTACACCGTTCAATTTAAAGACACTAACGGGCAGCCGCAAAAGTTTTATATCACCGAAGGAGATACCGCGCGTAGCATTCTCTTTGAGATCATCGAAGGCAGTGGCTATTTCAAGAATAACCACAAGTCGCACGCTCTCAAAGAGATTGGCGGATCATTTGTAGCCACAGATACCCACAAGGATATGATCACGGTTAACGGGACGTACCACCGTGCTGCGGTCGATACGCTCACTACGCGGAATTTTCGGCGTACCTCGGATCATGTTCTCGATCTAACGGTCACTGATCTGGTGGGTCCGAGGGGGAGCCGTCGCAATCTGTCGCAAAAAGTGAGCGGTGTCATCACCGGCACTTTTCATGCAGATATTGTTTTTGAGGGCGAGCGCGGTTATGCCGAAAAGAGTGTCGATCGCTCCATTCACATTGTATTGGGCGGTGGTGAAGCGGACATCGAGGTTGAGGGGAATAAATGCCCAAGTGATGTGCTGACAGGCCAGGTGAAATAGGATCAAAACGACGGGCGGTTTCCAGCCGCCCGATTTTTCATCAAACATTTCGGCGGACTGTTTTCTTGAGTTTTAAGAGCCACGCCCAGAGCATTTCCGATTCTAAAAAAAAATAGAAAAAAATGATGAAATAGCTTGTACAGAATCACAAGTTTTTTTATCTTGAAGCAAGTTCACTTGAACGCAGTTCAACTCAATCATGGAGAGGAGATGCTATGAGAACAACAATCGCCCTCGTCACTGTACTCATCGTTACACAACTGGCTATTGCCGGTGGAATCGTTACCAATACCAACCAGAGCGCTCAGTTCATACGCACCCTGTCACGAAATGCGTCTACTGAAATCGACGCCACTTACTTTAATCCGGCCGGCTTGACTCAGCTGGAAGATGGTTTTCACATTGCGTTTTACAATCAAATCATCGACCAGGAAAAAAAGGTAAAAAACAGTTTTCCGTTACTCAATTCGCAAGAATACGTTGGCACCGTGGAAGTGCCGCTTTTTCCCAATTTTTATGCCTCGTATAAAAAGGATAACTGGGCTATCGCTTTTGGCTTTGGACCCAATGGCGGTGGCGGTACAGCCGAATTTGCCACTGGTCTGCCATCCTTTGAAATGCCGATTTCATTACTACCGGCAAATGTGAGTATGTCAGGCATACCAACAACAGCCTACCGAGCCACGATCAATTTTGATGGCAGCTCGGTCTATTATGGCTTCCAGCTCAATGCCGCTTATGCGCTCAATGAGGTTGTTTCCGTTTCCCTGGGTGGACGCTACATTTCAGCAGTGAACACCTATGAAGGTGCGATTCAAAACATCCTGATCAATCCGATTTATCCGCCCGCCCAGCTCACAGGCAATTTTATCCCGGCCACGCAGTTTTTTTCAATGATTGGAATGGCTGAGCAAGCCGCCAGAGTGAGCGACAAAGCCGTGGATGTCAAACAAACAGCGACCGGGATCACCCCGATTATCGGTTTGAACTTTAAACCCACCGAAACGCTCAATGTTGGTCTGAAATACGAGATGAACACCGCCCTCGAATTCACCAACGAGACAACAAAAGATGATCTGGGGCAGTTTCCTGATGGTTATACATTCCGCAATGATATACCGGCTATCTTGACCTGTGGTATGGAATATGCCTTTTTCCCCAGATTTCGTGGCTCATTTTCGTTTAATACCTATTTTGACAAAATGGCCGACTGGGAGGGACGAGAGAACCTCGTGCGAAAGAATTTAAACGAGTTTTCCTTTGGCTTTGAATTCGACGTCGCAAAAGCGCTTTTGATCAGCGCCGGCTATCTCCGTTCGAGCACTGGTGTCAAAGATATCTATCAGACGGACATCAGTCATAGTTTGAGCAGCGATACCGGCGGAATTGGCTTGCGTTATACGCTTGCCAATCTGATTGATATTGATTTAGGCGCTTTATATACGATCTACAAAGAAAGCGATCGTGATGGCGTTCAAATGGATTCCGGAATCCCGTATGTCGAGACCTATAACCGGTCGAATATAGCATTTGCCGTTGGTTTGGGAGTGCATTTTTAGACCTGCCAGTTGATGTAATCAAGCCGCTTCGACAATATCGAAGCGGCTTTTTTATTGGGGTGCTAGGGACTTTCAGCGCGAGCGCTTGCCTGGGGTCACTGCAGCACCAGCAGCTTGATGGTTTTTTCTCCTTCTGTTGATGCCAATACACAAAAATAGACACCGCTGCTGATCACTCTGCCAAAAGCATCGGTCGCATCCCAGTCCACACTGCAAGATCCCGCCATTTGCGAGCCCGACGAAAGCGTTTTCACTTTTTGGCCCATGTTGTTGTAAATGCTCAATTCTATATCCGCTGGCTTGTCAAGCGCGAAATCGATCCTTGTTTTATTATTGAAGGGATTGGGATAGTTCTTTACCCATCTGACTGTGCGAGGCTGGATAGCCTGCCCTGAGTTGATTTGAGTATTGTTTTGAATGTCTCCAACAAGGGTCATGACGGAACGAGCCGGCACGGTGTAGGTGTCAGCCGGATTGATGGGTGGATATGGCTTTAGGTTTTCATCATTTTTATTGGATGTGATGTAGGGTGTGAGTGTCCTGACAACATATTCAGGGGCAAGGCCGGACAGTTGAAGTGTCACTGGAATATCTTTTTCTGCAACATTGACAAAAATAAGAAAAAGTCGATCGCCGGTCTCATTCACATAGGCTGATCCCAAAAGGCCGTATTTATTGTTCGCGCCGGTGAGTTTAATCCGCACCGATCCCGGACGAATATACCGACTAAAATTGCCGTATGCCCATAATATTTTTGATTCGATAATGGACTGTGAGGCGGGATTGCTTTTATAATTGGTGTAGATCAAGCCGTCTTTATAGTTTTCCGGTGATACCGCCGTCCACCAGCTCCAGGCGGAAGCGTCGAGATGGGTGAGATCGTAGTGAATGATTCGAGCGACATCCAGCGCAGATTTTATCGTCACGTCGCGGCCGTTGCCACCGGCGCCTTCGGGTCCGTCTAAAATACAATATTCGGTCATCCAGTATGTCCAACCCTGCGCGAAATAGTCGGAGAAAAATGGCCGTGCTGTGAGCCGGTGTTCGACCATCTGGCCGTCCAGCCGATCCGACCAATAGGAATGCCCGGCAAAATGTGTGCTGATTTTATCCGATATGGCGGGATTATCGATGAGCTCCTGCAAATAGTTGCCATATTTTACCCCGTATTTGGCTGTCATGCCTGAATTCAACTGGTGCCAGCTTTTGATATCGCCGCTTTCGACGATCGATATCTCGGTATCCACTTTTTGGCGCTGCAGCTCCGCATGCAGGGCTTTGACAATAGCGATTATATCATCGTTGCCGGCGCGATTGCCCTCCTGATTGCTGTTGTTCCACTCCCATTGTGGCTCATTCACCGGACTGATATAATTGAATGTTATCCCCTCCTGATCGCGAAAAAATTTTAAAATATCGACCACATAACGGACAAATTGATCCTCATATCCGGGTTTCAGATTTGTGCTGCCGAGTCCTTCCGTACAATTGGTGTAGCCATTGCGCGTCATGCGGCCCGGAGGGCTATTAACAAAAGCAATAAATTGCTTTACGCCGCGCTCTTTGGCGGCGTGCAAAAACCAGCGTTCTTCGGCCTGGCGTGACCAGTCATAGACACCCTCCGCAACTTCGAACGTCTCCACAGTTCTCCATGGATGACTGATTGTTTGTCGATTGATGCCCCCGCCGATATTGAAACGCCAGGCGGAAACACCGATTCCTTTTTCAGGAGAAAAGAGCAGATCAGCCACGCGCTCCTTGTTTTCTATATCCCACGCGCCAATTTTTTGAAACGACCAGCAATCCGAAGCGCCAAAGTGATCGATGGTCTGATAGGTGGTGGATACATCGATGCGGATCGGAATCGGGGCGTCAGCCAAAGATGCGGATATGCACATGACAAAAATAGCAACAACCAGATATTTCATCACCTCACCTCTTTTTTCAAGCTTGAATAGTGCGAGATAATATACAGCTTTTTCGAGAAAATTTCAGAATTGTTGACAGGATCGGAATATTATTCTCATCCTGTTGGTTCGAGTTAAGCAAATTAAAGGAACCAGTCAGTCGGTTTCTGTGACAAGAAAAGAGGTTTCAAACGAATCGAAGAAATTTAAGGTATGACTATGTCAAAACGTAAATGGACCAACAGTAATATTCCGGATCAAACCGGACGTCTCGTCATTGTCACCGGTGCCAATAGCGGAATCGGTTATGAGACAGCCAAAGCATTGGCGGCAAAAAACGCCACGGTTATTGTCGCGAGCCGAAATGCGCAAAAAGGAGAAGCGGCGGTGGACACGATCAATGCAAAAAACGGCACATCGAATGCCCGCTTTATGTCACTGGATTTGGCCAGCCTGGCATCTGTTCGGACCTTTGCCGGGCAGTTTAAAACCCACTATGATCGTCTCGATGTGCTCATCAATAACGCCGGCGTGATGATGCCGCCGTATGGTCTAACCGAAGATGGCTTTGAGCTGCAGTTCGGCATTAATCATCTCGGGCATTTTGCGCTGACTGGGCTGTTGATCGATCGGATTTTGCAGACAAACAACTCGCGAGTGGTGACTGTCAGCAGTTCGGCGCATAATTGGGGTCAAGTCAATTTTGACGACCTCAACAGCGAACAGAAATATGACAAAGTGCGTGCATATGGTCAGAGCAAAATTGCCAATCTTTATTTTACCTATGAACTGCAGCGCAAACTGACAGCGGCCGGGGCACATACAATTGCCACCGCCGCGCATCCCGGCTGGACCGCAACCAATTTGCAACGGCACGCCGGACTGTTCCGCTTTTTTAATCCCATTTTTGGCCAAAAAATGGACATGGGCGCACTGCCAACGTTGATGGCAGCGGTCGGTCCTGCCAAAGGTGCCGATTATTTTGGTCCGGGTGGTTTTATGGAGGCGCGTGGTTATCCGAAAAAAGTGCACTCCAACGAGCTGTCGCATGACAAAGATATCGCGGCGCGTTTGTGGTCGATATCGGAAGAGCTGAGTGGCGTAAAATTTTCTCTGTAATCTGCTACCAAAGGATGCCGCAGGCAACATATGGGAGGCTATTAAATTGATAAAAAATCCATATCACATCCTGGCAAAAGTGCTCATGGGCTACTATGGGCTGATCCAATTAACGCATTTGTATGTACTGGCTCGTGCCGCATCGAACTATGCTCAATTTAGCTCTCCTGGATTTCCGGCTTCTCCACCACCCGCGGGCTGGCAAGACCAGACTATTCACTTTTTATTGGTCACTGGTGTTGTTGATGCGGTGAACGTCGGCCTGGTCTTGTTTCTGGTTTACGCCTATTTTGCGCAATTTTGGTGGTGGCGTCCATTGGGAGTTGTGACATTATCCATATCACTTTATTCGGCGATCATATATACATACGGGACGGTGTCAAGTGGTGCCTGGCCATTCCACGCGCTAGAGTACTGGAGTGTTGCAGCGGCTTTTAGCCCGGTTGGACTATTGATTATTTTGTATATCACATGGGGAATAAAGCGGCAGTTTTGGACCTGGCAGCGGGCACCTTCAGCATGACAATCCGTGGCCAATAAATAGGCCTTTTTTTTAATTTTTCCTGTCCACGAGATAATAGATCGTTTTGTATTTTTCGCCTTCAATAACAAATACTCCATTCTGAACCGGAACACTTTGATTTGTTTTGACGCCGTCGTGATCAAGCACATAAACATCAAATGGAGCGGGCGTCATAGCAGTGATGGACGCCTTGACCGGCTCGAGCAGCAGCGGATGTGTGCCTTTTGCGGTCAGGAGTGTTTGATCATCGGTATATTCGTAGACCATACCGGTATTGCGACCTCTGGCGACGGCGGTGATCAATATTTGATCCGCAGTTTGTAAATCTCCTTCTCGCGCCAGATCGGTCATCAGAAAAACGACGAATCGGTTTTCACATTTTATCTGCCAATCCCCCAGCTTTATATTTTCCCCGCCGGAAAAACCGATGATGCACTTGCTTGCTGTCGTATTGACGGTGACATATTTTTTATCACCATACATCCAGGTTAATTCGTTAGTGGCCGAGCTGATGATTTTTCTTTCCTTATCCCAATAAAGATCAAGATCGGGGATAATTGTCTCCTGAAACGTCTCGGCAAATTGAACCGGAAACCGGCCGATAGCGATTGTTTCGGGTGGAATTGTTCCGGAAAATTCTTTGATATCATATCCTTGCTTGACCCGCTCCGTAAAGCCGAGCGTGCCATCGGTCAGAGAAGGCAGGTGAACCTTTTTGGTGGCCAGAACCGGGCTTTCTGCCACATCTCCGCGATAAACCAAACGGGCGAGCGCCGGATAGAGTCCCATGTGCAACGGGCTGGTGGCATTATACACGCCATGTCGCTCGGATTCGAGAAATCGTGAGAATCTGGGGATGTCGGTCGCAAAAGAGAAGGAGGCATCCCAGCCCTGCAATCCCATGCCGTAAATAGCGATGAGCGGTGCCGCTTCAGCAGTCCATTCGTTGGGCACCAGACTCATCCATTCTGAAAAGGAAAATGGTCGGTCAACGATTTGTTGAGTACCAGTACTTAACAATCCCGAGCCCGGCTGCGCAATCATGGCGTGATTGTGAACCTCTCCTTCAGCCAAAGAGTGACCGCCGGCGCCACCGCCAAAATAGTTATGCCGGTCGATCATGCCGACCAAATAATCGGTGTGCACGTTATAAAAATGCGCCGGCCCTGAACCCGCCTGCCAGCACGAGCCGACCAAAACGCCTCGGTAGCCGGTATCACGAATGGCCTTTTCAAATTTTCTGTAAAAAGTCAGCTGGGTTTCGTAGAGAAAGCGCATTTTATCGAGAATGTGCTGCGCCATGGGACGTTTTTCTCGCAACGACGTTTCATACTCCCAGCTAAACAAGCCATGGTTGGGATCGGGGAATATATTCAAATTGTCCAGGCTTTCGCCCGCTGTGATATTATCCGCACCCCACGCTTTTTCGAGTTCGGCTTGACTGCCATATTTGTTTTGCAGCCATTCCGAGAACTGTTTGCAGAGCAACGCGCGATACGTTGGCGCCTGTTCCAGCGATTTGGTTATCGCGCTCCAGAAAATGTTATCTTCATTTTGAAACTCAATAAAAGCCAATGCCGGATCTTCGGCATAGCGGAGGTCCGTGTAAGGATTGACGTGATTCAGCATGTTGACCGTCAGCTCAATACTCAATTCCTGCAGATCGGGCGCGAAATTAACCAGACTCGAGGTTGAACCGTTCAGATGCGCCCACGGGTAGCTGAGATTTTTTATCTCCGAATAGGCTAACAATCTGCTGCTGTCGCCTGGCAGCACGCGATGACCATAAATATGCGACCAGCCATAGTAGATGCCTTTCTCGCGCAATTTGGCTTGAAAATAATCGAACCGTCTAAATTTTGTCGAGTCCAACTCCGTGGAGACATCACCGCGATAAGCCGCCCGGGTGAACTTGTGAAATCGTATCGCGTTGATACCGTATTGACTGGTGAAATTGACAAAGCTGTCCGCAGTGGCCGCATCAACGTAGGGGAGACGGCTGCAGATGTTGGTCCCCCACAATTTAGTTAGCGTGCCATCTTCAAAAAGCAGCTTTTCATTTTTTATTTGCAAAAAACCATGTTTGCCCGCCGGTGCATCCAGCCAGTCAGCCATGCCGAGCAGGCTTGCAGCTGTTTTATATTGCGGCGAAAAGGGGAACCAGGATTTTAATTCTTCAAGATTTGTCTGTGATCCAGCTTCCGTGACGCACAGAATTAATGCAAATATAATCAGAATAGTCATGACTTTCATAAATCGTCCTCATTTTGATTTTTTGTTATCTCCTGGACTCCAGAATCGCTGGAAAATAAGTCCCTGGCATATCGCAGCTTGTAAATTATTTGAGCAATAGCATTCGTTTGCTCCAGGATTGTGAATCTGTTGTCAGTCTGCAGAGGAATACACCGCTCGACAAATTTGCACCGTCGAATGTGATGGCATAGTCGCCTGCACGCTGGCGCTCATTGACCAGCTCCTGAATGAGGCAACCGAGCACATTATAGACATTCAGAACGACATGCTCGCTGTGGGGGAGTGAATAGGTGATCGTGGTTGTCGGGTTGAATGGATTTGGATGGTTATCCATCCGAAAAGAAACCGGGCGATGTGCCGGATTGTTCAATGCTGCACTTGACTCGACATACTCGTACGCGCCGATGTCATAGCCATCGCCTTGCGGGCGACTGGTACCCAGAATATCGATTGTTGGCGCATCCTGCTCTGTTCCACGGTCAATTGCACGGCAGCCTTTTCGCAAGCTGAGATCAAAACGGCTAAAATCGACAAAAAAAGTCCCGTAACTGGTGTAGCTGAGGCTCATATTATGATCGACTGTACCGATGTTAGCATCATTCGACAGACTGGTCGTCAGGTTGTTTCGGATGATGTTCTCCGTGCTATTTGTGCCGTTCTTGTGCGCAGTGATTTTTATCCACGGTGGCCCGGGCGACATGTCATTTTGATCGATAACCGTGTTATTGACGATCTTGCAATTATGTGCTCCATAGAGTGAAATTCCATGCCAATGATCTGTGATGATGACATTGTTTTCAATTATCCAGTCTTCATACATGCCGTCAAAGCAGCCGATCCCCTGCAGGGTGCCGCGAAATTTTTGCCTGGAATCGTCATAGTTGATGATCGTATTGCCGCGTAAAACGACTCCTCGAACCGTTGTCTTGCCAACACCGTCGGGGCCGTAGCTGTACGATTGAAAACCGTCGTCATGATTATCATCTACATCGTAACAATTTTTCACAGTGTTGTATTGGAAGGTGTTATAACTGCCGATGCCTCGCATCCCGTCGGCAGCAAAATTTTCAATGATGTTCCGGTCGATGAGATTATGCTCTGCCGCGGATTCGACGAGGATGCCATGCTTGACATTGAGAAAGGAACAGTTTCTGATCACATTGCGGTCCCCTTCCACTTGTGCACCGGTGCATGATTTTGCGACCCAGTCATCTCGTGACCACGGCGAGTTATCGAGCACCGAGTAGCATCGGCAGTTCTCGACATTAATATCAGTGGCATTACCGTCGATAGTCACTAATGTTCCTCGGACATATTTGGCTGCGGTTTCAGGACTGATCGTCACATCAGCAAATTCCCATTTGGCCGCGGCGCTAAAAGTGACTTTTTGACAAGCGGGCACATGACCTTGCAAGGCACTGATGACGATATAATCCGAGTTGACTCCTCGAATAACCGGAGAGCCGTGATGCCCGTTGAGCAGAAAGAGGGTGTCTCCCGGCGCAAGCGCTTTCCGGCTCCGAAATACCTGTTCCAGGGTGCTCCAGGGTTGTTCCCGGTTGCCGACATTGTTGATATCACCATGCACTGGATCGACATAATACGTTGTAGCAGAAGCAGTAATAACGCTCAAACATAGAGCGAGCGTTGTCGCGAAAAGTAAGAGATTTCTCATTGCTGTTTTTCCTGATTTTTTCGATTCAACTGTTAAGAGGCCTATGCATCAGCCTGGTTAATTAAATGAATTGGGATAATAAATTCAACTCAAATGTTTACACAAACTTTATGTAAAATTAGTCTTTTATTTAATTTGTAAATATAAATTTAATTTTGTGGAATAGCATATCGACGGATGGTGAAGTATGGTGGTTCTTTTTTGGATCGTTTTATCATGTGTTTTAATTTATGTCATCTCATGGATTCTCAATTATATTAGTTATTCCTATTTGAAGAATAAAATCATCATACGACAAAAATGGGATCTGAATGTCTGTTGCGGGGAGACCGACGGCGGCGGGATCAATGTGGATATCGTTGCGCATGCCAAAGTGCCCAATATGGTCATTGCTGATGTTTACCATCTCCCGTTCAAGGCGGGTGTTTTTAAATCTGTGCTCAGTTCTCATACAGCAGAACATCTTGAAAAGCCCGCAACGTTTTACCGAGAGCTCAAACGTGTAGGACAAGAAGTGACGATCCTCATTCCACCTTTATGGGACATCTCTGCGGTGGTCAACCTGCTCGAGCACCGATGGATATTCCTGGGCTTTCACACGGAATACAAGTTCTTGCCCAAGTATATCAAGCTTCCTTTTTCTGCCTCGCTGCACAAATTGATCGGACAAAAAATCGCGGCATAAAAGCAATCGTCTCCAAAAGCATGCTTGCAAATTTGCCTCCTCGTCAAATTTTGCCTCCGACACGACCTCCAGCACTTTTATTTTAATGATTGGAAAAAAGTGCGGGTTTTCATTGTTATCTTTTTTACTTTGATACATCAAGATGAGATGAGGGCGTAATGAATAAAAATCGCTGGTCGCTCGATGACACGACCGCCTTGATCACCGGCGGTACGAAGGGAATTGGCTTTGCTATTGCCAACGCTGTTCTGGAACGCGGCGGTTCTATTTTTATTGTGGCGCGCGATCCGGAATTGTTGGAAAAACGTTTGGAGAGCTGGCAGGAAGAAGGCTATCGCGCCTTCGGCCAGGCCGGGGATATCACGAATCGCGAAGACAGACGGGATGTTTTTGAAGAGATCGAAAAACTTTGGGGCCGCCTGGATATTTTGATCAACAATGTCGGCATGAACATTCGAAAAAAAGCAATCGACTACACATCTGAAGAGTATGATGAGATTTTGACCACCAACCTGCACTCTGCATTTGATATCTGCAAACGCGGCCACACCTTGTTGAAAAATTCACACCAGGCAGCGGTTGTCAATATTTTATCAGTTGCCGGAATGACGCACTTGAGAACCGGTGCGCCGTATGCGATGAGTAAAGCGGCATTGTTGCAGCTCACGCGCAATCTGGCCGTCGAGTGGGCCGGTGAGGGGATCCGGGTGAATGCCGTAGCGCCATGGTACACCAAAACACCATTAGTCGAAAGCCTTCTGCGAAATCGAAAATATCTCCGGCAAGTCCTGAAAAGGACACCGCTCGGCCGTGTTGCGGAACCTGATGAAGTGGCGTCGGTTGTGGCCTTTTTGTGTATGCCGGCATCATCCTATATTACGGGCCAGTGTATTACAGTGGATGGCGGTTTTACGATTTACGGCTTTTGAGGCCGCAGCATATCGAACAATGTTTACGCATTTAATTTCCTGATCAGAAAACCAGTCTACTTAAGGAGTCACGATGAGCTACAAATTCGAAACGCTGGCGTTGCATGCCGGTCAACAGCCCGATCCAGCGACAAACGCGCGGGGTGTTCCGGTTTATCGAACCAGCAGTTATGTTTTTCGCGATACAAAACATGCGGCCGATTTATTTGCCTTGCGCGAGATGGGCAACATTTACACCCGGATTATGAATCCAACACAGGATGTGCTGGAAAAACGCGTTGCAGCACTGGAAGGTGGCGTGGCGGCTCTGGCTGTGGCATCGGGTACATCCGGTATTCACTATAGTGTCATCAATATTTGTCAGTCCGGGGATGAAATCGTCAGTGCAAATAATTTGTATGGCGGTACCTATACCATGTTTGATGTGATCCATCCGCAATTTGGCATAAAAACCAATTTCGCACCACCCACGGCTGCCGGCATCGAAGCGGCTATCACCGAAAAGACCAGGCTCGTTTTCATTGAATCCATCGGCAATCCAGTGCTGGATGTCGCTGACATTGAGAGCATCGCCACCGTAGCGCAAAAGTATCATCTGCCGCTCATCATCGATTCAACTTTTACGACACCTTATTTGCTCAGGCCGATTGAATATGGCGCCAATATTATCGTTCATTCGCTGACTAAATGGCTGGGAGGACATGGTGCCGGGATTGGCGGGATAGTGGTCGACGCCGGGAATTTTGACTGGACGGATGAAAAATTTGCCCTTTTCAATGAGCCCGATCCGAGCTATCACGGGATTCGCTACGCGCACGATTTGGGTGATCTGAATCCGGTTGCGTTTATTATGCGCATGCGGCTGGTGCCATTGCGCAATCTCGGTGCAGCTATTTCACCGGATAATGCCTGGTTTTTTCTTCAGGGCATTGAGACGCTGCCTTTGCGCATGCAGAGACATTCTGCGAATGCATTGGCCGTTGCGACCTATTTACAAAATCATCCGCACGTTGCCTGGGTTCGATATCCCGGCCTTGCACATGATCCCACGCATGCTATCGCAAAAAAATACCTGCACAACGGCTTTGGTGCTATGGTGGTGTTCGGCATTCGCGGTGGCGCTGCGGCAGGTGAGAAATTTATTAATAATTTAAAGCTGATATCGCATCTCGCCAATGTGGGCGATGCCAAGAGTCTGGCCATTCATCCCGCCAGTACCACGCACTCCCAGCTCTCCGAACAGCAGCAAATAAAAGCCGGACTCAAGCCGGAGCTCATTCGATTGTCGATCGGCATTGAGAATGTAGATGATATCATCGCTGATATTGAACAGGCTTTAAGCTGAGGCTAGGTAGTCCATTTCAAAAATTCAACAGATCGTTCGGCATATTCATGCCGGACGGGAAATCTGCAACATCGTGTTTTTTTAGCAAAGTTTACAAGCCACAATGTTCACGGATGAAACACGGATAATATCATTCATTTTAAGCCTTTTTAGCCTCCAGTCCCAAAGCTTTCTCGAAGCAAAACCGAAAAATCCGTGCTCATCCATGTGCATCAGTGGCTTGTAATTTGGCTGCGGCCACAGGCCGCGCCGGGTAATCCGCGGACGATTGTGGTTGTGGCCTTTGGCCGCGCCGTGGTCATCTCCATTCTGTTGCAAGAAATCCTTCTGCGATTTGCAAAATTTCACCTATGTTAGATAAAACAATGTGGAACGGGGCTGATGATCTTGACATCGTTGTTCAAGTACATCAAAAATAGGTGTTTAATGATCAATTACAACATGAATGGGCATGATAGGAGGGCTCCTAATGTTTCATTTTGAAAACAAAAGAAAATTATATCCAATAATCGCAGTGGCATTGATGTTCTGCATGTGTGCCGGAACAGGCACGGACTATTCGGGCTGGTACGACGACGAACCGGAAGGAGATCTGCTCGGTGGCCTGATGGGGGAAGAGTCAGCTTCCAGTAACACATCATCTCAAGTGCAGCAGCCCCCGACGAATAATCAGGGCGGATCTACTGTCGGTCAACAACCAGGTGCCGCATTGAGTGCTTCACCCGGGTCTTCAAACGGCGCCGGCGCGGCCCAGGGTGCCGGTCTGTCACCCGTTATGGACAACCGATCCGAGGTTCGCACCGAGATTGCAAAAGAATCAAAAATGCGCTCGCAGAATAAAATTGAGATCACATTTATAAATAAAGTGAGAACAAAAGCGAATGGAGAGTCCCGCTGGCGGGCGTTTGACGATGCGCTGGTGAGCATTGAAGATAATAATAATTTGATGGTCACTTATGCATCACAACGAACGGATAAGAATGGTGTATTTCGGGTTGTCCTGCAACCGGCGGAACCTTTTACGTTCTTTTCCTTTGTCCCGTTTGAAGAAACCGGCTTTACGCCACATTCCTATACAGTACCCGTTGAGGCCCTCGATCTGAACACGATTACGTTTACCATGCAAAGTGATGACGGTGTGTGGCATACCTTTCAGTATAGTTATCAAACGTATGATCTGAGACCGGCCATCAGCTCGTTTGTCAATGCGGAGATCAATTCCAAAACAGTGCCGGTGACCATCAGAGTGTTCGGCTCCGACTCTCGATACCCGATTCAGAATGCCAAAGTGACCATAGATGGAAATCCGCCATCGCGATTACGGTTGCTTTCGAAATATTTTCAGAATATTGATATTCTCAATTATGCGCTGCGAACAGCACCGCAATACGTCGTGAGCTCGCAGACAATTTATACCAATTTGGCTGGTGCGCAGTTTAATTTGTATTCGCCGTTTGAGTATACGCTCGAAGTAAGTCACCCGGATTATTTTTACACCACGCAACAATTGCAGGTGCCCCTGGACACTGATACTGTTGATATTTATCTTGATCGACTGTTCACCAACGCTAAAATAATCCAAAGAGAAACGTCGAACTAAGCACGTCGTTTATACCCAGGACTGATCTTTTAGCCTGAAAAATTCGTTCACACGAAGACAATAAGACACAGCGACTGTTTTTATTGGACTTGCTGAATCGATATAAAATGCTTCAAAAAAACGTTGTCATTTTTACCATATACATCTAACCTTTTGTTTCTTGGTGTTTTTGTGGCTTTGTGTGAGCAGTTTGTGAATAATGCAGGTCAGCAAATTTGGAACCTTTATACTAGCTGTTTTGTTTTATATAGAGCGTGTCTGCGAATAAAGTGTTTGACTTTCGGATGTAAAAATGTATATTTGCGTTTGTTCCTTGAGACTCTGGGGACGAAATTGGTTTCGACGGGTTACGTGGTGTTAGTGGCTGCATGTCGAGGAGGTCCCGGTCACCTCGTAAATCAACCGGGAAACGAAAGTAATTGCAGACAATTACAACTACGCTCTGGCTGCTTAATAAACAGCCAGCGTCCGCTCTCGATTGTGCCCGCTGAATGGAGAGACGGGCGTCGATTCCAGTGGGATTGTCACCTTTGAGGTCTCGGCACAGGTGATGAAATTTTACGAGACTGGATCACTTTAGGTTTGTTCGCTGCACCAGAGGTGATCGAGAAACAAGCGTTGAACTAAACATGTAGAAGCTGCTATGGCCGGTTTCCCGGACGCGGGTTCGACTCCCGCCGTCTCCACTTGTACGCCCTGTCATACACGGCAGGGCATTTTTTTTGGGAACAAGTGCTATCCCCGCAGGTTAACGCGTTGTATACGCCCCTGTTTCATCAGATAGACGACGGAGAAATAAATGCTGAGTCTGAATATGAGAATGATCTCTATTTTTCTTCTTTTTATGACTGTCGCTGGTTTTGCCATCGATCAAAAAGACTATATTCCAGGGCAATTAATTGTGAAATTTCGTCCCACAAGCGGGATGTCATCGCAGGGCAAAATTACTGCCCTCGCCGCTGTGAGTCAAAAGTATGGCGTCTCGGTCATGCAGCCCGTTTTTACAACCGCCACATCGCCCGCCGATGAGCGCGACAATTTTTTCCTGCTCAATTTTTCTGAAGCGACAGATGTCGCGGAATTAGCCGCCAAAATGAGTGCGGAAAACGATATCGAATATGCCCAACCCAATTATCTCCATCGTCTATCGGCTGTGCCAAATGATCCACTGCTGTCGCGCCAGGATTATTTAGAACAAATTGAGGCATTTGCGGCGTGGGATTATTCGCAAGGCTCAGAGGATGTGATCATCGCCATCATCGATACAGGAGTGGATTATATTCATGAGGATTTAACAGGTAATATCTGGCGAAATAGAGAAGAAGTTCTGGATGGCATTGATAACGATGGCAACCTGTACGTTGATGATATTCGTGGTTGGGATTTTGTCAGAAATGTGAGCGACGCAGCACCCGGCGAGGATGCGAAAGATCCGGACAATGATCCGATGGATTTTCAAGGTCACGGGACAAATGTCGCCGGCTTTGCCTCGGCGAGCGCGAATAATGCAATCGGCATTGCCGGATTAGGCTGGTCGTGCAAGATTATGCCGCTGCGCGCCGGCTATAAAGGTTCAGATGGAAATGGCTACTTGCCAACGATATCAGTGATTGAGGCCATCTATTATGCCGCCGATAATGGCGCCGATATAATAAACGCCAGCTTTGGCTCCATATGGGATGATTATGCGGAACGCGATGCGTTTCTTTATGCATACACGCGCGGTGTTCTCATCGTCAAGGCGGCGGGCAATGATAATTCAGACATTCCGCATTCGCCCGGACGTGAAGACTGGATTTTATCGGTCGCTGCCGTCAACAGCAGCGACCGGAAATGCAGCTTTTCGAACTTTGGCCCGTGGGTCAAGGTCTCTGCACCGGGGAGCAGCATTTATACAACATCACGAAATAATCGCTATGGCTCAACGTCAGGAACTTCTTTTGCCGCGCCAATTGTCGCGGGTGTCGCGGGCCTGCTCAAGGCAGCTCATCCCGACTGGTCGCCCGCGCAGATTTTGATGCATATCGTCGATACCGCTGATCCTGTCGACGTGGTAAATGCCGGTTATGAATGTACGCTTGGCAAAAGAGGTCGCGTGAACGCGCGTGCTGCGTTACAACTCCCATTCGCGTCTGAGCCGGAATTTCTCATCACCAGGGTTAACGTCGAAGATTTGCTCAATGGCAACGGCGATCAACGCATGAATATAGGAGAGACATGCGATCTGTTGCTGCGCATCACCAACCGCTGGAATGACGCGACAAATGTGACGGCAACAATATCTTCAGATGATCCATCAATAAAAATTTTAAAGAATTCAGCGTTCTTTGCCGCCATTCCGGGCATATCATCACTGCAGAATTACGTCGAAAATGTCAATCAATATTTTACCATAAAAGTCAGTGACAACGCTTTTCCACACAATGTAAAATTTCAAATGAACCTGAGCGCCGACGGTGCCAGCCAACAGACCGTCGAGTTTCAGGTGGCTATAGAGTCCAGAGTTCTTTTTGTCGATGATGATGACGGGCAATTGAATGTTGAAGACTATTACTTTTCTGCTCTTGATTCACTCGGTATGCCGTATGATATATGGGATCGCTCAACCCAGGGTCATCTCGGCTCCCGACTGCGCAATTATGATATTGTCATCTGGTCTTGCGAAAGTGCGTTTCCGACGTTGGAAGAAACAGACCGTGATGATTTGCAATCCTATTTGAGATATTTCAAAAACCTGTTTATTGCGGGTCAAAATATCGCCTGGGATTTGGCCGCTCCACAATCCGCTGAGGACGCGCAAAACCGCAATTACTATAACCAGAGAAACCAGTCCAACGGAAAATCGCAAATTTTTTATGAAAACTATTTGCAGGCCGAGTTTCTGAATGATGCCTCGAGTTATAGCAAAGTTATTGGCGTCTCCACCGATCCGATTGGAAAAGGACTCGAATTTCCGGTTTTTGAGCCAAAACGGAATGCCGAAGAACAATCACGTGACGTAATTGATAAAACGAGCAACAGCACGCCGGTTTTCACCTATCCCGACGGCCAGATCGCTGCCGTGCGCAGTGAACGCCTGGGCAAGGTGGTGCATTTTGCTTTTGGTGGTTTTGAAGCGATAGCCGAGGAAGGCGCCAGGCTAACGGTGATGCAGCGCATCCTGGGCTATTTTACCGGTTTTATGCTCGAGGTGAAAGATTTGGTGTATGTTGCGGATCAGGTTGATGATTTTGTTGTGGATGCAACTGTTGCAGGGGAAAAACCTGTCGCCGTCCATCTGTACTGGCGAACAATCGACCAGTCTGACTATACAATCGTTGCGATGACAGCAGTCGATGATACACTGTATCAGGGAACCATTCCGTTACCAGCCTACGGTTCAGTGCTGGAATATGGTGTTCAAGCTGTTGCCGAGTCCGGACTTTATTCGCCTATAAAAATAAAGCAGCTCGAAATCAAAAAAGCCGCACCGATCGTTTATGCTGCTCTGGAAAAACGTGCGAGTCTGACCAGACGGCCCTGTATCTCCATGCGCGTATCACATATCAGCTCCCTGGACACAACCAGCGCCAAAGTGTTGTTCTGGACGACCAACGCGGCTGTCGACAGTGTGTTTCTTTTACCGCTCGGCGACAACAGATTCGGTGGTGAGATTCAGGGAGATTTTAGCCTGGGAGATACATTGTATTATCAGTTTGTCATTAGCGATGAGACAGATCCGCCGGTCCGCGGTGCCTCGCCGGTCTATCAAATGATTTTGAGTTACGAAGATTTTGAATCCGGTTTGGATGATTGGGAGACGCAGGAAGGCGGCTGGGGACTGGATGACTTTCGAAAACGCTCGGGCGTTTATTCTCTCAGCGAAAGCCCGAACGGTGATTATCCGCCCAACGCCAACCTGACCGCAACGCTGAAAAAAGGAATAAATTTGTCCGACGTCAGTCAAGCAACCCTCGTTCTCTGGATGATGTACGCCTTTCAACCCGGGGATGTCGGCTATATCGAGGCGAGCAACGATGCTGGCGCCACCTGGAGACAACTTGACCTGCCGGTGAGCGGGGCGATTGGTACTTTTGAGGAG
Organism: Candidatus Zhuqueibacterota bacterium; assembly: GCA_016928775.1. Lineage (GTDB taxonomy): Bacteria > Zhuqueibacterota > Zhuqueibacteria > Residuimicrobiales > Krinioviventaceae > Kriniovivens. Next base: position 42,807 of record JAFGKD010000043.1, on the reverse strand, counting down.
GCGCGGTATAGTCTCAACGAATTTACCGGTCCCGGCAATGAAAATGTGCTGTTGCGATTTCGTTTTACCTCGGATGCGGCGAACAGCGGCCCCGGATGGTTTATTGACGATATATCGATTGTGCCGCTTTATAGCAAAGTCCAGACAGCAGGAGAGTCCATCCCGGGCGAGTTCGTCTTGTACAAAAATTATCCCAATCCGTTTAATACCAATACGATCATCCGCTATGCGCTCCCGCAGAACGCCGATGTGCAGTTATTTGTTTATAATACCCTGGGACAAAAAGTCACGACGCTGGTGAATGAACAAATGGATGCCGGGATTCATACCGTAACTTGGCATGGAGTTGATTCAGATGGCAATGTGCTCCCCAGCGGACTTTATTTCTATCAGCTCAAAGCGGGCGACTATTCTGCTGTCGACAAGCTGATGATGATCAAATAGAATGACGATATAATGACCAGCTAAAGCGAAACTCAATGCTTCGTGGCGACAAATGTCTGCGGATCATAACCCTGCTCGCGCAGAATCTGATAGCAGCTTTGCAGGTCGCTTTCGGCCATCTCGGGCGTTCGGCTTAAAATCCAGCCGTAAGTGCGATCCGGATGGCCAACCACCGCCCATTGGTAATTCTTGTCGAGGCCGATGATCCAGTAATCACCCCAAAACCAGTTTTTGCCAAAAAACCGCACAAAACTGACCTGAAGCCTGGCGTTGGTTCTGCTATCGACAACGCGCGCCCGCCCTTTTATCGAGGCTTGATCGCCGTTCGCTTCCCGACAACGATTTATAACCTGGACATAACCGTTATCTATCAGCTTGTACTCTGCTGTTGTGCCCGAGGCACATCTTTTTTGAAACCGATTTGGTATTTTGGCGATTTCATACCAGAGTCCGGCATAACGATCCAGATCGACGAATTCAACGGTTTTTACTGTCTGCTGCTCGTGTTGAGCGTAAATGCTCCCGCAACAGATGAGTACGAGTAAAATTATCGCAGTGATATTTATCATTTTATCCTCTCAATATTGCTCCACCGCCTCAAGCATCGCCACAATATTCTCCGGCGGTACATTGGCCATGATGTTGTGCACCTGCTGAAAGACAAAATCGCCACCAGGAGCCAAAATGTTCATCTGCTTTTTGACATGCTTTTTCACGACATCCGGCGACGCATCCGGCAAAATGGATTGGGTATCGCATCCGCCACCCCAGAGGGTGATCCTCCCGGCGTATTTTTTTTTCAGAGAACGGGCATCCATACCGCTGCAACTGATTTGTACAGGATTAACCGCATCGAGTCCGGCGTCGATAAAGTCATCAATAAACGGTTCGATGGCACCGCAGGAATGCAATAATACTTTAACATCTGCTAACTGCTTTGCACGGTTCCATAGCATTTTATGGTATGGTTTGTAAAATTCACGATACATATCGACAGAAACAAGGGGACCAGATTGACTGCCGAGGTCATCACCAAACAAAATGATGTCGATATAGCGGCCAACCGCCGAGAGCCATTTTTCGAGATTTTTTAGATGAATATGTGCCAGTTTTTCTAAAAAAGCGTGCGCCTGTTGTGGATACATCAGGTGATAGAGCAGCCAGTTGTCCGTACGATACATCATCTGGGGCGTCTCGAACATATTGCCGCCGAACAGGCCGATAATGGCGCGGTCTGTTGCCATGCGCAGCTTTTTCGCCCCGGCCACCATTTGCTGCAACTGATTTTCATCATTTATATCTAAATGTGCTCCAGGATGCGGGATGGACCAGATGTTCTCGCCGAGTCGCTCTTCGAGATCGCAAAAATCATCGTCAGCTATACCGCGTTCAGCCAAAGGATAATAGATCTGCTCGAAATAGAGGCAGCCTTTTTTCTGGACACCAAGTTCGAGACCGCGGTCATTCAATAAAAGCCAATCATCGCCCCGTTTTTTTAGACTGATGTACGACGGAATTTTACTGGGTGTACCATCCGGCAGCAGCCATTCTTTCCAGTCGGATTCATTCAGCAAAAAGCCGCGTCCCATTTCAATCGTATCGATGCCAAACAAATCAGGAATTGGTTCCTCAATGAGTGCTAATTGTTGGACCATGTCATACACATAAATATCACCGGACGTGATACCGAGATATTTTTTCAACTTGTTATAAGCAATGGCCATGATACCCGAAGAACGGTGACCGCCGAGATCTATCGGGACACAATCCGGTTGCTGGTGATTCAGTGCGGTGAGAATTCTGTCACGTGGTGTCATATTTTAAACATGATAAAAAGGTTCAAGCGCAATGGTGATTCTTATTCATCCTTGCATGTGAGCGCGCTGAATGCCCAGGTTAGCCATTCGTCAGTGATCTCCTCGACGTTCAGGATCGAGAACCACAGCTTTTTCTGTTCGACAAAAAAACGACAATTTTTTAATGATGCGGCTAATACGCTTTTAGAGATATCCAGGTCTTTGGGATGATAGGCTAATTGTGCGTCATTCATTATGTGCGTGACGTGGTCGTAAGCATTGTCCTGCAAACGGCTCATTAGATAAATGCCCAATCCAACGATATGGCCATGAACAAATGCTCGTTTGAGGCGTTGTTCCAGTTCGTAAAAAACAAAATGTTCCGAGCCCTCCTCGAACCGCCAGTGGCCTGCGGGTAGAGCAATGGTATTCATTTTCATATAGGCCTCAACAATGGCGCGAAGACCGGTGTCGGTCACATCTCGAATGTCTCCGAGGACCGAGGTCATATCTGACAGGATGACGTGCGCATCATGCGCAACTTGAGGAGAATATGGATACTCGGAGCGATTGTGTTGCTCCGCCAGGTGCCAATCGAAACAGGCCGTATGGATGGAGAGCACATCGCCGATCCCGGCGATGTTGAGTGTTTTGGGTGCGGTACGGATGATATCATAGTCAATGACCAGCGGATCCGGGCTCGCCTTGCCAACATAGGTGACCTGATGATTTTGTCGAATCCCTGCGGCTTCGGTGACAAACGCATCCACGCTGAGGATCGTGGGGATGGTGACGAGGCGCAAACCTTTTTTCCACGAAAGATATTTCGCCGCATCAATCGCCTGGCCACCACCAATGCCCACGATGGTTTCGCACGGTGGCAATGTGTCAGCCAATGAATCAAGACTGGTTTGTTCCATGGAATTGATGATAAAGACGTGCTGCGGTGTGGCGCCCAGCTTGTCTTTGGTGAGGTGCCATGGAATCTCCATTGTTGTCACACAAAATCGGCCAATATCCCGACCGATATTTTGAATAACATCGCGCCCAAAACGGGATGAGAGCACGTTGGTGTGGTCCGAAAGGGATGACATGAACGCTCCTTTTGGCAATTCTTTAATCTAATGAAAAATTCGTCCTGTTTCTGCTTTTCGCGGTTGCTCCAGGGATTTTGGAGTTTTCGCTTTCAGAGGCAGGATTTTGACCGTTCCAACCGATTGAGCGGGAATGTCTGATGTGTAAAAATGACCTTCATGGATAATCTGAAACGGCTGTGATCGCTCAGTCTGATTGACGAACACGATGACGATATCGTTCTCCGGATTTTGAAAAGCGACTGCGGTTAAGGATTCCGGGGTCCCGCGATCGCACTCTATTCGCACAGCACCGGGACGAATAAAGCGACTGAACTGGCCGAGCAGGTAATAGTCGGCGTTAAAATACCAATCGGGATTATCACCATCAGTTTTGATCAAAAGTGTCGGCGATAACATGCGCAGGTTGTTGTACGGCCCCTGGTTATGTTCTGCCGGATTTTGCGTGCTCATGGTCACCCAATAAACGTATGATTGTGCACCGTTCCAGAAATAATTTTGAATATCGACCATACCCCGAACACCATATTTGGACATTTCACTAAACTGCACGTTGATCCCGGGATGCCTCTTTTGCAGTTTGCGCATATTTGATGCCGGTGCGCTGCTATAGTCGTGAAAAGCGACAGCATCAACATAAGACTTTTTGCCCATCTTTGCAAGCGATGTCAGGATTTTATCCGCTTTTTTCCAATACTCGAAATTGTGATCGATGATCCATAATTTTGTATTTATTTTCGGGTGTCGCTGAAATTCCTCATAAATAGCAATGACGAGATCACGCTCCCGCTGCCAGGTCAATCGCATGCCGGGATACGTCTCGGGCGTAAAGTTTGACTCGTTCTGAATGGTCATGGCGCTAATGGGAATCCCGTGACTCTGGTACGCTTGAATGAATTTTCGAAAATAGAGAGCCAGTTTGCTCTCGTACCCTTTTTTCAGCGTGCCGCCTATGAGCGAGCCGGACGTTTTCATCCACGGTGGCGGACTCCAGCAGGAGGCGAAAAATGTGATCTGTTGTGGCGGTTCACACTCACCTGCCACCTCCAGAGCCAATTTTAACACGTCGATGATGCCGAGGTCCAGGTCGTTTTGAATGGAAAATTTATCATCGATATGATCCTGATAGCTATAAAAACCCTGTGGATGCGTCGAGATCGTGCGGGCGTCGGAAAAATCGGATGTGCCAATTGTAATACGAAACAGATTCATGCCAATGCCCTTTTCCGGGTCGATCAATGCGCGCAAAATATCCCTGATCTCTTTTTCGTTCTTGTTTTTGCGAATGGCATAAACCGTCGTTTCCTCGAGCGACGTGCCTATACCAAAAAGAGTTTGATCTGTCTCCTGGGCGCGGAGCGTAAAAGAGTGAATCTCCGCGTTCGAGGATTGTGTTGTGCTGCATACTATATGTGCTGGCGTCAGTTTATAACGGATGTCCGAGGTGTCCGGTGGCTGGGTGAACCATATTGGATTTTCCGGATAGAGCTCGCAGCTTACCCACATATGTGCGACCTGGGAAAAAAGGAGATGACTCGCATACAGCGCGAAAAAGACAGCAAAAGGAAATCTCATCAGCACTCCTGCTGCAAACTGCAGTATTTCAAGTGACTGCCGCAACCAGCTCGGCAGTCACTGGCGCCAAAGCCGGGTACAATGATTCGACCGTTTGTCCCAGCATTAACCTGGCACTCTGTGGCTTTGTATTTTTTGATATCGATAATTTTTGCACACGGATTGTTGAGGAGATAATCAATATGCCATCGTAACTTTTTATTTGGTGCAAGGTGGCGTGTCAGACGTTTGTCCATAGACCGTTTCGCACTGCCGGTATAAATATAAAGCCCGGCCGGAAAACAAAATTGACCGAGCTGACCAATGGTGAGGAAAAGATCATGACTGATTTTTATATATAATTGATACGTTTGGAATTGCTCGGATTTTGTCAAGTTTTCACTCTTTTTCAATCTGTGCGTCAATAATATCACCTCTGACTTGAGCGCCATTGCGCAGCGTAACGATCACCTCAATATCATCTTCCCTGTTAATGATATCACCTTCAACAATCGAGTCATCGATAATGATGCGGAGGGGCTCTCTTCTGTTGTTGTGCCCTTTACTGTCCTTGACAATGATGTCCTGATGCACAACCGAGCCATGTGTCAACGATATCGAACCATTGTATGTGGTCACATTGTCCTCCACCTCGGTGCCGCGCAGTTTGAGCGCACCGTTCACGGTCTCAACATCGCCATTGATATGAACACCTTGTTCGCATTGAATACTGCCGTTCACAGTTTCGATATCCGAGCTCACGCGTGTCCCCTCCTCGACGCGGATGCCGCCATTCACTGATTTCAGAGAACGAACTTTACAATCCCTCGCCACCGTAATCGAGCCGTTGACGGTCTTGCAACCACCGGTCACCTGCGCACCATCATCAACAACAATGCTGCCATTGACCGATGAACAGCCGCCGGAGATATGTTCACCTTCCTGGATATGAATACTCTTGTTCACGGTTGTTTTGGCACTCAAGGATGCTGCCGCGATCGTTACAAGGACTGCAAAAAGTATTATTTTTTTCATCTTAACTTCCTCTTTTTTTACTCTCAAAAAACGCAAAGCCACTCTTATTGTTTCGTGATTCTTTTTTAAAAATTTCATAGTAATTTCTTGCTTTTATTTGAAATAATGTTATTTTACGACCTAGTTACACATCTTTGCACTCATATAGTGGGTGGTTCTGTGACGTGTTTACAATGGGGGTAACAATCTATTTCACAAACAAGGAGAGGAGTTCGATGATGAAACGACAGTGGTTGGTCTTGTTCGCATTAGTGGTTTTATTTACGAGCATGGGATTTTCGCAGGATGATTGGCTTGATTACGTGGGGTATATTCGTGAAGTGAATGCGGCGCCACATCTCGGCAGCACAAGATCGTTTGCCATGGCCGGGGCCTCTACGGCCACTGATGAAGGCCTGGATGCACTCTTTAGTAATCCCGGCGGAATTGGCTTTGCGCAGCAATCGCAACTTGCGTTTGGCGGGCGAATGATTTTGTTGGGCAGAGGTGACCTCGAAGATGATTACTATAGCGATCAGGATAGAGATGTGACTTATGGATTTGGCCTGGCTCCTAAAATCACCAATATTGGCGCGTCTGTGCCCATTGTATTCGCTGCAAATTCACCAACGAAATTTTTTGGCGCCGTCGGCTATCGCAGCTTTTACGATTGGAACAGAAAAGAAAAATACGAATCGAAATATGAGGATAGCAATTACGAGAGAGTAATGACGACGAAAGGAATCATCAATCAATTATCCATCGGTGGAGGTTTGCTCTTTTCCGAAAAGTATTCCGTTGGGTTGTCCATAGGCATTCCTATGCTAAGCGCAGCTCGTGCGGATATTGAGGAGGAACAATCTTCAGATTTAGGCCGCGATAAAGCAACAACCGAAATCGAGTATGATATTAAAGGCGGGACTTCATTCCAAGTTGGTGTGATGGCTAAATTTACGCCGGAGCTCACGGTTGGATTTTCCTTTTTGAGCGCTCATCAGTTTGAATTGGAAGATGGGAAAGCAAAATGGAAATCAGAGGGCGAAACCGAAACAGAGGATCTGAACGACGAAAAGTATGAGATACCGGGCATGTTTAGCATTGGTGCTTCATACCGAGTGTCGCCGCTTGCTCTGGTGACGGCCGAATATCAAAATCGTCCTTTCGAAGATATTGAAATCGACGGTGACCAGCTTGGTGATGAACCATACAATGTCGAAAGCGGAAGTGCTATCCGTTTCGGCATTGAAGGCGGCAGCGATGTTTTGATCCGCGCTGGATACGGATTTGAAAGAACACTTTTTACTGATACTGACGATGATCCGGTGAACATGCACATGCTAACCGGTGGTCTAGGATTCAAGTCAAACAATGCTCTTATCGATATTGCCGCGATTTATCGCTTCACAAAATTTGAAGGATATAGTTCCACTGAAGGTAATTATGATTTTGTTTTTAATGAATTCAAAATATATGCCACACTAAAATATAATCTTGATTTTGTTTTTTCGCTCGCGCAATGATTTTTCAACAGGGCTCAAGTGTGTTACTTTGAGCCCTTTTCTATTTCTTCCCGTTGGCGTGCATATTAAAATGTCTTGTATCAGGGATCAACTACGCATCGGGAGCAGCTTCCAGCATTTTTGCTGCAAATTAGTATAACCAGTATGACCGCCTGTGCTGAGCGGCATGAGTCCTTGCACTCCAGGATGCAGCACCTCTTGCAAGGCATCAACAGGGGTATTATAAGCAATTCGTCAGAATTTATACAACGTATCTGTCGAAAGGAGAGGGAAATGAAAAAAATAAAACACTTTGTGTGGACAATGGTGTTTTGTGTTGCTGGCGTGTGTTTGTCCGCTGCCGAGCAGGACAGGCCGAGAGCTCCGAAAAATCAGGTCCTGCCAGCACCAAAGATTGTCAGAAGCCGCGTAATTGCCTCACTCCAGATGACTCAAACTCAAAACATTTTTCAGGAGACGTTTGAATCGGGTGCCTCCAATTGGAGCATGGACGGCTCGTGGGCGGTGGGCACGCCAACAACCGGTCCAGGGCAGGGTCATGCGTCATCACAATGCGCCGGCACTAATTTGGGTGGCTCTTACCCCAACCATGCGGATGATGCTCTGGTCACGCCAACAATCAATTTGCCTTCGGTGACTGGCCCGGACAGCTACATCAGGCTCACCTTTTGGGAGTGGTTTGAGACCGAGAGCGGTTATGATTATGGCAAGGTTTATATTCTCACGGATAACGGCACTGATCGAACACTCCTCGATAGCCGGGATGGATGGAGCGACTGGCGAGAGACAATGATCGAACTGACGAGCTATGCCGGAGAATCCGTGCAGATTGAATTTCGTTTTACCTCCGATGGTTCGGCGACACAGGAGGGCTGGTTTATCGATGATGTCCGTCTTGTGCTCGAACAGCCGGAGCCGCTCGAAGCGACGATGGTCAGCCTGAACCATCAAAAATTTCCGTTTATTTACATGAATATCGCCGTCGATACGTTTCGCGTTGGTTTTCCCGACCTCGTGCAGAACAATTTTATCGTTTATGAGAATGGTGTTTTACAAGCCGATTATTTTGAAGTGACACCACCGGAATCCGGTGGTGGGTCCCGGCGAACAGACGTTATTTTTCTCATGGATAACAGCGGCAGCATGGAGGAAGAGATTAACGCGGTGCGAAACAATGTCAATGATTTTGTCGATAACCTCGCCGCGTCAGGAATCGACTTTGCTCTGGGATTATGCCGCTTTGGCGCGGATGAAAATAACGGACGTCCGATCATCGAAGATAATGGTATTCTCACATCGGATAAAAACTATTTCAAGTCGAGCGTCTGGAATCGCAACGTGACCGACGGAGGTTATGAACCGGGATGGGATGCATTATACCAGGCAACTACAAGTTTTAGTTTTCGCCCGGGATCTCAAAAGATATTCATCCTGATCACCGATGAAAACGTGCGGGGAGATGGTAATAGTGGCTCATACACGCAAGCGGAATCAATTCAAATTTTGCAAGCAAACTCTATAACAACTTTTGCGCTCATTGAACTGGATTATACATCCATTGGAGATTACGGTACGATCGCCGAGGCGACGAATGGTGCCTATTTTGATATTTATTCAAATTTTGATGACATCCTGGATTATATATCGTCCCAGGTGGCGAACACCTATCTGGTGCGTTACAAATCCAGCGATCCGGTTGAAAATGGTGTTGAGCGTCATGTGGAAATTTTGGTCAATTATAATGGCAACGAGGCGATGGCCGAGGGTTATTACACGCCCGGTTCTGCTCCGAGAATCACCAGGACGCAAAATACGTTGGCGTATCATGAACGCGCCTGGGCGGATGGGACGCAATTTTCCATCGAGGTGGAAATCATTGACAATGTGACGCCATACGTACAAGGTGCAACGCTCTATTTCAAAAACACATCCTCCTCCAGCTACCGGCAGGTTCCCATGAGCAACACCAGCGGCGATGTGTGGCAAGCAAACATCTATAGCGCCTATGTGCAATCCCCGGGTGTGGACTATTACATCACTGCCACGGATGGCGGGAATACCGCATCCGATCCATCGGTGGATCCGATCAATAATCCCTATCAAATTGCCATTCTGCCGAATGAAGCGCCGGAGATTACCCATACACCGGTGACCTCGCTCACCCCAAACACTGCTATCACGATCACAGCGGCCATTATTGACAATACCAATACTCTCATGGGCGGAAGACTTTATTACAAAAAGACCGGCCAGTTAATTTATGAAGAAGTACAGATGACGCCGATATCCTCGGATAACTATACTGCCGAGATCCCGGCGGACTTTGTCACGAATGACGGCGTAGATTATTATATCAGGGCTTGGGATGATTTTGGGGTGAATGGATATAGTGGGACGCCGGATGCGCCACATGTCATCGAAGCGGAAAAAGAGTTGTCGATTTTTTTAAATCAAAAAATCAATATTGCCAACAGTATACTTGATATAGAGAGACCAGCGAAATCAAAAAATGATCCGTTTTTTGATGAAATTGAAAATGAAGCAAAAATCTTTGCAAATCAAATCAAAACTGAGTGGCAAACAAATCCGAGTGAATCTGTTGATTTGGAAGCAGTTGCGCGACTTGCAGTTTCAGAAAATGTGACCCTGCGGGCAATCAACGATGTAATACCTATATCAAGTTATGGGGCGAAAGGATTACGCTCAATTGCTACAAGCCTTCTTTTAAAGGGTATTTTTACCAAACTTGCCAAAATTTGTCAAAAAGTACCGCTTATTGGAAATTATATCCATAAATCGTTGATGAAGGTATCTGATAAATTTCATCAAGGTACTCAAAAATTATTCCATATTTATCTTACTGGACACACGCCAGTTCCAGGAGTACCATATCAAACAACGATAGCAGAATTTATTGTGAGTCAGAATGCGGCTCAAGCAGCAATTGAAACCGTCGATGAAAAATTGACTGAAATGGCAGTCGAGGCGGTAACAGAAGAAACTATAGGCACCTCGATATTCGAGATTGCAGATCATTATATTCAAGATTATCTATTTCTCGATGTTTTCGAGCACGTTTCAGAAGCAAAACAGCACGAAGCAGTTGAAATTGCAAAAAGCGGAGGATATTCACAAGAGTTTGTAAAATGTCAACAAGATGTTACACGGACATATAGTGACATGGTCAGGTGGAATAATTTTGTTAATGATTCAGAGCATTTTCTCGATATACTAAATGAACTCGTAGGCTGGGCCGCATTTGCCGCTGGAATTGTATTAATAATTGTTGGCATTTTGGGTGCAGTTGCCACTGGTGGAGTTTCTCTGCTTGCGTCAATTGCCGGCATTGCGACATCAATTCTGACCTATAGCACTTTGATTTCGACCACATTGGCTATTACTCAGGCTTCGACGGTCGGAGTTTACGTTGATGCTGTTGTACCATTCACATTTCTCAATCCATCTGTGGATCAAGCTTTTGGCCAAACCGAAGCGCAACTCCTGGCAAAAAAATCAGCCAATAGTATCTCACAATTCACACAACTTGATTCGCTTCAAATCGATAATAAAATTCAAAAGGAAATTGAATATATCGAGAAAATTCGGCAAAGAGCCGTTGACGACAACTTTTCATTTTTAAAACAGATTAGCGAGTTTAATTCCCTTTCTGATGAGACGTCGCAATATGAAAATCAGGTGCTTGCACTTTTTAGTTCTGTCATTGATACTGCTTTATCTATAGATCCAGAATATTATAATCGAATAAATGCGCTAGGTACGACCATGGCGTCGCGCATTTTTGCTTCTTCTGCAATGGATATATATTCCCTTGTCTATAACAACGGCTATCAAGCGGATGACCTAAAAGATGAAATCCAGTCATTCCTGTACTCGTACAGTAGTAATTTATCAACAGAAGAATCCCTCATTCAGGAAATAGACGATTTCATAAGGGAAAACAATTTGCCATTACCTCCAGTGATAGGAGTTAATACGATTAAATGCTACAAAGATCAATACGCAAACAAAATTTTTATTGAACCTGAAATATGTAATTATAGTGACGTTGGACCGTTGACTGATATAGATGTCATTATCAAATCAAATACAACATTACGAAGCGATTCCGTCCTAACTATATCTCTTAATTCAAAAGAGAAAAGAACTCTTGCCTTTGAAATTGAAGCACACGATTTGATATCCGGAATTGTTTATACAACAGATCATAGCTCAACCAACAAATATAAGCACATGGGTGGATTGCTTTTCTCATTTGATATTGAACTTGTCTCTCCCACGACAGGCAAAAGCTTGGATAACAACAACATCTACTTCTACCCCAATCCCTTCAATCCCGATACAGAAACCGGCATTATTCGTTACAGCCTGGCGCAGCCCGGCAACGTCACCATCAAAATTTACGATGCGGCTAACAAGTTAGTCAAAACAGTCATCGAAGAGGCACCGCGTGACGCTGGTGTCGAATTGGCCGAACCGTGGGATGGCAAGAACGAGGAATGGGACATTGTCGCCAACGGTGTCTATTTTTATGTCATTGAATCGAGCGGCGGCGAACAGGCGGTTGGTAAAATCGCTGTCTTGCGTTAAGTCACTTTCTTTTGACCTTGCTTTGAATGATATGGAGGCATACAATGAAAACATCAAAAATTCTCATTATGACCTTTGTCCTCTTGATATTGGCCGCGACCCTCACCGCGGGTGAGGGCAGTGGCGGCTACGCCGGCGCCTTTTTGCGGATTCCAGTTGGTGCGCGACCCGCTGGCCTGGGAAATGCTTTTGTTTCGGTATCGGATGATGCGAACGCCATGTACTATAATCCCGGCGGTTTGATCCAGATTGAAAAAATGGCGTTCGCCGGCATGTATTCTTTGATGTCCATGGATCGAAAACATTTCCAGGGGATATTTATTTCCAAACTGCAAAACATCGGCAGCATCGGGCTGGCTATCAACGGTTTTCAAGTCGGCAATATTGACGGTCGCGATAGCCAGGGCAATCCGACCGAAACATTTGAGAACAGCGAGTTTGCCTTTACCCTGGCTTTTGCACGTGAATTACTGCCTCGACTTGGCATTGGCGGCAGCGCCAAATATTTGTCGCATGTCCTCTATACGCAAAAAGCGAGCGGCCTGGCTTTTGATCTCGGCATGTTTTTCAAAGCCTTCGAATCGGACCAGACGGTGCGATCGATTGCCCTTGGCGGCAGCCTGAGTAATCTGGCGGGAAAATATACCTGGGATACGGCATCGGAACTGGAAGAGGAGATACCGATGACGCTCAGATTTGGCGGCAGCGCTGGATTACAATTCTCCAAAGTCGCTTTACTGGCTTCTCTGGACATCATCAGTACAACTGATGAAAAATCGCTGCTGGCATTTGGTCTGGAATCGTGGTTTTCGGAATTGTTGGGAATTCGAGCTGGTTTATACGATGAGCACATCAACTTTGGTGCCTCCTTCCGGATCAACAACATCGAATTTGATTACGCCTATTGTCCCGACGTCCTCGACCAGGGCGCAACCAGCAAATTGGCCATTCAGCTCTTTGTTAATTGATCAACTCATATCAGCCTGATCTTGCATGCGGGATCAGGCTGATATATTGATATTAAAAGACCAACATCTTTACCGGTCGCGGTCAAATAATTCACCAATTAAACTTTCAGGCTAAAATTTCGCTTTTTGATTTAGCGGATTTTTCTTTTAAATGATTACTCTATTAGCACAGGAAAAACACTCAAAAGCTCATTACTTTGATTGCTCTATATTTTCGTCTATTGAATTTGATACTCTTTTGGAGTGAATTCACTGTGTGAATTCACGCGGACCACTGACCGCGAGTTAGGAAAACTGTTATGGATGCGCTCACCAAACTTGACAGTTTCGCCGTCATGCATTCACGAAGAGAATGCACTCCAAACAAGCACTGCTTTTCTGGGTTAATGGAGCAATCATTTTCTTTTATACTATCATCCTGCTATCATGTCAATAATAATATGTCATTTTATTTACGAAACGATGTACTTAGCGCACCGCACTGATGATCGCCAGATTCAAAAAACGCCACGGCACCTCAAGTGTTTTAAAGCCACTATTCTTCAACCATGCCATCTTTTGCGCCACCGTCACAACAAAATGATCCTGACGAAGAATCGATGATTTTCCGAGCTGATCAATTTGCTCGCGCGTCACTTCACCCCGCTCAAGCGCGCTGCGGATAAATGCCATCTCCATATCATGAAAAATTCGATTGACTCGATTATCTTCGGAACGGAAAAATTCGCACGACACCCAACGGCCACCGGGTTCGATGATCGCATACGCTTCATCCAAAATCTGCTGATGCCTTTCCCTGGGGAGATAATCGAGCGTAAAAGACGAGACAATCGCATGAACATGGTCGATATCTTTTTGCCAGGCTGTATTGTTCAAATTGCGCTCATAAAATACAACCTGGTCGAGTCGATCCTGCAATCTTTCTTGGGCTCGCTGCAAAATAAACGGTTGTTTGTCAATGCCAAAAACCACACTTGAAGGGAAGGTGTCGATGATTCTTTTGGTCAAATGGCCAAAGCCACACCCCAGATCAGCGAGACGGATGTCCTGCGTTTGCGCAAAATCGAGCATGGACACCAAAATGTCGTGCGCCTCATGATATTTTGGTATGATATACGGATAAAGCTTTTCCAGCAGATCAATTTCAGCGTGCACTGATTGGTAGTCGTTCATTTTAGCTCAAAATTTATCTTGCGGGATGCGGTGTCCTGTTTGCCGGGGATAAATGCCGACACATTCAATTCGTAAATTCCCGGCACATTTTTGCCGAGATCAAGCGCGATATATTCGACAGATGTTGGTGTGGTTGTTTCCCGCTCCACCTCATTTGAAATGGAGGGTTGTGAACGCCGGAAGATACGGCCGATTCTTTGCACCAGACCGCGGGATCGCTCTTCCAGCAATCGCACCTGGTAACGAACAATGAAATTTTGTCTTTTCCCGTTACCCTCGGATACATTGTACAGTTCAAAATAAATATCGATCGGCTTTTTTCGATCATAAACTTTGCCTGGATTGGGAATGACGGTAAATCCGTTTTTATAAAAAATGTTCTGCTGGCTTGCCGGTCTGATCGCATGTGCCAAAACGAGGCCACTCATGTTCATGCTTTCTTCAGCATAGTCGGACATGCTGAATCGAAATTTATAGCCGCCAATCGCTTCACCACTCGGTGTTTGAATATCCAGGGCGAGCTGATAAGAGCCGGGCGGGCTGATAAAATTGAATTGAGATGGCCAATAGCCCATGGTTTCCGAGCTATCGACAATATCCTTTATTTGTACATTATTATCGAGGCGTTCAGCCAGATTGTATTCCATATCAAAAGCAGCAAAGCTGATCGCCACAGTGTCTTGCGCGGTGTGTGCTGCATTTGGCGGCAAGAGATCATCTTTTTTCAAAGAATAATACAGTTCGCATCTCGACAGATTCGGCGCCTCGCGAAAAGTGGCGAGATAAAATGGAAAAATGATGGAGCGCAGCTGATCTTCCCAGGAATGCTGATCCGTATTCATGGCAGTTTCAACAATATCATGCGATTGAATTTTCATTTCCTGATCGATTGCCAGGGCTTCCAGCGTATTGGCTGTATACAGACGGCCAAAAATGGGATCCATGGTCAAACGACTCTCGGCCATATACTGCGGAATAGAGGGAATAAAGCGCCAGTTATTGCCGGCCATATTGTCATCTTGCCAAAAATGAAACATGAATTTTTGATTTAATTGGCCGCGCGGATAATAAACCCAGGTTTCGTTCAGCGCCTCAGCCTGCAACGTAAATGCCCGATCATCCGCTTCACCATGACGAATATAAACCAGACCCTTGTCGTTATACTTGTCATTCAATTCAAAAACGCGTGGAAAGGAGAGGTAATTCAGCTTGTCCGGATTATTGACCTGCGAACGCACGCCATCGTAAAAAAAATCTTTTTCGGTACGAATAACGCGACGCATATGTTCGATGATACGATAATTTATTTTCGAAGCCGGCGTCGGATTTCGGGCAAGCCACATCCGTTCAAAAAAAGCGCGTTTTTCAATGTAACTCGTCAGATCACGGTACTCGAACCACTCTGCATCAGACATGATGTATTTCATATCCTCAAACATGAGTGCGGCATCGACATTGCTGGCGATGCTCCTGATCGCTTTTTCATAATAAAATTGACTCGAATCCTCCTGCTGCAACTGATATTTCACCTTTGCCAGAGCGATATAGAGTGGAACGCCGGAGATGTCAGCGGCCGTTTGTGCGAGAACATGAAAGATCGAATCCGCTTTGAGGAATTCATTGCGATGTCGATAACTCTCCCCGAGATACAAGGCATTACGATGTCCAGAGCGTTTGAGAGACCATTCGTGAAAATCTTTTGACTGGTTGTATAAAAACGATTGATAAAATCGATGTACTCCGCTATAGGCCGTGTCGTTAGGAGCATGCATTAATTGTGTCTCAGCCAGCTCCACCGCACGCGCATAGTCTTTCCAGTAATTTTTCAACAACGCATATTGATAATATATATCTTTATAATGTCCATAATTGTCTATAACAAACAGAAAACTTCGCTCGGCTCGTCGCCAATCGCGTCCCTGCAATATAAATGCTTTATATTTACCGGTTTCGCGATACGCAATGCCGAGATAATAGTGTGCCTGCACATCATCTTTTTGCTGGTCTAAAATTTCCTGGCACCAGTCTTTGGCGTCTCCCCATTGCTGCTGATGAATGGTGATACGCATCAGATAGCGGATGACGACGAGGCTATCCTCGTGCTCTTTATGTAACTCCCGGAACACTCGTTTCGCATCGTTCAGCAAATTCGCTCGATATAAACGAATACCCTCTCGCAAGGTGCGATAGTAGGTGTCGGATGGTTCGGCGGGTGCGAGCAACGTCGGAACAAAGAGAATAATAAACAAAATGCGCTTGAATAATGTGGCCATTCATGACCTTTCCTTGAATTTTCACCGGATTATTATATAAAAAAACCGCGTGAAACACAAGCATGAATTATGTACCCCCGATTTTCCGCTTGAGGAGCGTGAAGAAATGTTCTGCATCACGGTTTTTGGGATATTCTGGATGAAACAGAATGTGATATTTGTTGTAAGTTACTGCATTATTCAGGTAAGAAAAATAGTCCAGGAGGCCACGATGCTCACAGTGAACATCAAGACTTTGAGCCTGTTTCTCGTTTTTGCAGCGTTCGTCAAACCGGGCATAACACGCTCCACTCCTTCCCCGGACACATACTTGAAATCACACATCCACACCAAAGACCAAAGAGCGCTCGTCAACACCGTGCACCACAGCGCCAGGGATAGCAACACCACACTCGTTGGCCGATGGGCTTGCGGCCCATGTTATGATGTTGATGTACAACGTGAATTGGCCTTTTTCGGCAATGGTGCCTCTCTTGAAATCGCAGATGTCTCTGATCCAACTATACCGATAAAATTAAGCCAATTAATGTTGCCGGGTAGTGTGCAATATATCGTCGCCAATGATACGCATGTTTTCGTTGCCGTGACCAATTTTGGATTGCAGATAGTTGATGTCTCGGCTCCGACTCATCCTTTCATTGAGGGTTCTATTTATACCGGAGACTCTGTACAGGACCTGGCTGTCAGTGGTGATTATGCTTATGTGCTTGATAGATGGAGAGGTCTGAGCATCATCAACATCTCCGATCCGGCCAATCCGTTTCAGTCGAGCTTGCTTGATTTCTTTGATGCCTCTGGTATAACTGTCAGTGGCACGTTTGTTTATATTGCAGACGATAACTTTATGCATATTTTTGATATATCAGATATCGGCAATCCCGTTATTGTCGGTACCTGCGATACGGAAGACAGTGCTGAGGACGTCGTCGTCGATGGGACATATGCGTATGTGACAGTGAGTGATATCTCGTACTACAAATTGATCATTATCGATATTTCCTCTCCGACTCATCCTGCCGAGGTCGGAAGGTTTAACTTTGATTATCCGGTCCGCGTCCATGAACTGGCAATCCGGGATGCTTACGTCTATTTGTGCGATCGTAGCGGTACACTGTTCATCCTGAATGTTGCAGATCCGCATCATCCCTCGCAAGTCGGTCGTTTTAATGTACCCGGTTCTCCTTACGGTGTGAGCCTCTTCGGCACGTACGCTTACGTGGCATGCGGTAGTGGTTTAGTTGTGGTCGATATTGCAGACAAGAGCGCTCCGTCTCAAGTCAGCTTTATCCATACCAGCGGCAGCATCGAGAGTGTCGCTGTGCGCGGCCGCTATGCCTATCTCGCTGAACAATGTTACGGATTACGTATCATCGATATTTCAGATCCTGGCCAGCTCAAAAATGTCGGTTTTTGTGATACTCCCGGTTGCCCAACAGATATCGCCCTCAGTGGGGATTACGCCTATGTGGCGGACGGCGCTGCTGATTTGCGAATAATCAATATCTCCAATCCCGCCAACCCCGTCGAGGTCGGCGCTTTTGAAGTCTATAATTTTATCCATGACGTCACCATGTACGGCAATTTTGTCTTTGCCTTGGATAAAAGCCATGAATGGGGACTCGTACGCATCATCGATGTATCCGATCCGACCAATCCTTTCGAGGTATGCAATTTTTGCAATGGCTGGTGGACGAGTGATGTGGCGATCGATGGTCATTATGCCTATTTGTCCATCCGCTATAACGGATTACGCATTTTGGATATTGCAGATCCGACCAATCCAGTAGATGTGGGTGAGTGTACAGGCGGTGAACCGACAGGCGTAGCTGTTAGCAATGGGTATGCCTATATGACGTGCGGGTATCTCCGCATCTTCGATGTCTCCGATCCGGCGTTGCCTGTTGAAGTTTGCCGAGCTAATGCTTATAATTATAGCTATGACATAGCGGTGAGCGGTGATTACGCTTACTGTGTGGGTACTGCCGGCTTGACTATTATTGATATTTCCAATCCCGGCTCGCCGTTTCTTGCCGGATCTTATGCAACCGGTGACATCCCATATGGTGTAGCGGTCAAGGGCCGGGACGTCTATGTAGCTGATGGCGACGATGGTCTCTATATTATCCGCAATAATCTCGTTACCGGTCTGCGGCAACAGCGGGAAACAATACCCCGTACTTTGTCACTCGGGCAAAATTACCCGAATCCATTTAACAATAGCACGACGCTAAGCTATACATTGTCCCATTCCGGCTCTGTCACATTAAAAATCTATACTATGTCAGGCACTCTGGTCGCCACTCTCGTGAAAGAATTTCAGGCTGCCGGTGAGCATTCGATCACTTTTGACGCCGGGATTCTCCCCAGCGGTATATACTGCTATCAACTACGACTGGACGACAAAGTCGTTGCGACCAAAAAGATGATATTAATGCGATAGGAAACAAATTATTGCGGGAGGTTATATGAAAACCTTGAAATGTATCGATTTTATCCTGTTCTTTCTTTTTGCATTCATGAAAACCGCATCAGGTAATATAACGTTCACGGGTTTGGTCACCGACACAGATCCGAAACCGGTTGCGAACGCCAGGGTTGAATTAGTCGACCTGGCTGATCCTAATCGTAATGATCAGGATTATACAGATGAAAACGGGCAATTTATTTTTCAAATAGAAACGAGTGTCGAGGAAATGACGGCACAGCAGCCAGCAGATTTTCAATTGTTTCAGAATTATCCAAATCCGTTTCACCCATCAACGTTCATAACATGGCAATTATCGCAGCCATCAGAGATCAGTGTCGTGATCTATAACACCCTGGGGCAAAAGGTAAAAACACTATTCAGTGGCTTTCAGGTGAATACTTTGCAGCACATCAGGTGGGATGGTATCGATGAACGTGGCCACCCCGTTCCAGCCGGCGTCTATGTCTGTACTTTGACGTCTGACAAAATCAGATTGAACCGAAAAATGCTCCTTTTGGCACATGCCAGGGGGAGCGGCAGCATAACTCCATCTGTCAGTATCGCTGCAGGACTTGACAAGAATGGTGCAAGTCGCATCGCACGGGAATATACATTGCGAATCACCGGTGAAAATATTGAAACCTATGAACATCACAGGCTACTCATCGATTCGGATACGCTGCTCTATATTACGGTTATCCCCAAAGTAGCACCCATTTCAGATATCGACGGGAATTTATATCGCATTGTCAAAATCGGAGATCAATGGTGGATGGCGGAAAACTTGAAAGTGACCCGCTACCGAAACGGTGAATCCATACCCAAAGTGACTGACGATTTGGAATGGAGCGATTTAAACACCGCTGCCTATTGTGCTTTAACCACTAACGAGAGATTGAAAGACACTTTTGGATATTTATATAACTGGTATGCAGTGAATGACAGTCGCAACATTGCCCCGGTTGGTTGGCATGTTCCGACGGACGAGGACTGGAAGCAGCTGGAAATTTATCTCGGTTTGAGTCGTGTACAAGCCGATGCCGAGAGTTGGCGAGGAACAGATGTAGGCGGAAAAATGAAAGAAGCGGGTTATGCCCATTGGGAGAGTCCCAATACCGGTGCCACAAATACAAGTGGATTGTGCGCGTTACCGGCAGGCTATCGTCGTGACAACGGTGATTTTGAAAATTTTGAATACCAGGCCTATTTCTGGACTTTTACGGAAGTAATAAGTAGTGCCTCGTGGTATCGTCAGCTGAGTTGGCTGACCGCGGAAGTCTATCGGGGGTACGGTCAAAAGCGTGATGGATTATCCATTCGGTGTGTGAAGGATTAGAGTCCTTGGCGTCAACATATCCTTGCAAGAATGGCAAACGACCAGCTTTAGAGGGATGATGGTGCTCACTAAATGAAAACAAAAAAAGTTGAGGTGCAAATGGACGTTAAAACTGCGATCGAACAGCGGCACAGCGTGCGTAAATTCAAATCAACCCCGGTACCTGTTGAAGTTCTGAGAGAGCTTGTACGACGGGCCGGCCTGGCGCCAAGTGTGAACAACGCGCAACCATGGCAATTTATCGCCGTAACCAACAAATCACTTATTGGAAAAATGGCAGGAATTGTGCACGAAAAAATTCATAAAGTTTTCGAAAAAACCGGCAAAGACAATGTCATGAAAACGGTCGAACATTTTTCGACTATTTTTGAGAATGCCCCGGCTCTCATTGTTGTGGCTAACACACCATATAAAGCTATAGCCGATGCCGCTTTGAATCATGATGACATCAATGCCATGCGCCAGCATCCGGATATTCAAAGCATCGGGGCTGCTATCGAGAATATATTGCTGTCGGCGGTCGACCTGGGATACGGCGGATGCTGGCTCAGCGGTCTGTTGGTCGCACAAAAGGAGCTGGAAGAGCTGCTTGATATTCAAGCGCCAGCAGAATTGGCTGCAGCCGTGGCTGTAGGTGAGCCTGAGGGTCAACCAAAATCACGTGACAAAAAATCAATCGACGAGATTTTCACTCTCATCGAATAGGCGGAGACACTCCCATCACGGTTTTGTAACGCCTTTTTCTAGTGTCACTTGTACAATTTGTGGTTGATGGTCGAATGCCGCGATTTTTTCAACCCGAGCGCGCTGGATATTGAAATCATTTGAGAAAAACAAATGATCGATTCGAAATATATCAAAAGCGATCCCACGCATAAAGTGCGGCAGCACGCTCTGAATGCTCCATTCTCCAAATGTCGTTCCGAGACCCCAGCCAGCGACGGCAAATGCATTTTGATACTTTTTATTAAAAAGCGCATAAATACTGCCGTTCGGCGTGTCGTTGAAATCACCGGCAATAATGATCGGTCCTGACAAGGTGCTCGCATACTCGAACAGCAAAGAAGCTTCTTCCTGCTGCTGGTTGTAGGCTCGCAAAAGCGCTTCATAGAGAACCAGAGAATCCGGTGCAGCGAGATAAGCCGAAAGCTGCTTGTAGGCGTGGTGTAGATGGCAATTGAGGAGATGTACCTGTTGCCCCTCCAGTTGAATGACCGCATGATTGACTGCATGAAGTGGCGTATCATATGTCGTCGCAAGCGGGATTTGATCTCCATAGAGAATTTTTTTCCTGGAGAGTATCATAACATCATTTTTGCCCATGCGCGGGGCCGGTGATAAAAAATAGGGATAAAAATCACCCAGCCTGGTCAAAATAAATGCTTGTTCTTTCATTGTCAGTTCTTGCAAAAAGACGACGTCCGGTATACGATAGCGGATAAACTGTATGGTTCGCTCATCATCGTAGGCCGATCGAGTATTAAAGTTAAAGGACATCACGCTCAGTTTATGCGGTTCGGTTCGAGCCAGTGGCGGCAAGAGCTGTGCTTTATAATGCAGAATCATTCCCAAAATAGCGAAGCTAAAAAATAGAAAGCGTAGGCTGATTCTGCCGGATGTGTAAATATGTATCGCCCAAAATAGCACAAAAAGACAAATGAGCAGAAACTGAATTCGAAACCAAAAATTGATATTGATAATGCTTGCGGCACAGACAATAACAATAATAAAACTGATGCCTTCCCGCAGGATCAATTGTGCAAAAATGTTTCGGATGAGGATAATGAGGTAAATCGGGAGTGCAATGGAAAGCGGCAGCCAGATCACATCGCTCAACGCACCGGCGCCCATATGGAAAACAGGATGTGAACGAACAAAAAACTCGCGTATCTGAGAATTCCAGACAAACAGTTGCAAAAAAATATAGAATATCCAGTACATCGAAGCACAATGAATGACAGTGAACAAACGTTTGTCGATGTACATATCCACTGATCGACGAAAATGCGTAAGAGAAAAGCTTTCTCGTGACAAATAGTATTGTTGATGCCACTGTTCAGGCAGCGTCCTGGATTTCCCGATCAAATGCCGCTAAAGTCAATGTCCTCAAAAACGAGTGTTGGAATGCGCCAACTGGAATAGAGGTAAGGATCATTGCCTGCTTGTGAGAGCTTGTTCCAGAAATCTTTGGCGTTGCCGGAGATATTCATTTCATTCACCGGTTTGACGAGTTCGCCTTTTTCGACCAGGATGCCGGTTACGCCAAAGGAGAAATCTCCGGTTGTTGAATTTGAATTGCCACCAATAAAACCGGTGATGAGAATGCCCTTGTCAACATCCTTGATCATCGCTTCAAGATCGCGATCACCATAATCAAACAAGACATTTGACGGACTGCTGGTGGTGGGTGGCATGCCAAGCTTTTTACCGTAATAATTATCAATGAAATAGTGCTGCAGCACGCCTCTGTCGATAAATGTGCGTTTTTGTGCCACCATGCCTTCGCCATCGTATAATCTCGATCCCAGACCTTTCTCGATAAAGGGATCATCAACAAGGGTCAACTTATCCGAGGCAATTTGTTTCCCAAGCATTCCTTCCAGATAGGAACTTTTTTGTTGCAAGGCGCGGGCGGTCATTGGACGGCGCAGCATGCCCAGGAGGCGGCCTGCAGCTCTGTTTTCAACGACCATGGTATACAGACCGGAGGCAATCTTTTCCTGACCAATTTTTTGCAGTGCCCGTTGCGCCGCCTGCGTACCGAGAGATTCCGCGGATGGTAAATCGGCTCGAAAGCATCCCGTTGCCCAGAACCAGTCTTCCGGTCGACCGCCATTGGGATCTTTGACGGTCACCTCGGCGCCAGCAGAAAAACTGGTGCCTTGCCGCTGGCCACTAAAGCCATTGCTATGCACCTTGACGCTATGGTAAAGAACATCCGAGTAGCCAGCTGTGGTAGAAATGATTTTATCGCTTTGTGCCATCGCTGCAGCTTCAATCGCTTCCGCAAGCTCGACGCGCTGTGATGAGTCGATTTGCTCATAACCGGCATCACGAATTTTTAAATCGATATCAACGTTTAAATTATAATATTTCGGATCGGGCAGGGCGCGGTATTCGTCCCTGGCCAGATATTTTGTACTGGCGACAGCCTCTTCGATGAAACGCTGCAACGCATCGCGCCGAAGATCGTTCGTCGAGTGCGATGAGTATTTATGATCACTGTAAATATCAACTGATAACGAGTTTTGTGTCGATTCAGTTAGTGTTTCCAGTTTTTTATCGCGGAATTCAATGTCCACCTGGCGCTGGTTTGAAATATTTACAGCAACTTGATCAGCACCATTTTTTTGTGCTTGTTTTATGACCCAATCAGCCAACTCTAATCGTTCTGTACTCATACTCGCCTCTATTTTGGATTTTTCATGATACCGACAAATTACGCATTGACGCCGCCAACGGTGATCGATGACACTTTGATCGTTGGTAAACCCTGGGACACAGGTACACCCTGGCCGTTTTTCCCGCAGGTCCAGCCGCCTTCCGCCATTTTGAAATCATCGGCTACCATAACGATTTTACTCAAGACCTCCGGTCCATTGCCGATAATATTAATATCCTTGATGGGGGACGTGAGCGTGCCATCTTCAATCAAATAGCCGGTTTTCACATAAAATGTAAAATCGCCGGCGCCAATAAAAACCTCGCCGTTCGAAAAAGTTTCCGCATATATGCCTTTTTTGACACTAGCGATGATTTCATCCT
Organism: Candidatus Zhuqueibacterota bacterium; assembly: GCA_016928775.1. GTDB lineage: Bacteria > Zhuqueibacterota > Zhuqueibacteria > Residuimicrobiales > Krinioviventaceae > Kriniovivens. Next base: position 18,795 of record JAFGKD010000043.1, on the reverse strand, counting down.
TTGTGTGCGGGCCATTGAGCATATAGGTGTTTCGCATGCGTGGCATGGGCGCATGACGAAAATCTTGTCGCCGACCATTACCGGTTGGCTCGAGACCGTAATGTTGCGCACTGATGCGATCATGCAGGTAACTCTGTAAAATGCCATCTTTTACGAGCACCGTTTCTTGCGAATCGTTGCCTTCATCATCCACATTGATGGAACCGCGAATATTTGGATTGGTGCCATTGTCCACGATCGTGACAAATGGCTCGGCCACTTTTTTGCCGATTTTGTCGCTAAATATCGACACCTCTTTACGATTAAAGTCAGCTTCCATACCGTGGCCGATGGCTTCGTGCAGCAGAATGCCTGAGCTGCCGGCGGCCATCACAACCGGCATTTCACCGGCTTCCGGCTTGACGGCATCAAACAACTCTACTGTTCGCTTGACCGATTCAGTAGCCAGACGATTTTTATTTTCGTCGGTGATGAACTCGAACCCGTTACGACCGGCGAGATTAAAGCCGTTCTGCTCTTTCTGGCCGTTCTGCTCGGCCGTACACGATACATAAACCAAACCCATGGGTTGATAATCATAAACAATGCGTCCATCGGAAGTGGCTATCATGATATAGTTGGTTTCATTGACGAATCCAATCGAAGATTTTATGATGCGATTATCCAGCGTGTATATTTTATCATTTATATGCTGTAGTGACGGGATTTTCCGGTCAATCGACACTTCTTCCCAGGGAATATCGATTTTGTAATAGTTGGGCGTTTTATGGTGCACCAGCTTGACGGGACTCACTTTTTTATTGCTATTCGCAATGTTCGCCGCAGTTTGTGCCGCCAGTTTCATCGCTTCCAGGGTTATTTCTTCGGTAAAGGAATAACCGGTCTGATCGCCATTTAAAACTCGAATGCCAACGCCAAAATCAACGTCAGTATAAGCGCGATTGACGGCATTATCCTCTAATCCGATATAGTTGGAAATTTTATGTTGAAAATAGACATCACAATAATCGCCGCCGCGTGACAGGGCTTCGTTCATCACTGCATCGATATCCGCTTTCGTGACCGTAAAATGTTCGAGGTAATCCTGCAAAGTCATAAGATTTTCTCCTGATCCAGCTATTGCCTGCTCGCTTTTTATCGATAAGATATGCGGAGCAATAGCAACAGCCACAGCTCCTTTTGAAGAGTTTTGAATGAAATCTCGCCGTGACAGTTTCTGTTTCATAGGTCCTCCATCGCAGTGCCCATTTCATCACCCAAAATGGATGTATGAATGTAACCAAAGTGCTCTTTTAATCATTCCAAGTTAAAAAAAAAGTTGACTTTTCAAAGGAGTAAAAAAGCCCGCACGTATAATCCAAGTTTTATCGACAAGGGCTTTTGCCAATAAAACTGACAAGAATTGTAGTCTTCTCTCCCCCACGGGGGCTGACCATTACCCATATCTCACTTGCTGGACACAGGGAAAAGCTTAATAAGACACACAGATCATTGCAAAAAAGAACAAAGCTGGCTTATTATAATATCCGTTTTCATCCGTTCGATCCGTTAAATCAGTGTTCTAATAAAAAAAGCTTGACGGTATCAACAATAAAAAAGTCATTGAAATTAAATGGTTGGTTTTTGAAAAATTGCTTGACATTTACTTGAATTAATGTATTTTAATTTAAAGAGATCAGGCTTCTGGAGTACGCATACACCAGATTAATTCTCTCTTATAGTCTTGGGTGATGGGGGCCTATCATCTCTTTATTTTAAATCGTCTCTTTTTGCAACAGGACTCAGCAGGATATATCGAGGAAATAAACACTGTCCCCGGGGAGATGTTCTATTCCTGCGCTGAGGCCAAATAGTCGGACACAGTACCATTTTTTACATCAAACTCAATTTGGATAAAGCTACTCATCACATGACGATATAAAGCATAATTGCTATAACTTTTTTTTAAAGGAGTGATATTATGGCTGAAATGATCGTTCCAGGAACGTACATCACTGTACGGGCAGAGGGCCTGATATCCGCGGGGCGAATTGCCGCTGGTATCGTTGGCGTCGTGGGAACAGCGGCCAGTGGACCGGTGGGGACGCCTGTCACGTTGGCAGGATTTTCAAATGCCCGGGAAATATTTGGTGTGCCGGATGACTACAACCGTCCGGAAGATGGCTCCCATCCTCTCACGCTTGTGCGCGCTCTCGAATTCATCTACAACAACGGCGCTTCAACGGTTCTCGCCGTTCGAGTCGCCGGTGCCAGCAAATCAAGTGCTACCTTTGCTCTGCTGGATAGCAGTGATCACACCGTTGCGACCTTGACTGCAAAAACACCCGGCACCTGGGGAAATAATATCCACATTGACGTTGCCGCGGCCGAGGATCACTGTCGCATAAACGATGAAACGCATACCGAGTCGTTTGACGCGCTAAAGTACAGACGAATCGTTCCAACGCTGGAAAATCGTATCCGTATTTTCCGAGGCACCACGAAACGTATCCAAACCATGGATATCCTTTACAAACGTGTTATCGAAAACGAGGAAGTGGTGCCGAATACCGACGAGCGATTTTTTCTCGCCAGTATTCGCCCGGATTATCCTGTTGCAAAAGAAACGGCCATCGATCTTGTTCAAATAGTGAATGACGCAGAAGAGGTTATCAGGGAATATGGTGATGGCGATATCCTGTATGATCCAACCGATCCTTTGGGAGCAGGCGAAATCGGGATAAACACGACGACAGGTGAGATTACCTTTGAAGCAAGCGAGAAACCGGTAACTGGCGAGACGGTTATAGCGACCTATGCGGTTGGATATACGAAAACCCTGGAGCCGGGACAAGTCCTGGTGACCGTGTGGAATGGCGATTTGGCCTACGCGAGCGGCGAAGCACCTGCGCAAGCAAACGGCGACAAGCTCGTTGTCTCGTATCTTGTCGATAAAGACAATTGCGTACAAGTGAGCTTGACGTTTGGCGTGATCATTGAGCAATATATCACACCGGATGGCAACATTCTCTCTCAGTTGATCAACCAGGCTTCGACGCTGGAGACTTGTGAAGCGGATGAAACCTACGGCGGCAATCTGCCCAAAACGGATGTCGATGCTTATTTCGGCACCGGTTCAAACACGCCGGGCAGCAACGGCGCCGAAGCCGGGCCGGATGAATATGCCATCGGACTGGAGAGCCTTGATAACAAGCTTGTCAATATTGTTGTCTTGGCTGGTCAGGATTCTCAGAGCATGGGTTCGACGTTGTTGGGGCATTTGAACAGCACGGAACAAACCGATCACGAACGTATGGGCGTTTTAGGAGCGCCCGGAGGCACTTTGGCCAATTTTCTGGGCCATACCATGGCCGATGATCGAGTTGTCCTGGTGGCGCCGCCCATTCAATACCCTGATGGAAGAACGTTACCTACGGGTTACACGGCGGCGGCTGTTGCCGGCTTGATCTCTTCGCTGCAGGTGCAAACCAGTTTGACGAACAAAACGCTGAACGTGCCGGGACTTTCTCTCGACTTTAACCGTGGGCAGCAGGAACAGTTGATCAAACGGAATGTCCTGTCAATTATCCAGAAAAATGGTTTCCGAGTGTTGAAGGGCATGACAACAGAAGGAGAAGGCGCACCGTTTTCGGCGGTTCCAACGCGCCGTATCGTTGATTACGCCAAGTACGGTGTCCGTTCGGCTGCCAATCCCTATCTTGGACGCCTGAATAATGTGCGCGTTCGTGCCGCGCTAAAAGCCACGCTCGATGCCTTTCTCACCCGCATGGTTGAGGACGAATCACTGACCGGCTATGAACTGGAAGTGTCGGCCACCCGGGCACAGGAGATTGCCGGAGAGGTGAGTGTGGCCATGACACTACAGCCAACATTCAGCATTGAATACATCAAAGTAACAATGATACTCAAATAAATTTTAAATAAAGGAGATACTCATCATGCCTAATGATGTCTTTCGGGCTATTGATGCAATGCTGGTATTGGGTGTAGATGATACCAGTTCCCCAGAAGGCGCTGCGGCTGACAGCCTGGTGGCACAATATGACCTGAGCAATGCCGTCGGGCGTCTTCGAAATGTCACAATTTCTGTCACCAACGATTTGGCACCTTTTTACGAGATTGGGCGACGCTATCCGACGCATCTACGCCCCGGAGTTATTCATGTCTCCGGTACGGCTGAACGGGCGCATGTGAACGGCGCTTTATTGCGACTCTTGTTAGGCGACGGTGCCGTGAGTCCGCCTGCGGCGGCAAATTTTGTCCAGCCCGCATTCAATATCATTGCCACTTTGGTTGATCCGGCACGACCGGATCAGAATACCAAAGTGACTATCTTTGGCGCCAAATTCGAAAGCTGGAATTATAATATTCCTTCTGAAGATTTTGTCATGGAGTCAGTTTCTTTTCAAGCCATACGGTTAAGCTTTGAAGAAAGTTGATATGGAACAAGATAACGGTCAACAGCCGGGCCGCAAAATTCTCTCGGACGCCGATCTGCTGGCAGGGAGTACGATCATTCATGATATCCCGATCCCGCAGGAGGTTTTGCAACCCGGGCAGGGCAGCGATACGGATTCCCCGGGAGTTGTGCGATTGCGCCCTCTGAACATCGCCACGCTCTCGGCCATCTCGCGCGCGGCTCGCGATGAGGTCAGCCTCATTCCGATGCTGATGATCAAAGAATCGGTCATCGAGCCAGCTTTAAAAATCGAGGCTATCCGGCAAATGCACGTCGGATTGGTTCATTTCCTGGTGGACAAAATCAATCAGATTTCTGGTCTGGCAACCGATGAGAAGACCCTGGAACAGTCAGCGTTCAGCGCTCTGAGTCAGACGCATATTCTCCTGGCAAAACATTTCGGCTGGACGCCGGAACAGGTGAGCCAACTGACGCCCGGCCAGGTAGCCGTCTATTTGGCCGGTATTGAAAAATTCCTGGATTTAGAGGAATCAAAATAATGTTAGTCGATTTCATAAATAAACCTCTGATTCCGGGTGCCCAGGTTCTCAAAAGTGTGCGCGTGCTCTTTCGTCCGCTAAAGCAAACATGGCTGCCGATGGTCTTTAACGAATTGATAACCGATCCTGTTATCAAGCTCTCGTTTATTTTACATAACATCACCCGGCACGATCGATTTATAGCGACAGATGATGAGCAGTCGACGACCTCAGCTGTTTCATCGCCAATTGACGTACAAGAGATGTGGCATTCACAGCTATATAGGCCAGATGACCATCAGGCAGGACGCCGTCAAAATCGCCCACCGGTGGCACCTGAACAAATATCATCCGGGCACAAACGATCGACTCAAGATAGATATGCTGTACCGCCCTCGTTGTCCCGGGCTATGCCGGCAACAAAACAAATTGTGCACTCTATGCACGATTTGTACCTGTCACCCGTGCCCGATAATGATGCTATGAATGATATTGTGGGCACATCTGTTTCGGCACTCGTCGAGAAATCTTTGTTTCGCGCATCAAAAAAGAACAGACAAAGAGTCACCGAAAAACCGGGCTTTGCTGGCAAAACGGAAGCGCCGGATTTTACCGGAGTGTCTCCCAAAACGCAAGAAACCAGCGTGCTTGAAGATGTTAGGCAACCTTATTCATCATTCGACAAAACATCTTTTTTTAAAGCGGATAGCGCCGAGGAAGAATCCGCACCAAAGGATATTGGCTTGGATGTCGATGTTCTCAAGTTCAAAAATAAAGTGGATAATTATGCCAGAACGCTCAGAAAGCAAATTTTTACATCCGATGACGCATCACATTTTGGCGACAAGAGAAGTGAAAAGCAGCCACTCAGCGAGGCCCACCCGGGCGCAACAGGATTTTTCGGCATGCGCTTGAGACATGGCGCGGAGCAATTATCCAGAATATTACAAAACAATCTCTCCTCTAATGACATACGGGGAGCCCAATCGCCGATCCAGCAGCAAAAGACCGATATTTCTGAATCTTTAACCAAACTTGAAATCAAAGATAACACAGCGCAAATAGCCAACAATGAGCCTGATTTTCTGAAAGTGTTGGATAAAATAGCGGATCAACTGGAGCTGGAGCTTTTGCGTTTTTATGGAACGTCGGGCAGGTAAATCATGGCAGTTGAACTAGGCGGCATATCTCTGCAACATCTCACTGATGTCCACGTTCGGCATGACACGCGGGTTGTTCTCCACCCTGTGCCCGGAATGAGCGGTGATCTATCGCAAATATTGGGACGCCCGTCGGTCAAAGTTGGTTTTTGCGGCATTTTTTATGGTGATACGGCGACTGATGACCTGAACCGGCTCCGAAGCGCGTATCTTGAGCAAGAGCCGCTCGATTTTTTCACCGAAAGTGTAGGCGAGGGATTTTTTACCCAGGTTCTCATTTTAAAACTAATCGTCACCCAGCGCGCAGGTTACCTGAATCAGTTCGACTATGACTGCGAGGTCATGGAATACATCGAACCACCCGAGCCGGTGACCGTTGATCCGTTGTCGGCGCTGGATTCTGATTTAATCGGTGAAGCAACCGATTTTATAGACGATGTACAAAATGCCCTGGAGCAGGTCTCCCAATTAACTGATCTCATCGCCAATATACCATCGTTTGGTGATCCAACAACCAGGCTGCAAGACATGCTGGATGGTTATGAAGGCCTGGTGAGCAATAGCAGCGATGGTATGACGGCGTTAAAAGATATCCTGGATCTTTTTTAGATGGTCTAACTATGGCAGATGGTTTTGCACAACAAATTCCCAGTCTGACGGATCTATTTACGATCCTCGGCAATGCCGAGTCGTCAATCGGCGACCTGCTGAGCACCTTTACCTCAATGGACGCCGGCAGTGCGACCTCGCCCATCGCCGAGGTGGTGAATAAACTGAGCGAGCTCAGTGGCAAGCTCGATATCGATGTCAGCGGCCTGGCCGAGGATTTGCCAGCAACCATTAACGTGGTTCAGAATGCGCTGCCACCGAGTCTGCTCGAACATGTCGAATCAATTGAAGATACGTATACGACGGCGCGAGATTTTCTGCAAAACAGTGCCCTGGCCAAAGAGGTGCAAGAGGGCAGCGACCTGCAAACGATCGCCCTGGCGGTGATTGAAGACGCCCTCGGCTTGTTCAATACGCATATCGACGACTTTGCCGGCAATCTCATCGATTCCGACATTATCGAACAAATCAAGAACGCCCTTGCGTTGATAGATAATTTTGTCGCTGATTTTTCCGGACACCAGGATGAATTTCTGCCGTTTCTCACCGATAATCTTTTGGGCGTTGCGCCGGATCTATTGACCGAATCACTCGACCACGTCAACTCTTCATACGCCGTATTGGTACCTTTATCGCCCGAATCCCTCGCTACTGCTCTCGATCCCGCACGGCAGGCCATCGTCAGCGCAATAACCGGACTTTTAACCGATATCGAATCCCTTGATCCGGCTGATATCAACGGTTATACGGCCATTCAAACTCGTCTGAGTGAAGTGGAAACCGCTATTCAATCCGTATCGAGTGCGCTGAATTCACTCTATTCACAACTTCAGAGTTTAATCGGAACGCATCCCTGGAGCACCATTTTTTCCACATATCAATCATTGCTGCAAGCCATTGATCCGGGCAGGCTGTTCTCGATCGATCAAATCATTGATAATATGGTCAGCATGCTGGAAGACCTGTTGAGCAAGTTTTACATGATGTTTGGCGTTGACGATATTACCCAACGCATCGAACGCCTGAGCCAGACCATGCTTGATTCGTTCAAGAATTCTGCCCTCGGACAAATTCGCTCCAGTCTGCTGGATTTTCTCACTCAGATTCGGCAAGCCATTGAATCCGTACCGACCGAGGCGGTTCAACAAACAGTGGAAGAGATGTTGACCCGGGTGAAACAGGAACTGGATTCATTAGGCATCGAACAAATTGGTGACGACATCAAAGACGCCTTTACAAGTATTGAAACATTTATCACCGACAATATAAATGAAACATTAAAGAATAACGTCGGAAGCACGGTCAATCAGGTATTGAGCACCGTACAAAACTTACCGATTGCTGGCATTTCAAGCGAATTAACCGACCTCATTGCTGATCTTAGCACCTTGATCGATCAAATCGAAACAACACTTGCCGGCTACATGGATACATTCACCTCATTTATCTCACAATTAGACCAATTGAGCTTCAAGCCATTGAGTGATGAGGTGATTGAAGAGATCGACGAGCTGAAGGGACGATTACAAGAGATTAATCCCAATGCTCTCTCTTCTGCCGAAAAACTGGCCATCAAGGCGGCGCTCGCTTTTTTACAGGAGCTGGAGCTCGAATCCAAAGTGATCAACGCACTGAAATCGGCGTTTAGTACATTGACCGAAGAAATGAAAGCGATTTTAAATAAAATCACTGCTGTCCTGGAACGGATGCTGGAAAAAATCGGCTTTTTGGATTCTGATGAACTGTTCAAGCCCGTCACGGACCTGCTAGACCACGTCGCGCAATTGGTACAAAAATTGAACGGTACGGTTCTGCTAAAACCACTCGAGGGACAGGTGGATCAATTCACCCAATCTCTGACCTCCATTTCACCGGGACACATTTTAGATCCATTGCAGGCACCCTATGATTCAATGATGCAGCATGTGAATCGACTGGGTCCGGATTTATGGGTGACGCCTTTGAACGCTTTGTATGAAAAAATTGATCAGCTCATCTCCTATGTCGATATAACGCCGGTTCTCAATGAACTCGACGTCCGGCAAAAAGCCTTGTTCGCCGATATTCGCAGCAAGATTCTTGATTCGTTGACTAATTTAAACTTGCCTGACCCGCTCGATACTTTTTACAATGAATTGCGTCCTTTTTTAGAGAGTCTGACGGACGCTATTTTCGGCGATCCTGACACTGAGTTGAAAAATCTGAGCGTCGAATTCAGGACACAAATCAATATAGCGAAAGTTTTTCAACCCCTGGATAGCCTTTATAACCGATTACTCGATATGATCGAGTCTGTGGATCAGGGAGTGCTGACCGACACGATAAACAGCATTCGCGAGACCATTGGTGTGGGATTGCAATTGCTCGATCCACAAGCCATTATCAATCATTTTCGCAATGGTCAGAGTCGACTCGTTGAGCTGATCCCAACGGCACTCCTGGGTTTGCCGGCTCATTTGCCCGGCATCAAGATGTCATTTGAAAACAAAGTGGCAGATGCGCCGCCGGAGGTTCAGGAAAACATCGCAACAACCCTGGCAGCCTTTGACAATACTTTTCAGCTCATTGATCCAGCCTTGCCCGACAGCCCTTTTCATCAATTGATCGAGACGCACAATCAACTTTTGGATTCCCTTCGTTTAAAGATTAATGATCTGGATATCTCTGCTGTAGGAGAAGCCTACAGTTCGCTGCGGGATAACCTGGATCGTATGTTACCCGATTTTCTGTGGCACCCGACACCCTTGTCATATCAGGAGATTTTGTCCGGTTTCTATTCAATGCGGCCCACTGCCAAGGCTGTGCGGATTGAACAGGCCCTGGAACGGTTTCTTCAGCAACTCAAGCCCATGGAAGAGGTTCTGGAGCCGGCGATGAACGGCTTCCTGGCGAACATCCGCGAGATCATCATGCTCATCAATCCGCTCTCGCTCAACGATGCGGTGGCCGATATCTACCAGACGATTCGCGACAAGGTGCGAATACTCGATCCCGAGGAATTGGCCAATTCACTCAAAACCAATTTTTATGATCCCTTGACCGCGCCGCTTGAAGAGCTAAATCCGACGCAGATTAAAATTAAAATCGATGAGGTCTTTGATAAAGCAGTCACCGCTGTCTCTCAAAGCATCAAGGATATCCTTGCTGATATCGTAGACGTGATTGATGAAACGTTCAGGACTATTCGAGCTGAAATTCAAACGATAATTGACAGCTTGAAAACAACCATTGCCAATGCATTCGACAGCCTTAAAGGCATTTTGGATAAATTTGAAAATCTGGTCTTTGTCGAGCTTTTGGAACGATTGAATCGCGTGCTCGATAACCTGGCCGTGAGTTTTGATAAAGAACTGGATCGCGTGCGCAATGCCTTTGACGCCATGCTCGCCGCGATTCCGGTCTAATGGTTTGAGTTGAATGCTTACGAAAAAATTCAGGCGCAATAATGCACAGGCTGGAAACAAAAAAGTACAATAGTTTTTCAGAAAAAATAGCGACTGCAAACCAGGCGCAAACGGAAGCGCTCGATCGCATCGAGTCCTGGATGAACCACCAGCAAAAATGCCGGCAAGTGTGTTATGATTGCGGTCTTGTGAAAGAGGTTGCCGAGACCGGCGGGGGTACGTTCCGCTATGCGTACAGCCAACGGGGCGATGTGAGTCAAATATGTGATCCCAATGGCTGCCAAACCAGTTTTGAATATGATGAACAGCGCCGCCTGATTGAGGTTCACCATCCGGACAAAACAAGAACGTGCTATACGTATGGAGAAAATGACCGGCTTTGCCAGATAAACGACCGCGGTGTGATCAGTCACTTTGATTTTGATCCAAAGGGACGATTGACCACAGCTCGCATCGGCAACAGCGGCGCCTCGGTGTATCGCTACGACGAGCATGGACGCATCGTGGTGGCCAGAACACCCGAGGTCTATACAAAGCAGGAATACGATGCTGAGGGTCGCGTCAATAAGATCTCGCAGTCGATCATGGGTTTAACCATAAGACTCACGCTCGAATATGATGATGCGGGTCGATTGAAAAATATGTTTCTGCCCGGCAGTTCCGCGCCGGTGCAGTATCAATGGGATGAAAAAGGCCGTCCGCAAACCGTAGTGATAAAAAATACCCCAATTGCGCAGTACGAGTACCTTGAGAAGCAAAAGAAATCGCGCGTTCATTTGGCAAACCATATTGTTGAAGAAAGCAGCGCCGATCCCATAGATCGTCGCACGGTTGCTCGCCAGGTGAAAAACAAGAACAATCATATCCTGTTTCAACGCCACTACACATACAACGCCATTGGCCAGATCATCAATGATGGTCTCTGCGATTACAACTATGACATTTTGGGTCGTTTGGTCGATGTTCATGAACAACAGCAGCAGTCGCACTGGTCGTTCAGCTATGATGCTGTGGACAATAGAACCAGCGCAACGGACGCGACTGGCGCGTATCGATATAAATATGATGTAAAAAATCAACTGTTGCAGATTCAAGGCGACGATGGTGTACACGTCACCATTGATTACAATGGGCACGGCCAGCCCGTTAGGATCAAGCGCGGTGTCGAGTGCTGGACATATCGCTACGACGATGCCGGTCAGCTTGTGCGGGCATCCAAAAATGGCGAGATTATTGGCAAATTTCTGTACGACCACAAGGGCCGCCTGGTGTTAGCGCACTATCCGCACCGGACAGAACGTTATTTATATGGGCCGGCGGATGAGTTATTGGCCGTCACCAATGAGTTTGGTGAACCGTTGCGCCTCTACATCCGCACTCCGTTGGGACTGTTGGGCGAAATCCACGGTTCAGTGGATTCGGGAGTGCTCTTTTTTCGGCACCAGGATGAACATGGCTCGTGCTACCTCGTGACTGATACATCGGGAAAGACGGTTGCCGAATTCACCTACTCGCCATTTGGTGTTCCCTCGTTGTCTACAAGTGATTTTGCACCCATTTACAAAGGTCGATTTTGGCACCCGGAGCTCATGCTGTACGATTTTGGCGCCCGCTGGTATGATCCGATTCACGGCCGTTTCCTCACACCGGATTCTTACACCGGCCGTCCGGATGACATCCGTATCGTCAATCCCTTTGGTCCAGCGAGCCGGCAGGCGGCCGCGCGCGCCCATATTTTGACCGATTGGCAACGACAACCGCGCGTACAAAACCGCTATGCTTTTTGTTCAAACGATCCGGTGAATAACGTTGATCCCAACGGCCACTGGTCGTTTGGCGGTGTGTTGCTGTCGATTCTCGGCGCCATCTGGACGCTGCCCAATACGCTCATCGGGCTCATCATTGAGATTACCTGCCTTGTTGGCGAAGTGATACGCTGGCTCGTCTGGCTCGTCACCTTTGGCAATGTGTCATGGGCGACGCCCGGATTTGATGTCGCGGCGTCGGGCCGGTTGAATGCCTTTGCATTGGTCTTTGAAGGAGGATGGTTTGGCTCGTTGCCCTTTTTTGCCGGAATTACTTTTGGCAATGTATTTTTTGTAAACGGCGATTGGAGGAGCAATGCCTATTTATCCGGTTCGGGCAGTGTATCGCCATCATCTTATGGCGGCAGAGTGTCCATCCCCAGAAACAAGGCATTATACGAACATGAGCTCCGGCATACCAATCAGTATGGCTGGTTCGGGCCGTTCTTTTTATTTGGTCTGCCGATTTGGGGCGTTTATATATGGGACGTCATTTTTAATGGATATTATAATGCCTGGCTGGAACAAGACGCCCGCGCCCACGGAGGCATTTAAATGGTAAAGCCAACTTTAACATTGGAGATCGGCAGCCTTTTAACCAGTACAGACAATCCTGTGGCCGGCATAAAAAACCTTGTGATCGAGCGCGACATGGACATCCCCGCCGATGTTTTACGCCTTCAGCTTATGGAGCGATCGGGTATCGCGCTGGATAATGCCGTGAGTGCAAAGCTGGGATACGACGGCAATGAGGAGGTTGTTTTCACCGGCAATGTTGTTGCGCTCAAACCGGCTATAGCAGCGGTGGAGATTCAGGCGTTGGGTCACATGAACGTTTTGCTCAATCTCAGAACCTCGGCGACTTTTGAAAACCAGAGTGCCGGAGACATCGCACATCATCTGATCAATGAAGCGGGGGCGACCGCAGGAACGGTCGAAAATGGCGTCACATTTCCACGTTATTATGTGGATAACAGAATCAGCGCTTATGAACATCTCAGGAGTTTGGCGGATCGGCTGGGCTACGAGTTGTATACAGATCGCAACGGCAATATCATGTTTCACCCGCTCGGCCCCGCCGCCGGTCTGGACAGTCTCGGTGGCCTGGGAAGTGCTGTCGCTGGCGCCCTGGGCGGAGCCGGATTGAGCTTTGTCTACAAGCAACATCTTTTACAGGCGGCGGCGGATCGACAACCGGTCGCTTGGCGCAAAATTGACGTCGGTGGTGAAAGCCCGATGTCGGGAAAAGGCGATACGACATCGCACTGGCTCACCATCAATGATTCGGATTATCGCGGTGAAGCAGGCGACGGATCGCCCCAAATCCTGGTGCGCGATCCGGCAGCGCGCACCAAAGACCTGGCCGATCGTTTTGCCGCCGGCTTGTTGGCAACCCACAAACGAAACGCGCACGAGATATCCATCACCGTACTGGGTCAAGCCCAAATCGATCTCGGCGACTCGATCAGCTCGAGTGACGTGCCCGACGACCTGATCGACGGCAGCGGCTACGTGCGAGCGATCCGACATCGATTTGGCGAAGGAATTGGTTTTGTCACCGATGTGCGAATCTCGCTGGATGTAAACGAATGAGTCGACTGCTCGACATTATCCGTCACCTGGTGCGACAGGAGCTGGCGCGTCAGCGAACAACGCTGCTCGGCGTGGTGACGGCTATCTTTGCCCACGAGGCCGAGGATGACGAGTATAACTATGAAGTTAACGTCAAGCTCAAGCACGAAGATCTGGAGCTGCTCAAAGTCCCGGTGGCTGTGGGGCATATCGGCATCGTCGCACCGCCGCGAGTGAACGATTTGGTGCTGGTGCATTTTGTCAACGGTGATCTCAATCAGCCGGTCATCTCCGGTCGTTTTTACCACGCGGATGACCGACCGCCGCTGTTTCACGAAGACGAGATTTTATTTGAACAGCGCGTTCCAGACGGCACGTTGAATCATTTTCGTTTTATGAACGATGGCACTATCTACCTGCAGCGCGATGTGACGAAACCGGAAGATAACAGCGAAGCAAAAACATCCTTTAAAATTGATGGCGAGAGCGGCAACATCGAAGTTAAAATGGGCGAGGCACAAATTCAAATAACAGCCGAAATGATAAAGATTGTCGATTCAAATGAAAATTCAATCGAAATGAATAAAGAAGCTTTTAATATTCATGCAAAAGTACCTTTTACGATTGATGCATCTGGGCAACCAGTAATAATCAAAGGCGATACAATAGACTTTAATAAAGCGTAATCGATATGGCAAAACTGATTGTCGTTCAAAATGACAAGGTGGAGGGAGTCGATAAGCATAATGTCGAAGGAGATGCGACAAACCCGAGTGCTCCTCCGCCCACTATACCTTATGCTGGAGTCGGTGATTTTGATTACGTAGGCAAGATGACTGATCAATTATCAGATTTTGCACATATTGACGGAAAGCCAATAGCATTGAAAAATAGTAAAAGCACACTAAATCCAGGAGAAGACGTTTTCCCAACCGGTAAACATTCCGGACCTATGGGTAGCAACTTTTTACCGATTACTCCGGCGCCAATTCCACTATCACTTAGTATCTCTGACACAATCGGCGAAGGTAATCCCAGTTCGACATCTGGTAGTTCATTTGTGAAGGTTGGTGGTGCATCCGTCTTATTGGATGGAGATAAAATAGATACGTGTGACGGTTTAGGCGAGCCGATGAATTCGACTGTAACCGTGGAAAATCAGGATTTTGTATTTTGTTCAGAATGAAATAATCTTAATGAATTGTATTAGCTAACTTATATCAATGGTATTATGCCAACAGACCGTCAAAAACTTTTCGGCAACGACCTCAAGCTTGTCGAGCGCGCCCCGGGATTTGATCTGATCCCGGACTCGGCCGGCGATATTGATCTGGCGCGCGGCAACGACAATATTATCCAGGCATTGATTTTGCGCCTGCACATCAGAAAAGGCGAATTGGCGCCCCTCGGTTGGCCCAATTACGGCTCGCGACTGCACGAGCTGATCGGTCAGCCCAATAACAATCGCACGCACGTGATGCTTATGGCGTTTGCGCGTAGCGCGATTGAGGGGGATTCGCGGGTGCTGGAGGTCAAAGAGGTCCGCACACGGGTTATCCCCGGCGAGCGCGATGTCGTTCGGCTCAGCATGGACATCCAGCTCATCAACGAGCCGACACCGTTAAACCTGGTTTACGATATGAATCTGGAGGAACTATGATCGATCCGGGTCATCCATTTTCTGTACAATATAAAGATTTGATCGAAGCGTTTGAAGAGCGCATTCGGGACGGCGTGGAACAGCCCGATCGCGCACGATTTACATTCAAAAGCTCTGTCCTGTCCTACGAATTGCCGCGAACAGCCTATGCTATTTTGCAAGTCAGCGGTCGCATGGGAGCCAACTTTACCGTGTTTCAGGCCGGATCGCACTATCGATTCAGCAACAATCGCATTATATGGATTCACCCAACCGAGTTCCCTGATGAAGGTACCAGACTCGAAGTAGAATATACCTACCGCGAACGGCCGGCGGGATTAACCGACTTTAATCCAGGCAGTGTGGTCGGAACGCTCATTCGCGCGGTCTCGCGGGAGATGAAATTAATTTATGAGCAGATGGATCAGGCGTATCGTCGCGCCTTTATCGATCAGGCGACTGGCGTCGCCCTGGATAATGTTGTTGCGCTACTGGGAATTGAGAGAAATCCGGATATCCATGCCATCGGGCACGTCACATTCTACCGCAAAAAGGCTAGCACGACATCTGTTCTGATTGAAGAAAAAACTCGCGTCACCGACGAAAGTGATCGATCTTTTGTGACCACGGAAGCGGGTGAAATAGAACCCGTTCGAATTGAATTTGATTATCAACTCGATGGACTCATCAACGTCAAAAATAAAATTGCTGAACTGGAAGGCATCTGGCTGCGCAGCGGTGATCCCGAAAATGACACACCATTTGATATAAAGGATACCGAGACGGATTATCCTTATGGAGAAGATGAACGCACCATCACCCTGGCTGACGACGTGCGTCCGACCGAAGAGCTGCAAATTCGCTACAAGCCCAAAAGCGTGACAGTCGCTATAAAAGCCGAAAAAGTCGGCCCGGAAGGTAATGTGAACGCCGGGACCATCGTCATCATGCCGACTCCGCCCATTGGTATAGATGGTGTTGTCAACGAAGAGCCAACGAGCGAGGGAAAGAGTGCCGAACCGGATGACCAATTGCGCGAGCGCGCCAAACACGCTTTGGAGCGCTCGGGAAATGCAACAATAAACGCCATCAAATATGCGGTTCTCGATGTCGATGGTGTTGAAGGTGTTGAGGTTGTCGATTTCAACTCCGGTGAAAATATTCCCCTGGGAGAGGTTCGGGTACGTTTTTCAGGTGGTGATGCTGAGCAGGTCGCCAAAGTGGTCGATTTAACCCGCGCCGCCGGTGTGATGGCGCGTTTGGAAGTGATTAATACGGTGTTTATCCTGGGAACGTTTTATGTCATTCCCGATCTCACAGTACCGGCTGCGGCGTCTCAGGAATTTCTCACCGGGATCACGGAGGCCCTTGACGCGCTAACCATCGGCCAGCCCTTGTCCGTGCGTCGTTTGAATGCCATGGTGTTTAATATAGCAGGATTGGCGGATGTGGCGGAAGCGCAGCTCCAGTTCAAGAAAAAGGATCTGGAAAATCCAGATGACTTTATTGTTGGTCCTGTCTCGGATCCTTTTTTAATCGAGAGCTCGGAGCTCATTCGACCGGATACATCGAATCTCAAAGTAACGCTGCTCGGATCACTCAAAGCGAAACGTAAAGAAGGTGAAAATCTGCAGATTGACGTGTGGATAGAAGATGCGACGGGCAATACGATACATTTTAAAAACTATGCTGTTAACATCAACGTGACGCTTATGGCCTATTTGTTAGACAAACCGGATTTGCCGCCGGAACGGATCGGTCTTCTCAAACAGGAGCTGTCGTTCAGCGATGCCTCCATTGCGCTGCTGACGATTGATCCAGGCAGTGACGAAATTAATTTTGACTCGGATAAACACGCGCCGACTGTGCAAGTTTTAATAAAAGCTTCTGCATATCCGGGACTCAAGACTGTCGAAGATGTGACTGTCGACTTTTCATAAGATAATACTATGTCCTATAAAACCGACAAACTTGTCCAGCTTTTTCCGGACGCTTACGCTGCCACAGAAAAAGAATCTCTGCTCTATAAATTGCTGGATGCCATTGGCGCCGAATTTATGACAGCGGACGAATCCGTCAAACAACTGCTGAAATCTCATTGGGTGAATTATGCAACGGGCAAAGCCCTGGATGGTTTGGGTTCGATATATGGTGTGACTCGACGTCGACTCAGAGATGCCACCATGGAAACTGATGATGCCTTTCGGCGGCGGTTAAAATCGGTTGTGCCCATGTTCACCGGTGGTGGTACGGTGCGAGCTGTGCTCGGCGCGGTTCGTTCAGCCCTCGGCCTGCCTTTTGATCTGGATCAGTTGAACCTGCCGACTGAATTTGCAGCTTTGCGACGCGATATCGAAAACCTGGTGCGAATCGAAGAATTTTCTCCCAAAGGCGAACGCATCGTTGGTCGGAATGTTCAGGAAGTGAATAATGCCAGCGAAGTGAGACTGGTGATCGATATCCCGACCGTCCGCGAGGATCGACCCACCATCCAGTGGACATTTCTTTCAGGCGGCGGACGAGACCTGTCGCTCGAGTTGTTGCCAACCGAAGCGGGCGGTGTTACGCAGGGCATCAAATCAAAGAAAAACCTGGTGATTCCGGAAGGCAGCACCCTCACGCTGTCGAGTGATCCGGATGGCAACCTGATCGCGTTAATTGGCTTGCAGGAGCTGCACCACATGTTCACCGATCTGGATGGCACGGGAAAACCCGTATTACCCGATATACCGCTGGGCAGCAGCGAATGGCGCTTCCGCGCGCAAAGCGGTCTGTTTGATCGCGCTGTTTTTGATCGACATGACACCTTTGATCTGCCTTTATTTGAGGTCGAGGTGAGCTGGATACGCTACGAGCCATTGACCTTTGATGTGCATGTTCCCTATTTCCTGCAAGATGCTGTGGCTGAGCTCAAAAGACTGCATCACTATACCGGCAAATTGTTTGTCTATGAAGGATTACCGTTGCAAGCCATTGCCGAGGTGGTCGATTTAACTCGTGCCGCCGGCGTCGAGGGCAGTTTGCAATTTTCGCTCAACTTTTTTGAAAGACACAATCCCAAAGAAATTTTTATCATGGAGGGCGAACATGCGGCTTTAGAAAATGAGAGCATGAGAGAGAGTCTGCTGGTGAGCAGCGTGAATGAGCTGGACGAACATCACCTTGCCAGAGATCGATTTGTCATTGGCGGTGTTTACGACATTTCAACATTTGATACAGAACATGGATTCGCTGAGTAGAAAAGTCATGCAAACTTGTGCTTCTTTAGCAAAATTTAGGAGCCACGGATTTTCACGGATGAAACACGGATAATAGCATTCATTTTAATCTTTCTTAACAAAGTCATATAGCTTTTTTAAGCAATGGCGAAAAAATCCGTGCTCATCCGTGTGCATCCGTGGCTCATAGTTTGGCTGCGGCCAAAGGCCGCGCCGTACTACAAGCCGGCAACATCGTGTTGTTTTGGCAAAGTTTTTAAGCCAACCACAGAGGACACAAAGAACACAGAGAATTACATCCAGCAAAAAAGGAACACAACATCATATGGAATATTTTCTTTTCGCTTTATTGTTCTTTTTCGGTTTAAAAATACCTTCTATCATCCTCGGTGTCCTTTGTGCGCTCTGTGGTTCATGCTTTTTGGTTGTGGCCTTCGGCCACACTGCGTG
>JAFGKD010000042.1 GCA_016928775.1 Candidatus Zhuqueibacterota bacterium | reverse complement strand
TATCAATCATTTCCGACATCGCGCAGTGGTTCTTTATCACCTCCCTCAAAGCCACAGTTGTGATTGCGCTCATTATGATTTTTCGCCTGCTTTTTCGCGACCGACTGCCGGCCAGGTGGCAACACGCGCTGTGGTTTTTGCTCATTATTAGATTGATACTTCCCAATATACCCAGTCCGCTGAGCCTTTTTAATTTAACACAAAACATACAGCCTCCGCTTTTTCAACCGAATCGTCCTGATGGTTTTCGGCAAGAGATTGCGGCCACGAGCCAACAACAGGATTTGTCAGCGAGTCCGGTTCATTTCTCTCAATATGAAATCTTGACTAAAAGCCAACCTTCAGCATCCCGCGAAACAATTGACACAAACGACAAGTTGGTCATTTTATGGTGCATTGGAATTGTACTCCTGTTCGGCTATGCTTTCTTGACGAATATCAGGCTTTTGACTCGCTTTAAGCGAGCACAAAGATCATCCGATGTGCGACTGTTATCCATTTTGAAAATATGCCAACAAAAGCTCTCAATTTCTGCCCAGTGCCAAATTTACCTCAGCGATCAAATCAAAACACCGCTTTCCCATGGCATGCTGACGCCAAGGATCATTTTGTCGGCCCATCTGCATGGGGAGCTTTCGGACTCTCAACTTGAGCACATATTTTTGCATGAGCTGGCGCATTTCAAACGCCGGGATTTGCTCTTGGCGACATTAACGACGCTTTTGCAAATAGTGTATTGGTTTAATCCGGCTGTATGGTTTGCATTTTATGTCATGCGCCAGGACCGCGAATCCGCGTGTGACGAAATTGTCCTCAAGCATATCGGTGCTCGGAATTCGCATCATTACGGTCAAACGCTAATATCTTTGCTGCGAAACAAATCTCATAAATTTTTGCAGCCACTATCCGTGGGGCTCTCGGATGACAAATCAAACTTGAAACGGAGGATTTTGATGATTGCCAATTTCTCAAAAAAGTCGGGCTGGTGGAGTGTTTTTGCTGTTGTGTTGATGGTCCTCTTGTCAGCTCTGCTGCTGACAAACGCGAGCTGCAAGAAGAATAAATTTAATGTCACGGCAAAAATTGCTTATAATGGATCAAGCCAGCCGGATAGTGCGTGGGTGGGGATCTA
Organism: Candidatus Zhuqueibacterota bacterium; assembly: GCA_016928775.1. Classification (GTDB taxonomy): domain Bacteria; phylum Zhuqueibacterota; class Zhuqueibacteria; order Residuimicrobiales; family Krinioviventaceae; genus Kriniovivens. The sequence continues at coordinate 20,783 of JAFGKD010000042.1, read as the reverse complement.
TGCCATGCGCCAAAGTAACAACAAATATATCTATTCCATGGGCGAGCCTTTGCACATTGTCAAATGTGATAATCAATGCCAGTTTGATCTCGCTCCCGGACTGTATACGATTGCCGCCTGGGCGTGGAATTATGATCGTGGCCATCAAAAATTCGCTATTGTTGATGAAAACATGCAAATTGATTTTAAACTGACATTGGATCAGCAGTATATTTTCGGGGAGTATAAATCCGTACATCTTTATGGTGATTTTAATAGCTGGACGCATGGTGGCGCGCCAGTCATGACCAAAGTCGGAAATGTGTATAAAATCACGCCGCCCGACAACCTGGAGATGGGTGCAGCTTACAAGTTTCTGTTCAAACTCAAAGAGCCGATTGGTCATATAAGCTATCAAAATGTCTATTCGCCGGACATCCCGCAGCATCGGGTGGCTGCGAGCTATTGCACATTCGATCACATTTATGACGGTCGCGATGAAATTGTTTTTGATCCGACCTCATTGAGTTTAGAAGAAGCGAATCCTCAAATCACCTTTACCGGCGGCACCGGTTACGAAGACGAGCTGCAAACCATTTACAGCGATATCAGCGATGTCATGCAAAATTCATATGACACCATCATGCATAATGAAAATCTCGACCCAAATGAAAAATTCGCGCAGATGCTTGCGGCTTTTGATGAATTGAAAAAAAGATATAATCCCGCATTATCGATTATCATTGATGAGATGATGCTGGTGAATGCCTACCACTATCACCCTTTTAGCAGCGTGCGCCGGCAAGCGTATAAAAATGGCAAGATAGACAGTACAGCGCTCAGGAAGGTGCTCTCATCGCAAGAATTCAAAGATTTTGCGCAATTTATCAAATCCATGCATGACAAAATAGATATGGCGTCGCCATTCTTCCAGGGAGAAACTCCCTCTTCCAACAATTTTCTTTATGTCGACCAATTCCTGGAGGAGGCGCCCACATCCGTTCAAAACGAACTTGAGCTTACACCCGATTATTTCCAAAATAAATTTTGGGAATTTATTAAAACTGATCATCCAGCCAGAGCCAATATTGTCGGAACATTGTTGCGATTTTATATGGAAAAGTTGGATAAAAAGCCTGCAGAAAAAGAAAAAGCGCTCGCTTTGATACAAATCTTAAAAAATGATTATCCACAAAACTGGTACACGACTTCTCTGGTGCCATCTTTTGAAGCGCAGCTTCAGCTTCCCATCGGCGCTGAAGCGCCATCCTTTAAGGTGACCATGATCGACGGGAAATCGTTTGACCTGTCGTCGTATCGCGGCACATTTATTTTTCTCGATTTTTGGGGCACGTGGTGCGGACCGTGTCGCGGCGAAATACCGAACAACATAAAACTCACACAAAACATTTCATCCGATTCGCTGGTTTTTCTTGGACTGGCACTCGATAAAGAAAAAGATTTACTGGATTATGTAAAGGAAGAAAAGATCGAGTACAGCAATGCTATTTTATCAGAAGAGTTGGCAACTATGTACGGCATCACCGCTTACCCTACGACTTTTCTCATCGATCCATCAGGAAATATCCTTGCCAAAAACTTGCGCGGCGCCCGACTGGTGCAGCTCGTGCGGAAAAAAATGGATGAGTATTATGAACAGGCGGCTATTTGAAAAACGCAAAGCCGCCAAGGGCCGCTGGGAGAAGAGGATGATTTATCCTAATAGTTTGAAAATCGTGAAGCATCGTTTTGGAGTGCGCTCACTGTGTGAGCGCTAACGGCAAAAACGCCACGAGATCGCCCGGGATATGCATCCCGAGTGGGCTATAGAGCAGGACAAATGTCCCGGTCATTAACTCGAAAAGGAATGCAAATGAGTACTTTATCAATCATTTCCGACATCGCGCAGTGGTTCTTTATCACCTCCCTCAAAGCCACAATTGTCATCGCGCTCATTATGATGCTCCGGTTGGTACTGGGCGACCGTCTGCCGGCAAAATGGCAGCATGCATTGTGGTTTTTGTTGATCGTGCGGTTAGTCTTGCCCATCAACATGCCGACGCCGTTTAGTCTGTTTAATTTGACCGACAAAGTGCCGTACCGCCCGGCGCCGCCGGCACATTTAAACATCGAGTATTCGTCGACGCCGATTGAAAAACCGGCAGCGGTCTCGTTCAACATCCGGAAACAAAATCCGGCAGTGGATAACGCGGTTGTGGTTCAGTCCTATTCGCTTTCAGTCATGGAAATCGCCGGCCTGGTGTGGCTGCTCGGCCTGGCCTCCCTCCTGCTCTATGCGGCGGTACTCAATCTCGTCACCTGGCTGCGATTCCGGGGCGCCAGACCGATTGAGGATTCGCGCTTAAGCACCATCCTTAAATCGAGCCAGAAAAAGCTTGGCGTGAAAAAAAATATTCGGCTGTTTCAAATCGAGGTAACCACATCGCCGTTCTGGTTCGGGCAGTTTCGGCCGCGCATCTATTTTCCAAGTGCCCTGGTCGAATCGTTGTCCGATAAAGACCTCGAGCACATTTTTCTGCACGAGCTGGCGCATTTTAAACGCAAGGATATTTTTGTCTCCATGATGCAAACGTTGCTGCAGGCGGCGCACTGGTTCAATCCGTTGATATGGTACTCGTTTTCCAGAATGCGCAACGACCGCGAAACCGCCTGCGACGAGATGGTGCTGAATGCCCTCGGCCAAAATCGCTCCGAGGCGTACGGTTTGACTTTGATTTCCCTGCTGCGCTACGCCAACCGCAACGGCTTGATGCCGGTGACTGTGGGGCTCGCCGACACCCAGGAAGACATCCGGCACCGGATTGACCGGATTGCCAATTTTTCTATAAAATCCAAATGGTGGGAGGTTCTTATGTTTGTACTTGTTCTGGTCATTTCGCTCCTGGCGCTCACCAGCGCCACAGAATCCGCGTCTATTTCCGGAGAGATCACGTTTCAAGATGGTGCGCAGCCGGATACAATTTATGTGGGCTTGTATGACTATAACTGGCGCGACGACTTTTTTGGCGGCGGTGGCGAACCTCACGCGCTGCTAAAGCTCACCAACACATCCAGCTACACATTTAATGTTGAACCAGGACTCTATACAGTGGTAACCTGGGGTTTTGGTTACGAGAATGCGCATTACAAAGTGTTCATCGAAAATGACCAAACCGATCTTGAAATCAATTTTGCTCTCCCGCGAACAGGATTACCGGAATCGATCAGCCACATTGCTCTGATTGGCGATTACTGCGGCTGGGATCGCAATAGAGCAGCACAACTCACTTTTACAGATGGCATGTGGCGAACCGAAGCGCCGGACAGCATGCACATCGGCCAAAAGTATAAATTCTTTGTATGGGAAAAGGGGATCAGTGATTTTCAGGATTTTCTCATCGATCCTTCAAAAAAACCAATGTATCGATACGCACCCACCGGCAAGCCCAAACAAGTGAGCCTAAACTGGGGTACGTTCGATCACATTTATCAAGGGGAAAAAGAGTTTATTATTGACCCAACAAAATTCGAACATCCCATAAAAAAGGCGGCTATCACTACCCAAGGCTGGGAGCTGGCGGATCAGTTTCATCAACTTTATGAGGACAAATACATGCTCGTTCTGGAAATGGTCGAGCCGCTCAATAATCCCGAAACCAGACATAATTTGGATATTCCGGCACATTACTATCGCATGCGTGCCAAATGGGATAGCCTTGAAGCCGAGTATGATCCCTATTTCAAGGACATCTTCCTGGAGAACAAACTCTATCTTGCCCAGCTCTTTAGTCCCATAAGACCTCAATCTAGAATTATTTTTAATCCGGAAGCAACTCAATACGATCTGAAAGATTTCTTTGAAAGCAAGGCCTTTCATCAATATTTCACCGAGCTTTTATCGTTTGTCAAACAACTTGATCTGGACAGCTATTTTTACGAGGGCGATTTTGTTTACAATCTCTGTGCTGAAATTCCGCTGTACCTTCACAAATGGCCGGATTTGGCACAAGAATACGATATCACCTATGATGAATGCCGGGCGATGCTGGATGATTTTGTCTATCATGCGCGAAATCCGCACACCAGAGAAGCGGTGATGTATAACATGCACAGTCGGTTGAGCGACCTGGACTCAACCGCAGCCGCAGAAAAATATCGCACGCTGTTGCTGAAAGAATTCCCGGATGGATTTTATGCACAAGCACTGCAGCGCGAGCTCAACCATTTTAGCTGGGAACGAGTATCGCCGGTGCCGGCACATGATTTTATCGTGACCACAATTGATGATCAAGAGCTTCGTCTGCACAATTTTCGCGGACGCTTTGTGTTCATTGATTTTTGGGGCACGTGGTGCAAGCCCTGTACGCGTGAAATTGAAAATATTGTCACCATGTCACAGTTAATCAACAATGATAAATTGCAGATTATCGGTCTGGTAAAGGATGAAGAAAAGCCGTTGAAAAAATTTCTCGAGCAGCAAAAACTGCCATATCCGAATGCGCTTGTGGATGAAGATCTCTTGAAGCAATGGGAGGTTCAATCTTTTCCCACCTCCTTTCTCATAAATCCGGATGGCCACATCATTGCGAAAAACATTCGCGGCCCCAAGATGGGACTGGAAATCGGTAAGGAAATCGCAAAATGGGAATTTTAATTGACGGATAGTGAAGCATTCACAATTCACCCAAGTTAGCCGAAAAGGAGGTTAAGATCATGTTTGAAAATTTACCTTCTGAATCAACCATAATGGCAAGCGTATTTGCCGTTGTATCGATTCTTTTTTGTCTCGTACAAATTTTTATGCGCCAAAAGGTGAACTTTTTAGCCGTGTGCAAGGTTACAGTTTATATTCCATTACTTTCTATTGTGATAAACGCCATGACGGGTGTGGCGCAGGCGTTGGTGGCTATTTCAGCGGCGAACGATATGACGCCGGATATAACCATGCGAGGTATTGCGAGGCTTCTCTCTTCCCTCTCATTCGGAATTGTGCTGACCATCGTGCTCGCCGCGCTCTATGCCGTTACCGTTGCCGTGCTCGAAAACACCACATCGAAAGGCTGATTCTGATAAAAGGCGAAGGAAAGCCATGGTTACAATAATAGATACACTTGCGAAAATCGCTACGTGGGTATTCGTTGCGTCCCTCAAAACTGCGCCTGTCATTGTTTTCATTTTGATCATTCGCGCCATCTTGCGGGAGCATCTTGCGGCGCGATGGCTGTACGTGCTTTGGCTTGTGGTCATGCTTCGCCTGGTGCTGCCGGTTGACGTGCCGAGTCCTGTGAGTCTCTATAATTTGAATCCGGGAAATGACAAACCTGCCGCCCTGGATAACACAGAAAATTTAGCGATTGCGGCAAATTCGGATATTGAAAACCATACAAAATCAAAAACCATAATTTCGAATGCAAGCTCATCACATCAAACAGTCGTTGCACCCTCTCCTGGCATCAATGCCGCGCGCCGTTTCTCAAGCGCAGAAATTCTCAGTTTGATCTGGCTTTTCGGGGCGCTCGTTCTTCTCACCTTAGCCGCGAGAAGCAACCTCGAACTTTGGCGCTCGATAAGAGGCGCAGGTCCTCTGAAGGACAAAAGAATTAGTCGCATCCTGGAAGTGAGTCAACCGAAACTCTGCATCACAAAAAGCATGACCATCTATAGCGCAGCCGAGATAAAAACACCCATGTTGTGTGGACTGCTCAGGCCGCGCATCGTGGTGCCGAGTCATGTGGCGCACACTTTATCTGACAAGCAGGTCCAACACATCCTGCTGCACGAGCTGGCGCACTATAAACGCGGCGATGTGCTCGTAGCATGGGTGTGCACGATTTTGCAAGCGCTGCACTGGTTTAATCCGTTGATCTGGCTGGCGTTTTATAACATGCGCAATGACCGCGAGGCCGCTTGCGATGAAATGGTACTGCACCGACTTGGCGCGCATCATGCCGAGGCCTATGGCAGCACAATTATCTCCCTGCTGCGTTTTTCAACTCAAAGACAACTATTACCAGTAACCATAGGATTGACCGACAACCGATCGAATCTGACAAGGAGAATTTTGAAAATCCGCAATTTTTCGAAAAAATCAACAGGGTGGACAATTTTAGCCTTTGTTGTGATGATATCTGTGGCAGCGGTGGCGTTCACCGACGCCCCAACTTTAAAGAGCGAACCCATCACCATAAAGCTGGGCAAGTATGGGGACGTTGACATCAATGGCGACGCCGTCAATCCCGACAAGGTGGCGAGTCTTTTGAAAAATGAATACGATTTGGCAAAAGCGACAGTCACAGTCACGGTGCAACCCTCGGCGGAAACCAATGCCGCAGCCATCATTGAACTGTCACGACAGCTCGTTGATGCCGGCATCACCGAGATCAGTTTTGTCAATCGCGACACCGGCAAAAGCTTTCCGGCGCAATTCACCATAAACGATCACCCCATGCCCTCGTCGAGCAATAGCATCAAATATTTTCAACAAAACGGCAAATGGGGCTATGCGGACCAGGACGGCACTGTCGTGGTGCCCGCGACTTTTGATGAGGTGTATCCTGCTTTTATTAATGGTCTCGCCACGGTCAAGCTGAACAACAAATGGGGCATGATTGACACCCTTGGTGCGATTGTCGTGCCGATGCAATATGACAAACTGGGACACCTGGAAGATGGGCGAATCCTCTTTCAAAAAAATAACAAATCGGGATTTCTTGATGCGACCGGCGCCGTTGTCATTCCCGCACAATATGAGAATGCCAAATTCTTTTACAACAACTATGCGCCGGTTCAACAGGATGGTCTTTGGGGATTCATCAACAAAGATGGCGATATGGTGATTCAGCCGCGATTTGAAGACATTCATGGATTTATGGAAGGTCTGGCTTCGGTGCAACAAAATGGCCGCTGGGGATTTGTCGATGCCGAGGACAATCTGAAAATCGCGTGTACATACGAACAGGTGAATCCCTTTATGGGCGGACTCGCGTCCGTGCGAATCAATGGTAAATGGGGCTTTATCGACAAAAGCAACAACATCGTCATAGAGCCACAATTTGATGGCGCGGATTTCTTTTATGATAGTCGCGCGGTTGTGCAGATTGGCAACAAATACGGCGTTATTGACCAAACCGGGGCGCAAATCATTCAGCCGGACTATGACATGATCGCGAACTATCACATGGGCGTCTGTTTTGCGGTTATTTTTGAAAATAAGGAAAAAGGGATTGCGGCACAGCGGGTGAGTTTTGATGTGGCAGGAAACAAACTGCGTAGCGAAAAATAGTGGAATGTGGAAAGTGGCAAGATTTTGTACGAGGATAGCAGTTATGTGTCGCGTTCGGTGTTCGATGTTCATCATTCGCAGAGAATATTGAATATCGAATGATGAATGCTGGTCAAAAAATCCGAGATTTGAGATCGACGATCTGAAACCGCTGAAAAAAACGTTGCAAAACTCATTTTTTCTCCTACCTTTCCCTATCCCGGTGGGATTTCTAAATTTCTGTTCTATGTTCGCCTATCATTCACATCTTTTTTCAGGAGGAGAGGCTATGCAAAAAAGCTGTGTTGTTGTTTGTCTTGTTTTCATGGTGTTGCTATTCTGTTCCAAAGAACCGAAAAAAATCACCATAACCGGCGCAATTCATATTGTTTCCGGTCTGCCGACCGAGCCGTTTCATATCGGTTTGTATGAGGAGAGCGGAGGCTTCTTTTTCGGCGAGCCCTTTGAATTTATCGATCCGGAAGACTCGACTTTTACCGTTGAAATCGAGCCGTACAAAGCCTATAGTCTGGTGGCCTATTCTTTCGAATACGAACAGGTGAATGCGCGAATCCTTGTGCCTTCGAACAAAGTTCGCACACTGCACATCGATTTTTACATGCAACCCATGGGAGTACCGGAGAGCATCTCGGAAGTCTATGTCATTGGTGATTTTAACGGCTGGCAAGCCACAGAAGGATACAAAATGCAGCGACAAGGTGAGGTGTGGGTGCTGCCGGAGGGACGGAGAATTGTCGAAACGTCACGCTATAAATTTCAAGTGGATAACCAGCAACGTTTTGACTTGTCCGAGTCAAACAAGGCCATAAATCCCACCTATGCCAATTACGACAATAAATATAGCGGCAAACAACTGGTGTTCGATCCCAGTCTCTATCAGCGGCCGCAAAAGCCATCGATTTACAAGGTCAGTGGTTCGCCGGTCGTGGCCGGTTATATTGAGCTCAAAGGACTGCTGTACGAGTTTGATGATAAACTCACGGAACCGCTCAGGCAAAGTGAACCCCTGACACCGGCAAAAGGCCGTGCCGTGTTTGAAAAATCCATGGCTTATCTGGATAGCCTCGAGGCAGCGTATGATCCGGGATTGGCGCAGATGTTTATCGAGCCGCGCTTGCGTGTGCTGGAATTTTACGATCCCAATCGACTGCGCATTCAGGAAATCTACCAGATATTTGGTTTGGACACAACCAGAATAGCGGGATTTATGGCCAGTGACACGTTTGCCCACGGTCTTGCAACCACAACTGATTTATTGGCTCGCCTGGATCACAAATCCTATTTTGTCACCGGTGATTTTTTCAGAACCGCAATGACCTATTTGCCCTGGATGATCCAATCAGCATCGGCAATGGGTGTCGAGCTGAATGTGGACACGCAGCAATACGCCGATAAAGTGAACTATTTCATCGACCACGCGCAAAATCCCGAATGCCGGCAAAATTGTGCTTTGCAGAGCTGGCGCTATTATCGCGAGCAAGGGGACATGCAGCGCGCCGACGAACTGGAAACGCTGATATTGACAAAATATCCGGACAGTTTTGCGGCGGAAAATTTAAAAGCACAAAAAGAGTACGTGAACTGGCAAGATGTTGCTGCTGCGCCGGCGCCGGATTTCACCCTCATGACCGTTGACGGTCAAGAATTCACGCTGTCAAAAAATCGTGGCAAGTATGTATTCATTGATTTCTGGGGCACCTGGTGTGGGCCGTGCAAAATGGAGCTGCCCAACATCATCCGTTTGGCTGAGACGATTCCGTCAGACAAATTGATCGTTTTTGGCGTTGCCCGCGACGAACCAGGCGATCTGCAAAAATTCCTGCACAAGCGTCCGCTGCCCTACCCCAACGCCATTGCCACGGAAAACGTTCTCAAAGCCTGGAAGATCGAACATTTTCCCACCACCTTTCTCATCGATCCCGACGGCAACATCATTGCCAAAGAAATTCGCGGCGCCAAAATGGCGGAACGAATCGCGGAAGAAATGAAGAAATATGAGGCGGGGAGCTGATGGCAAGTCACCATATCTGAAATCATCGATCGCCGATCTGCAATCGCTCATCCTCGCTCGCAGGCCGGGCCCGGGAACCAGTTAAGTCTCCTTTGAACGCCTGATCCTGTCGATAACATTTTGCGGTTGTCGGATACGAGAAACCAATTGTCGGCTTTCTTCCAGTTGTTTTTCAATGATAGAATCCATCTCTTGTTGATGATCAGCATAATAAGCCAAAGCAGCGTAAATCTGCCCCAAACCAAGTTTTGGATGCTGAAATCTTTGACTATAGCACGATCACTGCCACTCCCCCACTTGAAAAATTATAATTTCGCAAAATTTTCCTTGACATTTAAAGATTACATTTGTAAACTATCAATAGATTACAAATGTAAACGAAAATCAAAGGAAGCCTCCATGATTCCCAAAATTTCCGAAGCCGAGTGGCGCGTGATGAAACTGCTGTGGGAAAAGTCGCCGCGCACGTCCAATGAAATCATTGACATTTTGGACAACGACCAGGGTGTTGACTGGAATCCCAAAACCATCAAAACTTTGCTCAACCGATTGGTCAACAAGGGGGCGCTCGATTTTGATAAGGATGGGCGGTCTTATCTCTACTATCCCAAAGTTGATGAAGGCGATTGCCGTCGCGCCGAACGCAGATCTTTTCTCGGTCGTGTGTATAGCGGCGCGCTCAAGCCCATGTTAGCGGCGTTTATTGAGGACGAAAAATTGAGCAAAGCAGACATTGAAGAGTTGAAACGAATTTTGGAAGAAAAGGAGCAGCAGAAATGATGGCGGTGTTCGATCCTTTGATCAATTTTGTTTCATGGCTCTTCCTTGCCTCTCTCAAAGCCGTCGTTGTGATTGCCCTGATTGCAATCGTGCAAACGACCTTCCGCCATCGGTTGTCCGCCAAATGGCTGCATGCATTGTGGTTTTTGCTGATTATTCGGCTAACTATTCCGATTGACATCCCCATGCCGTTCAGCTTGTTTAACCTGACGAAAAACGTCGAGCCGATCAGTGAGCCGTTTGGCTCCACTGCGAATAAAGTGACGGAAATCGCCAAAAGCGCACACTCCATAGGCCCAATGGCAACATCACTTTTCAATTATCAAACGCCTATTGAAGCAGATGTACGCATCATTCCTCAACCGAAAATCACCAAAACGCATATCATCTCAATTTTATGGTTGTTGATCACCCTGATTTTGCTGGGTTATACAGCGGCGGCCAATGTTTTATTAAATCGACGTTTAGCGAAGGGCAAGATTGTTGAAAATCCGGAAATTCTCGATATTTTAAATCGATGTGCATCCCGGCTCGGTGTCCGGCGAGAGATCACCGTGCTATCCCTGCCCGGCATCTCTTCGCCTTTTTGGAGCGGGCTGTTTAGAGCGCATATTGTTTTGCCACAGGATTTATTGCTCGATTTAACCGACGATCAAATTGAACATATCTTTATGCACGAGCTGGTGCATTATAAACAAAAAGACGTGCCACTGGCACTGTTGACGACGATCCTGCAAATCCTGCACTGGTTCAATCCCTTTATCTGGATCGCATTTTTTAAAATGCGCGCTGACCGCGAGGTGGCGTGCGATGAACTTGTTTTGACCAATATTGGACAAGATAAAAATAAACAGTACGGCCGTACCCTCATTTCACTCATCGAGTCGGCCTCGCAGCGAGGGCTGTTGCCTGTGGCTGTCGGGCTGGCGGACACAAAATTCAATATGAAACGGAGGGTCACCATGATTTCCAACTTTTCACCCAAATCCATGTGGTGGACAGCAATGGCGTTATTGCTGATCTCCACGATCGCTGTTTTTGCTCTCACTGGCGCGCAAAATAACGCCATCATTTCCGGCGCCATTACTTTTCAGGGAGGTGAACAACCACAAACCATTCATATCGGTCTCTATCGATTGATGCCGCATGATGCGGTTGTCATCGACTATGTCGGTGAGCCACTGCAATTTTCCGAACAGTCCAAAACATCTTTTTCATTTGATGTAGCACCGGGATGTTATACGATGGCAGCGTGGGCTTTTGCTTACGAGCGCGCGTTTGTCGAAATCATTGTGCCGGATGAAAAATCTCGCATCAACATCAATTTTAATTTGGCACAAAAAAGTCTGCCCGGGCCAGTCACAGATGTCAAACTCACCGGTGATTTTTGCGGCTGGGATGAACGCAAAGCGCTTGCATTAAAAAAGTCTGGAATTGTTTGGAGGGTACCTGACAACATCAACTTGGCCAAAGGATCAGAATATAAATTTCTGGTATCCGGCATGAATGCTCAAACAAACACCGAGTATGGAAATATGTACCGTTACTTTCCCGGCTCGCAAAATGTAAAACCGGTGAAAACGCACGCCACGTATAATCACATCTATAATGGCGAAGACATTAGCTTTGATCCTTCAGTGTACATTACCCCGGCGGGAAAGGCAAAGATCACGGTGAAGGGATTTGATCTCTATCATCAATTTGTTGCATTGCAGGATTCGTTGCGGGTGTTTGAAATTTACTATCATGATGTTCGTGCTGATATGGATAAATACATTGAAAAAGATGAACCCGAACCCGTCAAAGAAGCCTGCTCAGCCTTAAAAACTCGCTTCGAACGACTTGAAAAACAATTCGATCCGTTTTTTGCGCCGATCTTTCATGAGTACTGGCTGGATAACTTGCTGGGCTTTAATCCCTCCAGTATTGATTTATGGCAGCTTGGGAAAACGCATCCGGATTCTGCAGCTCTAACTGATTTTCTTGATAACAGTCCCTACATCCCCTATTTCAAATCAATCGTCAATCGATTGGAAGACCTTGAGCCAAATTCTGTTCTGGTTACCGGCGCTTTTTGGGAAGGGCTTCGATACATCCATATGCACGCGCAGCACCTGCCCGACTTTAAAGATCGCATTGGTATCTCCGGAGATTACGAGTTTGACTATACAGTCAATTTTTGTAAAAGCACAAAAAATCGCGATGCAAAGCAGGAGCTTCTCTACCACATGGCCGATACCTATGTGGAGTTTGAACCCAAAGATATGGAAAAGGCGGCATATCTCATCGAGTGGTTGTACAAAGATTTTCCGGATTCCTGGTACATCACCCACGCCAGCGCCGAAAATATACGTAACAGCACAAGATTGCGTGCAGGCCAGCCCGCCCCCATGTTTTCCGTCACAACCCTGGATGGCGAAAAAATTTACACATCACAATTACGCGGCAAATTTGTTTTTCTGGAATTCTGGGGATCGAATTGCGGGCCGTGTCGCGGCGAATCACCGCACATGAACAACCTGGTCTTGTCCATTTCGCCGGATTCACTGGTGCTCATCGGACTGGGTCATGCGGATGAAGAAAAAGCGCGCACATTTGTCAAGGATCAAAAACTGGTCTACAAAAATGCCGTTGCCCCGGATCACGTTCTAAAAAAATACGGCATCACTTACTATCCGGCGACTTTTCTCATCGATCCAGACGGCAATATCATTGCCATAGATTTGCGCGGGCCTGAATTATTAGATGATGTTCGGGAAAAGATGCGTCTGTATGCGGAAAAGTGAGATGTGAAACGTGAAACGTCAAACGTGAAAAGTATTAGCATCGCTCGTTTTATCGTGTACTTTCGAGTCGAAAAACTGCCAGGCACCTTGAACGCGCCTGGCAGATTTCAAATTCGACATAGACACCAGCAGACTTAATCTATTCTTTCAAACTCAATTCGCCGGTTTTTAGCCATGCCTTCTTCAGTCGAATTATCGGCAAGGGGCTCGGTATCACCGCGTCCTTCCGTTGTCAAACGATCTGCTGCAATACCATTATTAATGAGAAATGTCTTGACAGCTTCCGCCCGCTGATTTGACAGGCGCTGATTGTACTCGGCAGTGCCGGTGTTATCCGTGTGTCCAGTAATCTTGAGTCGGATCTCTTGATGCGCCAAAAGGATGTTGGCCGCCGATCGCAGAATATCGCGCGCCTCGCGCGTGAGATCAGCGCTGTTGTGTTCAAAATTGACGCCCCGTAATACGATTTGTTCGGCCGTCTTCATTTCAACAAGGCTATCCACGGCTGCTACCGGCTTTTGGTCGGGGCAACCATCATTGTCCATATAGTCGTTGAACGTCTCTGGCTCGTTCGGACACTCGTCATCGACATCATTAATCCCGTCACCGTCATTATCTGGATCAGGCACACCGTCCTCATCCTCATAACCGTCTTTATCTTCCGGTTCTAGCGGCGCGCCGTCTTGCGTATCCGGTATACCATCGCCATCATTATCAAGATCCGGAATGCCATCTTCATCTTGAAAACCATCTTTATCTTCCGGGAGATTGGGTTCACCATCCCGCTCATCGGGTATACCATCATTATCATTATCCAGGTCCGGTATGCCGTCGCGATCCTGAAAGCCGTCAAAATCCTCGGCCAGCAATGGAGCACCATCGCTCTTGTCCGGAATGCCATCACCATCCGTATCGATAAAGCCACCAAAATAATAGGACAGGCCAATTCGCCCCTGGAGCATCATACTGTTGGCATCATCTCCATAACCGGTGTTATCAAGTTTCTGATCCAATAAAAAAGTATTCTGCACACGAAAATCCAGTCCCCACGATTTTGCCAGCAGCCATTCCAAACCGGCGCCGATCAAAATTGTCATATTGGTCTGTTGCCCGTGCACACTCTGACCGTTTTCCGGACTATTTTCATCGATATTTTTCAAGTCCCACATCAAAGCGCCAACACCGAGGAGTCCATACCATTTTCGCTCCTCATTACGCATCGATGGCAAAGTTGCACGCAGGGTCAAGCTGACGGGAATGACTGTGGTTCGAAAAGGTTCAGCGTCGTCCTCGGGGATTATTCTTATCCCTCCAAGTGCGGAAGGTCGAAAACTGCCATAACCAGCATCAAGTCCTAATTGAAGGGTTGGTAGAATACCATAGTAGGCGTTTAAACCGATCATTCCACTAATGGTTGATCTGTTGTATTCTCCACCCCATAGTTTAAAGGCACCCAAATGCGCCCCGGCCGCAAAACGTTGATCCCATGTTTGCGCACTGAGGATAGACAGAACCGATGAAATTATAACGATCGCATAAATCAGACGAATTCTCATTTTTTTTCCTGCTCCTAATCCTGTGTTACTTTTTCTCTGCTTCAACTGAGACAATATATGAATTATTTGAAACAGCCACAGCTTAAATTTGCATTATATCCAGCATTTTTCAATTTTTATCCATTTTGATCAGACATTAAAACGGTCACACCTTTGGATTTTATTCCTCTACATTCAATAAACAGCCTATTTCATCAATGTTGTTTTTTTGGTTTCCGAATAATCGCCAGCGGTCATTCGATACAGATAGATGCCGCTTGGCACCTGGAGACCGTTTTCATCGCGGCCATCCCAGAGAATCGCATGATAACCGGCGGGCATCTCACGATCAACGACCTCCCGCACCATTTGTCCTGTGGGATTGTAGATGACGAGTCGGACCTGCATGGGCGCCGGAAGCTCGAACGCCAAAGAGGTTGTTGGATTAAATGGATTTGGATAATTTTGCAATAACGCTACTTTTTCAGGGGCACACACGGTAACCGATACCGGAGAAAAACGTGTCGTATAACCGGATTGTGTCATACTCTCCAGCATATAGAAATACGTACCGGGAGACAACGGCTCCGGATCAGTAATATGATAATATCCGCCATGATCAAAAGTTGTCTCGATCAATTCAGATATTGGCGCATAGTGACCATTTTGTGATGCTGCACGCAATACCCGGAATCCCATATTTTTTACCTCGGATGTTGCAGACCATGACAGTACGACACCGCGTCGCTTTTCATACACCGCTTGAAAGCCCGATAGCTCCACAGGTGATCGCAGCGTCAGAGACCATCGCACGACTGTTGTGTCCTGACCATCCGATACAATACATCTGAGCACATTTGTTGGAGCAAACACCTGACTCATGTAAACAAACAACGTGGCTTGATTGCCTACCATTAGGTTATTCATAAACCAGGAGTAAGAGATTGGATCATTATCCGGATCAACTACCTGGGTGATTTCAAACAACAAACGCTCATCATAGACAAAGGTTATATCACTTTCTGCCGGCTGATAGGACATCACTTGCGGTGGTCTGTTGGCATTTTCAGCCTGGGCGCTGAAAAGAACGAGACTGCCATTCGGCAACATGGCCTTGAAAGTATACCGGCCAATCCTTGAGCCCAGCATGGCTGTCGCTTGAGCCAGGCCGGCGGAATCTGTGAGGACAGATTGCGGAGGTGGAATTGAACCGCCATCTAATGCCGAAAAGGTGACCGAGCTCCTGGCAACCGGATTATTATAGGCATCTATTGCCCGTACGATTAACGGCGCAGCGAGTGCCATGTTGATCTGTCCGATCTGCTCATCC
This sequence comes from Candidatus Zhuqueibacterota bacterium, assembly GCA_016928775.1. GTDB lineage: Bacteria > Zhuqueibacterota > Zhuqueibacteria > Residuimicrobiales > Krinioviventaceae > Kriniovivens. The sequence continues at coordinate 5,080 of JAFGKD010000042.1, read as the reverse complement.
CCCGCGTGCTTGACAATTTTCGACGCCGAGCCGGCGCGCCCGTATAGCGTAAAAGTCACACCTTTGTCTGGAGCAACCGCGATCACGGCAGAAACAACATTGACACCAGCCGTCGTTCCCAGGAAATAATCAGCGGCAGCGAGGCCTTGGGCATCAGATGTGATCATCAGCGTATCACGGCCATTAAAATGTCCACCGCCAGATATCGCGATGAATTGCACGGGCTGCCCAACAAAAGGATGATCACCATTCTTAACCTGTACGGTGAGCGGCTCTGAACATTTTTGCCCCACAGTCCCCACTTGATCCTGGCCCGAGACAATCTCTAACAGAGGATTCCCGCGCTCAAACAACACCGTTGCCGTTTGTTCGATGTAAAGACCGTGCGGCAAGACTGCAGCCAGTACTGTTTTGACTCCGGGCACAGTAGCAGCCAATGTGGCATGTAACTGCCCGTCGACACTGGTCAATGAATCCGGTTGCTGCAAAAGGGCACCTTCACCCATAGCCGAAATTCTCACTTTGGCGCCTTCGATGGGTCGAGCGTATTTATCAAAAATAGTCACAAGAATATCCGATGTCGACACGCCGTCGGCCAACACAGGCGACGTTGCGGTGAGTGTTGACAATTTGAGATCGGGGTCTGGCAAATCCTCGGTTATTTTTAATGTGAATATAACGGAAAAAGAATCAATGCTCGCTTCAACCAGGCACTGACCCGGCGTTTGCCCCAAAGTGACGGTGACGCTCGCTATTCCATCACTATTTGTCCTGCTGGTTGTCTGGCCGGCACCATTGAGTGTGCACTCCCCCATATTGACTTTAAAATTCACCGGATGATTGATTATTGTATTATCATAAATATCCTTGACAGCAACGGCTAACGACTGCGGCAAGGTGCTGTTGGGTGGACCTTGTTGATTATTACCTGAGACAATCATCAGTTTTTTTGCGCTGGCAGCGATGCTGGTGATCGTAAAAATAGCTGGTGAATTCGTCACATCGGCTGCGCGTGCTTCAATTGTTGAGATAACACCCGCCTTGCTCCCCGTTGTATAAGTGACCGAAGCAATGCCATGTGCGTCAGTCAAAAGACTCTGGCTGGCTTGCCCCTGAAACGATCCTTCCCCGGCGATTCTGATAAAGGTCACCACGTGATTTGCCACCGGTCGGGATTCTTTATCCATTATTTGTACAACAAGTGGTTCGGACGGCGACATGACCCTTACGTCCTGACTGTCGCCGGAGACAATGTAAATCTTGTCTGCTATCTGGTTGCTGGCTAAAAAATCAATGACCGGGTGATCCTGCAATTCGAGCTCAAGTCCTTTGACAATCGCTGTCACGGTCTTTTGCTCTGCGACACTGCTGCTCAACGTAGCGACAACCTGGCCATTGGCATCGGTTTCGGGATCAGTGATTTGAAGGTTGTTTTGTGAACCGCTGACGCTCAATTGAATCGTCAGGCCGGCGCCGACCGTTCGATTCTGTGTATCTCGCAGCGTCACCTGGATCGTGGAGGTACTTGTCCCGTTCGCCGCCACAGGACTTGTGGCAGTGACCGAAGAGGTTGATGCATCCACCTCGATTCCCGGATAATTCCAGATAATCGGCGAATTATTCAGCGGATTCCCCTGAAAATCTGATTCGGCCAACAGCGTATTGGTTGGGCCGAGATAGGGATCAGGCGTCCAGGAAACGCGTGCCTGACCTTGTGAATCAGTGCTAACTGTCAGTCTGTTCGTGCTGCCGAGAGATCCCTGTCCCGCGGTAATGCGAAAGCTCACCGGGTGCTGCGGCACTGGATTGCCGTAGACATCAGACACTTTGACCACAAAAGGTTGTGCGAAAGGGAGACCGGGAAAAACCGGTTGATTATCGCCGCTCATTTTTTCTATGATAACGGGATCGCCAGCAGTCGCTGTCGCATAAAAATCAACCGAGCTGCCGGGCACCGAAGCGTTCAACACCTGTTGTCCGCTCACCTGTCCGAGGGTCCAGGACACAGCAGCCTCTCCCCGGGCATCGCTCCGGACAATTTGTGTTGCCAGGCCGGCCATATGACCGCCGCCGGAAATAACGTTAAAGGTGACATCAACATCCGGCGCGATGGCACCACTTTGCGTGCGAGTCTGCACGAAAAGTTGTTGCGGCAGGGTCGTGCGCACCATTGCGGTCTGGTTATCACCCGATATTTTTTGCAATTGAAAAACGGCTTCCATCGCCGTTGCGGTGAAATCTATCGGCGAATTCTGCGCCCCGGCTGCGCGCGCCTCAACAACATGCAGCCCGGCTGTTGCGCCCAGCCGAAATGTTATCGAGGCATAACCGGAAACGTCCGTTTGTATAGTGGAATTTGTATCAAAGCTCCCATCCCCCTGCGTCACAACAAAAGAGACAGCATAATCGGCCACCGGCGCTCCGGCTGAGGTCACCAGACGAACCTGAAAAGGTTCGTCTAACAGTTGATTCACAGCACCCGTTTGATTGTCTCCGGAAACATAGTTCAGTATTTTTGTAGTTTGTTCCGGGGCAATTTCTATGCGTTGATTTGCAGCGACGTTTCTCTTTTCGAGCACCGTTCCATTTGTGAGGGTCACGCGTACATCGCACGCTGTGTGTTGTCCCAGGCCAAAATGCTGCACAGCCGAGGCACCGCTGAGATAGCCTTGCGCCGTCACCACTTCGCGATGACCCAGAAAAGAAAAAGGACTGCCCAGCCTGCCCGCTTCATAAACGTCTATTTTGCTGCCAATACCGCCGAGATCACCTTTGGGTCCGCGCGTTGAGATTTCGATCCATCTGTTTGCAGTAATGTTGGATCGATTCTCCAAATAGACATTTTCAAAAAGTTTGGTCGTCACATAAAGATCAAGATCACCGTCCGCGTCAAAGTCGTGCGCTACACAAGAACGGGCATCCGCGCCAATGATGGTCGCACCATTATACCCGGCAGACTTGAATGTCGCGGCGCCGTTATTCAAGCTCAACACAGCGACCGCAGTTTTGTCATAATCATTATTTTGCAGCCGGTACAAATCAAGATAACCGTCATTGTTTGCATCAAACAACAAAGGAGTAAAGCCCTCCATACCTAGGCTATAAAAGCTTGTTTTGTCTTGAAAATAGCCATTGCCATTATTGATGAAAACAAAAAGATAAATTTTTTCCTGCGTATTTGGAATGCGCGTATTGGCGACAAACAAATCCATGTCGCCATCACGGTCAAAATCTGCAAAAGTTGCTCCATCCGAGCGACCGGGCACGGCCACAGCACGCTCTGCGGCGACATCGTGGAAATAGCCATTTTCATTTAAAAAAAGCTGGTTTGGCGCATCTCTTCGGCAAATATAAATCTCATAGTCGCCATCATTGTCAATATCGCCGACCGTCACGCCCTGTGTGCCGATTTTTTCCGGATCTTCAACAGCGCCTTCAGCGCCTCGATATTCACGAGTGAAGGTACCGTCACCATTGTTGATATACATCTCGTTTTGCATGCCCCAGTTAGCTGCAAAAATATCAATAAAACCGTCATTATTGACATCAAAGGCAACAGCACCACGAGTTTCACCATTTATATTCTCAATACCGCGCGCAAAACTCTCCTCGGAGAAATAGCCATTCCCATCATTGATATAAAGCTGATTTGGCTCCCAAGTATTCGCGTTGAACAAATCGAGATCTCCGTCATTATCCGCGTCAAAAAAGATCACACCGTGACTACAGCACTCATCCGATACGCCGCGCTCGATCGTTTCATCGACAAAGGTGCCATCCGGCTGCTGAATATACAGCACATCGCGCAAACATTGATTCTGAAAGCAGTTGCCGAGATATAAATCATCAAGCCCATCGCCATTCACATCACCGACAGCAATGCCATGGCCGCCGTAGGCCGGTGCATCAAGACCGACAACATTCCTGGTCATGGTTCGGTCGGTGTAATACATTTCATTTTCATAGGTAGAAATCTTTAAATCCGAGAATATTGGCCCAAAAACCGATGCGTAAACCGAATCGCCGCCAAAGTAGAGCTGGTTAAATCGTTTGACCTGGCCGGGAAAGTCAACCTGGATGATCAATTGATCGTTGAGGTAAAGCCACATGAACGTGTTGTCATAAACGAGCTTGAACCTGTAGGTCTCATTGATCTCCCACATTTTGCCAGACAAAATATGTCGCTCAACGCGAACGTTAACACCTCTGGTCCCCACATCAATTTTCATTGAGCAGGAGCCGTCAGCACCCACATAACTCTTGCCGGTTCGCAAAAAAACCCAGGAGCCGTCGTTTTGATAGCGTTCATCTTCATTTTCCGAGCTCGTCATTAAAAACAAATGTTCACGATTTTCAATCGTTTGGATGGCTGGATTAAAATTTTTAACAATCCATTCAACTGTCGCGGATTGCGGCAAGCGATTTTTGGTCGTCACCACCAGTCGGCTGCCATCCGCACCGCCGACGAGACCTTGCCACCCTTGTGCTGAAAATTGTCCTTTAACATTCGCAAAGTGAGCGAATTCATTGTCCTCCGGCTGTGTCAATGGCGATTGAAATATAACTCTTTTATGAGAAAGTGCCTGGGCGTGCACACTTGCTGCAACAGCACAGAGAACCACAACGATTATCCCAACCCAGCAGCGCTTCATTTTCATCGAAATTTTCCCTTGTTTTTCATTGTGGTGCGAAGAATTTAATTGTATAAAGCTATTGCGAGGAAAGCTGATTGCGGAAATCAAACCGGCAAAAGGAGCACTTCAAACTGGATGTGTGGTCTTTGCCGCAAGCGGGGCAAATCGCAACAACTGATCGACCTTAACTCATAGTGAAAAAAGTCTAAAATGCAGTTGGTGAACGTGAAATTTATGAGCCACGGATTCACGGATGAAACACAGATAATATTTTTCATTTTAATCTTTTTAGCCTCCAGTCTCAAAGCTTTCTCGAAGCAAAACCGAAAAATCCGTGCTCATCCGTACTACAAATCTGCAACATCGTGTTTTTTTGGCAAAGTTTACAAGCCAACCACAGAGAACACAAAGAACACAGAGAATCACATCCAGCAAAAAAGGAACAC
>JAFGKD010000041.1 GCA_016928775.1 Candidatus Zhuqueibacterota bacterium | reverse complement strand
TTCAAGCATTTTGTAAACATTCAACAAGTCCAATAAAAACAGTCTTTGTGGCTTCGTGTCTTTGTGTGAACGAATTTTTCAGGCTAAACAAAGCCTATTTGTTTCTTCCTGATGCGCGATGGACAAGAAAAATCACCAATAGAACAAAAACAGCCAGCGAGATAATTTGACCCAATGAATCGGTCCAGAGGATGTTCAATCCCTTTGGTTTTCCGGCAAAAAAGGCATAAGCGGCGACAATGACACCAACAATGCCCTCTCCGGCAATGAGACCCGAGCCAAAGAGTATGCCACGCTCCTTTCGAGTTGCAGTATCCTGCTTCGTTTTTGTTGAATTTTCAACAAAATGCCGAATCACGCCGCCGACAAAAACCGGCGTCATCGTAGCCAGGGGCAGATAGATACCAACAGCGAATGGTAATGAAGGTACGCCGAGCAATTCGGCCGTGAGTGCCAGGGCCGCGCCGGCCAGAACCAATCCCCATTGCAGGTCACCTTGCAGGACACCTTCGATCACTGTTTTCATCAACGTTGCCTGGGGCGCAGCGAGATCAGGTGAACCAAATTCGTACACTCGCCCCAAAAGCCAAACGGCGGCGGCGATACCAAAGGCGGATGTTGCGGCACCGATCAACTCGGCCGTCTGCTGCTTGCGCGGCGTGGCCCCCAGGATATAGCCTGCCTTTAAATCTTGTGAAATATCACCCGCAATCGACGAAGCGATACAAACGACTGTTCCAACAGTAAGTGCGGCGGCCTTGCCAAAATCATCAGTCCAGCCTAACGCGACAAAAACAAGACTGGTTCCGAGCAGCGTGACAATCGTCATCCCTGACGTCGGATTGGACGAAACACCAACCAAACCGACAATTCTTGAAGATACGGTCACAAACATAAATGCAAAAACCGCAATACAAAGGGCGCCAACGATTCGAATGATCAGCAATGAGCCAATCCCCAATACATGCGGTGTAATGATGACGCCGAGCATAACGACCAGCACACCAACAAAAACGACGCCCATTGGCAGGTCATGATCAGTGCGGATTGGTTGCGCCACATCGGCACCGGTTTTTCGTCGCAGCTCGCGCACGCCGATTTTAAGAGACTGATACATGGTGGGAACAGATTTTATCACTGTGACAATGCCGGCAAAGGCCACGGCGCCGGCGCCTATATATTTGATATAATTATACCAGATTTCATAGGGTGTCATATCCGAGATGAGGACATCTTTGGCCGGCAACAATGGTGTGCCGTGACCTTCACCAAAATAAGCTAAAATCGGAATGATGCCGATCCAGGAGAGCAGTCCGCCGGCCACCATGATGGCGGAAATTCGATAGCCCAATATATAGCCAACTCCCAGAAGCGCAGGCCCGGCTTCAAGACCCAATTCCGCCTTTTTCAGGACGGGCAATCTGATATGAAGCGCTTCAGGCCATAATTTTAAAAAACTGGTACAAAACTTGTAAAGCGCACCAATGCCGAGCCCGATGAAAACGTTGATTGCGCGTGATCCGCCTGCATCTGCGGCAATGAGCACTTGAGCTGCTGCAGTGCCTTCAGGATAAGGCAGCGTACCGTGTTCCTTGACGATCAGAAAGCGGCGCAATGGAATCATGAACAATACGCCAAGAACGCCGCCAAGAAGCGCTAATGTGCCGATTTGCAGCAAAGGTGGATTGAAACCCCATATAAAAAGTGCGGGAACGGTAAAGATGATTCCCGACGCCAGAGATGAGCTGGCAGAACCGGTCGTTGCGGCAATGTTCTGCTCCAGAACATTGGAAGGACCAAAAATCGGGCTGAGTAATTTAAAAACTGCGACCGCTACAATGGCCAGAGGAATGGCGGTAGATATGGTCAAACCAACGCGTAATCCAAGATAGGCGTTGGCGGAGCCAAAAACAATACCAAACAAGATGCCTGCGATTACAGCTTTGAAAGTGAAATCTCGATAGATGTGATCGGGGTGAGTATAGGGCTCGAAATCAGTCACGGGTAGATCCTTAGAGGTTATTTTGATTATCGGTCAAAGTACAAAATTATTCAAGTTTAATCAAGTGTAAACAGGATCAAGATTTTGATTGATTCTTATGCAATTATAAAGTATATTTGCGATCCGTTTTCATGCGCAGCTGTTCGCGCAATGCCTGTTGTTCGAGACATGCTCATTTTATAAATGAGAGGAAAATGTTTATCATTGAGAATTTCTTTACAGCCCTGGCTTCGGTTTTACATTTATTTTTGACCTTATACATGTATGTTATCATTGCCCGCGCTGTTATGTCATGGTTCAATCCGAATCCGTATAATAACATTGTTCGTTTTATATATCAAATCACGGATCCGGTGTTGGAACGAGTGCGAAGATTTATTCCGCCGATTAGTGGACTCGACCTTTCACCTGTCATTGTCATTTTTGTCATATTGTTTATTGATAGATTTTTGGTCTCCACTTTAAGAGCATTGGCCTATTAAAAATTTATGCGGGGAGTCATTGTGAAGCTAACACCATTGGATATTCGGAAGCAAGAGTTCAAAAAAACGATGCGCGGTTTCGATCCCGAAGAGGTCGAGGCCTTCCTTGTGATGGTGGCGGATGAACTCGAATTACACATTCGCGAGAAAAATCAGCTCAATGACGAGTTGATCAGATTGAGAACGCAGCTTAAAGATTATCAACGGGTGGAAAGTACATTGCGCGACACGCTTGTGCGGGCGCAGAGTACGGTCGAAGACTCGCGCGCCAATTCGCGGCGTGAAGCCGAGATCATCATCCACGAAGCCGAGATTCAAGCGGACAATATCATCAAAGAAGCGCGCGAAGAGCTGTTGAGTATCCGACATGAAATCAGTCTCTTGCGGGCACAAAAGGAAGCCATTGCAAAGCGTCTGCGACACATGTTAGAGTCCCAGTTGGAGATGCTTGAAGTGATGGAGATTGAGGATTTTCGGCACATGGATTCGCGGCGCCCGAATGAATCCGAAGCACCCCCCGCAAAGAGACGCGAGACATCACCCTCCATGAGAACAACCGGAACCGAGGATGATTCCAAACCACGAATAGTGGGCGTACAACGGCCGGCGTCGCCTTCAAGCGGCGTGAATATGTCAAAAAATAGTCAAATTTCTCGCAATCCGAAGGACTCCCGGCCTCCCAAAGATTTGCCATCCTCGCGGACATAACGTATCCCGGAAGTACCATGGGGAATTGTTTTGAGTTGCATGAGCAGGATTATTTCGGCAATACTTGTGATATTCTCTGGCGTTTTTATGTCGTGCAGTATGCAACAGCTATTGCTGAATCCCGATGCTCTGCAGGTAAATCAGAGTGTGACTATTGAAACAGCTGATGGCGAAAAAATCTCCGGTGTGGTGTGCATGTCGGATTCGAACGCCGTACTCATTGTCGACAAATCCGGCAAAGAGACCGCTCTGCTATTATCAAATGTTGTCTCGATTAAGGGACCACATCCTGTACTTGATAATAATGGTGTACTCGTCAGCAAAGCCGAAATCGATTCGTTTCGAACAGATACGAATCTCAAAACCTATGCGATTGTTGGCGGCATCATATCAGGCGGAATGGGTTTTATAGCTGGCAACTTGATGAGTTATGCCATCGGGAGTAGCGATTACAACAATAATGTGATCATTTATATCGGAACAATGACGGGCTTGACAACAGGCGGCATATTATTCGCCACGACCGGGGCCCGCCACGATCGCGAAAAGGCGATTGAACACGCTCTGCTGTCACGTGCTGCATACGATTATAAAATATCGCTGCCAGATCAAAAAGATGATATTTTGCTCAGAAACAAAATTCAAGAGATGGTCAACGAACGACAAAAAATTGAAAAAGAAATCGAACAACTTCTCGATGAGCTGGGCGATGTAAAAGAACCACAGGAGACACACAAATCAGAGTGACAAATCTGACGATCAAAAACAAGGTTCTTGATGCCGCTACTTTTGTGGCAACACAGTTTGACCCAGCGCCGAAAATCGGCATCGTGCTGGGCACCGGTTTGGGCGATTTGGCTGACACGCTTGTCAATAGTCGACATTTATTATACTCGGATATCCCCCATTTCCCGGAATCAACCGTGCATTTTCATGCCGGACGGCTGGTCTGCGGAGAAGTGAGCGGCAAGCACATGTTGATCATGCAAGGTCGATTTCATTATTACGAGGGCTATTCGATGCAAGACATCACCCTGCCCATACGCGTGATGTATCAGCTCGGCATTCGAACCCTCATTTTATCAAATGCCGTTGGCGGAATAAGAGAACGTGTACGACCAGGAACATTGGCACTCATAACCGACCATATCAATTTGATGGGCGATAGTCCACTCATCGGACCTTATGAGGAATTTCTTGGCCTGCGCTTTCCCGATATGAGTCAGCCGTACAGCAAATCATTACGTAACCTGGCACACCAGGTCGCGCACGATCTCGGCATAACCTTGATTGACACCATATACGCTGCCGTCAGTGGTCCCAGCTTTGAAACACCGGCAGAAATTCGCATGCTGCAAATCCTGGGTGCGGATTCGGTAGGCATGTCTGTTGTGCCCGAGACGCTGGTGGCTCGACAACTAGGCATGTCCATTCTCGGCATCAGCGCCATAACGGATCAGGCTTTGCCCGAAAACATGCCGCCCATCACGCATGAACAAGTATCACAAACTGCGAAAAAAATAACACCCGATTTTAACAGGCTCATCACGGAATTAATCAAAAGGATCACAGTTTGATGTCGCGAATAGGAATTATAGGTGGCTCTGGACTTTATCAGATCGAAGGTTTAACAAACATTAAAACCATTCATGTGACAACACCGTTTGGCGATCCTTCCGATGCATACATCATTGGCAAACTGGAAGGGCGCGAGGTTGTTTTTCTACCAAGACATGCGCGCGGACATCGTCTGTTGCCGTCAGAGATTCCCTATCGCGCCAACATATTTGGCATGAAGAAACTTGGCGTAACGCATATCATCTCTGTGTCGGCGGTTGGCTCGCTGCGGGAAGATTACAAACCAACCGACGTGGTTTTGATTGATAATTTTTTTGATCGCACCAACCAGTCCCGTTCGCATAGCTTCTTTGGCGACGGTATTGTGGCGCATGTTCAAATGGCGCACCCGGTGTGTGAACCGCTGCGGCACATACTCATTGACGCCGGCAAAAAGAGTGGCGCGAACATCAAAGAGAGCGGTATCTACCTGAATATAGAGGGACCACAATTCTCAACGTTGGCCGAGTCATATACCTATCGTAAATGGGGTCTGGATGTCATTGGCATGACGCAAATGAGTGAAGCTCGCCTGGCGCGCGAAGCTGAAATCTGTTATGTCACCATGGCAATGGTCACGGATTACGACTGCTGGCACGAAGCGGAAACCGTTGAAACTGTATCTGCGAACGGTATTTTAAAAGTTATGCAAAAAAATACCGAGACTGCCAAGGAGATTATCAAACAGGCGTTGCCGCAGGTGCCCGAGGAGGACACCTGCGATTGCAAAAACGCGCTCGCCGTCTCCTTTGTCACGGATAAATCATTATGGCCGGCCGAGACTATAGAAAAATTGAAACCGATTATTGAAAAATATCTAGAGCACAACGATGAAATATGAGCCGATAAATAGCAATGCGCTGCCTGATCTGGAACAGGATGTACTTGATTTTTGGCAAGAGCACAATACTTTTGAACGGAGTATCAACGAGCGTCCGGTTGATAATCCCTTTGTCTTTTACGAAGGTCCGCCAACAGCCAATGGCCGGCCGGGCATTCATCATATCATCGCGCGGACGGTCAAAGATGTCGTTTGTCGACTCAAAACCATGCAGGGCTATCGCGTGGAACGCAAGGCCGGCTGGGATACCCATGGTTTGCCGGTCGAAATTGAAGTGGAAAAAGAACTCGGCCTTGACGGCAAAGATCAGGTGCTTGATTATGGCGTCGCCGAATTTTGTGCCAAGTGCCGGGACAGTGTCTGGACCTATAAACAGGATTGGGACCTACTCACCGAACGTATGGGGTACTGGATCAATCTCGAAGATCCCTACATCACCTATACAAACGAATATATCGAATCGGTCTGGTGGATTTTGCAGGAGTTTTGGAAAAAAGGTCTCATTTATCAGGGCTTTAAAATTCTGCCCTATTGTCCGCATTGCGAGACGCCGTTATCCGGCCATGAAGTCTCGCAAGGCTACGAAGAAGTCAAAGATCCATCGATTTTTATCAAAGCAAAAATCAAAAATCTCAAGGATACCTATTTCCTGGTGTGGACGACAACGCCGTGGACTCTGATCTCGAATGTTGCATTGGCGCTGCACCCGGATTATACTTATGTCAAAGTAAAACATAATGATGACTTTTTAATCCTGGCCGAAGAACGGCTGTTCGTATTGGACGGCGATTATGAGATCGTCGATACTTTCAAAGGTTCTGATTTGGCCGGGCTTGACTATGAACCATTTTTCTCTTTCATTCAACCGGATAAAAAAGCCTATTACACGCTGTTGGCAGATTTTGTCACCATGACCGACGGCTCCGGCATCGTGCACATGGCGCCGGCTTTTGGTGAAGATGACTACCAGATGGGATTACAGTATAATTTGCCGGTCATTCATCCGGTCGACAAGAGCGGTAAATTTGTCGAATCGATCACACCCTGGGCCGGACAATTTGTCAAGGATGTCGATATTGATATCATCGTTGATCTCAAACATCGCGGCTTGTTGTACCGATCGGAAAAAATCACCCACAGTTACCCGCATTGCTGGCGCTGCAAATCCCCGTTGCTCTACTATGCGCGCAAGTCATGGTACATCAAGACCACGGCGATCAAAGACAGACTGATCACCAATAACAATAAAATCAACTGGTACCCCAAAGAGGTGGGCAGCGGCCGCTTTGGCGAATGGCTGGAAAACAACATTGACTGGGCGTTGTCGCGCGATCGTTTCTGGGGCACACCCTTGCCGATCTGGCGCTGCCAGACGTGCGAACACGATCACTGCATTGGCAGTATGACCGAATTGCGGGAAAAGGGGATAGATGTGCCGGACAATCTGGATTTGCACAAACCGGCTGTCGATGAGATCACCCTGACCTGTGAAAAATGTGGTGGCGTGATGCAACGTATGCCGGAGGTCATCGATTGCTGGTTCGACTCCGGCAGCATGCCGGTGGCGCAGTGGCATTATCCCTTTGAAAATAAAGAGATTTTCGCACGTAAATTTCCCGCTGATTTTATTTCAGAAGGTTTGGATCAAACGCGCGGCTGGTTTTACTCCCTGCTGGTGATTGGCACATTTTTATTCGATCAGCCGACGTTCAAAACCTGTCTGGTCGTCGACATGATCCTCGATAAAGACGGGCAGAAAATGTCCAAGTCAAAAGGAAATACCGTCGATCCATTTGAACAGATGGCTAAATATGGCGCGGATACGTTGCGCTGGTACTTGCTCACGGTCAGTCCGCCCTGGCTGCCAACCCGCTATGACGAGGAAGGCTTGAAAGACGTCAGCCGAAAGTTTTTTGGAACGTTGACCAATACCTATTCGTTTTTCGCCATGTACGCCAATATCGACCAGTTCGAATATCAGTTGTCGGAGCGAATCCCGCCCGAACAGCGAGCGCAAATCGACCGCTGGATTCTGTCCACATTGACGAGCCTGACAACCAAAGTTAATGGCTACCTCAAGGAATTCGACTTGACCAAAGCGGCGCGTGCGATCGCCGATTTTGTCGTGGACGATCTGTCAAACTGGTATGTGCGCCGGTCGCGTCGCCGTTTTTGGAAATCGGAAATGGGTGCTGACAAACGTGCTGCTTTCCAGACATTGCATGAATGTCTCATCACCATCTGCCATTTAATGGCGCCACTAGCCCCTTTTCTGTCAGAAGCGATTTATCGTTATCTAACACAAGGGAAAGAGGGATGGGCGGATAGCGTACATCTGTGCAGCTATCCAAAAACTGGCGAGAGGCCGCTGGATTATCAGGACACTCTGTTAGAAGAAAAGATGCGACTCGTTCGTCGTGTCGTCGAGCAGGGGCGATCGATCCGTAACGACGTTGGCTTGCGGATTCGTCAGCCGCTGGCTAACTTGTTCATTGTTGCGAAAAATGAAAGCCGGCCACAATTGATCAAAGGGATGGAAAATCTCATCACTGAAGAATTAAATGTCAAGAACATCACCTTTGTCAAGGATGAACATCAACTCTTGACCAAAAAAGCGGACCCTGTATTCAAAAAGCTTGGACCCAAGTTTGGCAAGCTGAGTGGACAGGCAGCCGAAGCGATCAAATCATTTAGTGAACACGAGATCGAAAATATTTTGAATAATGGCGGCGAACGACTCGTGGTCGACGGGCATGAGGCGATGATTTTGCCAGAGGATATTTCGATAAGAACGGAAAGCAAACCCGGCCTGGCGATTGCGATTGAAGGTGATTTGACGATCGCCTTGAACACGAATATCACTGATGAATTATTGTACGAAGGCCTGGCGCGCGAATTCGTCAATCGTGTTCAAAATATGCGCAAAGAGGCCGGCTTTGAGGTGACGGATCGTATCAACATGTTTGTCGAAACTTCCGACAAGATGGCGGAAGCGATTAAACGACAATCCGGTTATATTAAAAATGAAACGTTATGTTTGGATATAAAAGAGGGAGTAAGTGACGGAGACTTTCGCAAAGAATTAAAAATCGATGATCTGACAATCAAAGTTGGTATCTCCGTCGTTAAATAGATAACCAGCGGGAGACCGGTGGCTCTATGACTCATGTGTGATCGGGAGGTTGTTATGGAAAAAGCTCAACTGGATCATTACAAAAAGATCATTCTTAAAAAGCGACAGGAATTGATCGAGCAGCTTGAAAAGCTCAAAGAAAGCGGCTTGAATACGGCGGTGAGTGATTCAGCCGGCGATCATTCCACCTATTCACTGCATATGGCGGATCAAGGTACGGATACCATGGAGCGGGAAAAGCAGTATATGTTTGCCTCACGCGAACAGAACTATCTTTACCATCTGGATTTGGCTCTGGAACGCATTGAAAAAGGTGAATTTGGCCAATGCGTTAATTGCGGCGAAGAAATCGATCCCGCACGCCTCGAGGCTGTCCCGCATGTGCGCTTGTGCATCAATTGCAAATCAAAAGAGGAACTAACCAAAAGCAAGTATAAATGAAATCTGTAAAAATATTGCTTGTCACACTGGCTGTTGTGATAGTGGATCAGGTGACAAAAGTGATCATCAACTCATCCATGCATTTATACCAATCATTTCGAATATTAGGTGATTTTTTCCGCATCACTTATGTGGAAAATACGGGTATGGCGTTCGGCATCAAAGTGGGACACAGTGGTTTTTTCACCGTCTTTGCCATCATTGCCAGTCTGGCGATTATGTTTTATCTTTTTAAAATGAAGGGGGAGAAATTCATCGCGCGTTTTTCCATGGCACTTATTCTGGGAGGTGCCATCGGCAATTTATGGGATCGTCTCACGCGCAGCTCGGTAGTGGATTTTCTCGATTTTGAATTTTTCGATATCAACATTCCGGCATTTCAGCTTTTATTCATCGATTTTCCCGGCTACTCGTTGCAGCGCTGGCCGGTTTTTAATGCCGCCGATATTGCCATCACCGTGGGTATGATGCTGCTCTTTCTCTTTATTCTCACCGAACGGCCGGCACCGGCGCCGGAGCGCGCGGGGGATGCGGAAATGATTCACTAAAAAACATCATCGCGCCACAATCAACTTTTCCACAATCTCGCTCCGCAGCGTCTCCTCATCTCGCTGGGATTTTGCGGAAATCTTGTACAAATAGACGCCATTGGCCACGACATCACCCGCATCATCGAGACCATCCCAGGTGTCCGGGAAAATATTATAACCGACGTGTCCGGGCATGGCGGCATACGATTTGATCAGCCGCCCTGCGACGGTGAATATCTTGATGGACACCTCGGCAGGCTGACTCAGCTCGTAGCGAAAAGTACAGGCATCAACCATAGGATTGGGATAGGTGAGTGGATTGCGAATTTCAAGCTTGGAATCGTCGATCACCACAAAATGCGTTTCAATAATCGATGAATTATTGGAATTGTCCCACGCTTTCACTTGAATGTTGTGCTCACCAATCGGCACATCCAAAATCGTATAATTCAGCGTGCCGGTGGTATAGCTTCCTTCGTTGTAGGTGAAATATTCGGTGATATCAAGAGAATTGTTGTAATCCTCGTCGATGGTGAGAAGTATCTGGTGGCCAATATCACCCGCCGTATTCACGCCGCTGATGGAATCGGCAATGGTGAGATGTAATGTTGGTCGCGTCGAGACATAATCGCCCGGCACAAAATCCTCGCTGCCAAAATGAAGACTCATGCTTGGGCCTTCATTATCGATGAGATCAACCGCCGTGCCCCCGACCGCTAATCCGCGTTGATCGCCGGTGCCCGAGCTGTTGTCATTCCAGAAATACAAGCTGATACGCCCCTCGCGTCCGCCATAAGAGATATCTTTGGGAACAATAAATTGTACTGCAAATTGCCCGCTGGCGATCGAGGCAATGCCGCGGAAAATCGTATTGCCAGTGGTGTAAAGATTGCTGATGGTTGTACCATTGGGATTGCTGTAAGTGTATTTTTTGCGCGTATCCAGTGTTCGCACGAGAATTTTCCCCTCATACGCGTCCATAGTTTGCCCCTGATCTTCAATATGACCCCGGATGGTCATTTTGCTCAACGCCTGAATGCTATCGGGATTAATCTCATCAATAACAGCACGATAGCGAGGCGCGCACAAGCGCATGGCAGGATCGCCAAAAAGACCATACTTTTCATAGTTCACCCGATTGCCACTGCTGCCGGATTGCTTGGCAAGCATCACTGCGTCGCCAACACGCGTCATCAAGCCGGTCTCCACATAGTTGCGAAACAAGTTATCATACAGGCTTTTGTTGAACGCTGCATTGTCGCTGGCAAAGGCCAGGCGTGAGGAAGACACCATTGCCACCGCACCGCGTCCCGAAGCATTGAGCACGTCTTCGGCAAAACTTTGCGAGGTCGGTTGATCCCAATGGGCAAATTCGCACGTGGCAGCAACCCACATGGCCATTCGCCGGCCGTTCTGGATTTTTTCAAAATCGCGTGTATTGAGAAGTACGCGTTCGTGCGCCCACAAATCCGGATTACCATGTCCAATATAATTGATCATCAACGATCCATTGTTGATCTGTTCTAACAGATCCAGGGTCGCTGCCGGCTTCTCACGCCCGGTGATGCTGGCAGTCTTGACCTCCGGATAGTTGATCAAATATATCTTTTTGACATCCAAAATTTTTGGCACGTGCGACTCGGCCAGGTCTTCCGCATCTTCAGTGTGGATCGCTTCCCAGCTCGCATCGGCGGCAAACTCATCGTCGGCGACAATGGTGATCGTTTTGAGCCATTCGCCGTATTCGGGATTCGTTTCATACTGGACAATCTTGTCAACAGCATTCTGCGCTTCATCAACCGATTGCACGACGAGACGGCCGATGGCCATTTGCATGCCACTAAAATCACCATTAAAGTAGGTGAACCAGTCATCTGTCACTCGCGTGTTGGTCTCCGAGGTGCCGCCCGTTTCATAAGGAATGATCAAATTGGGGACATTATTTCTGAGAATATTTTTATAGTCATAATGACCATCCCCAAAGAGCAAAACATAGCCCGGCTGATCCCACTGATCATAGGCATAACCCAAAAAATTGCGAATCGCCGCCGGGTCGGTGAGTCCCCAGCCAAATTCATTGATCACGTCGCTTATTTTCACCACTTCAGTGTTCAGCTTTTCTTTGGGGCTCCAGTTCTCCCGCAAGCTTTCCAGTTGTTCGGCCTGCTGCCGAAAGTCGTCGTGCGTGATGATGATATAATCGACGTCCATTGATCTGCGCAATCCGGCAACAGATTGCGCGGATATCGCCGAGGCATCGATGTTTTTATAGGCCGCAGATGTGAGAGCGATATATCGCCTGGCATCAACGGTCGTCGATTGATCGGCAAAATCTATCGTGCCATTGGAATAGTTCAAATCTGTGATTTCACGAATATCGGATAGATTTGTCACATCAAACAGACGTACATCGCTGGATGAAAAACCACTGATCGTATAGCGTGTGATCTCTGTCTGCAACGGCGAATAAAATAGAAGCACATCATTGACCGCTCTGAATTGACGAAAATACTCGAGCTCGATGAAATCAACGTACGAAAAAGCGAGATCCGTATCAGCACTATAATTCAAAGTCACCGTGTTATCGTTATCCATCAAGACACCGTTCGCTGTAAAAATCCGTTCAATGAGCGAATAGCTTGACGCCCCACCGTATTGGTCAAATTGACCAACACTATTGCCATTTACGTAAACCGCAATAGCGTGCCGGCCTGAGGTCAGAGAGGCAACAGCCGTTCGGACCACAGCGTCTTCCTCCGGAACGGCGCCGGGGATATTAAACGTCACCGTATAGCTATTGTTATCCTTGCGTATCTCCTGCCCCAGCCAGGTGATGCCGGATTTATAGATATTGTACTTTTCCTCTTCTATCCAGGCCAGGTCTTTGAAATACGGTTGGGTCGTCAAACCGCTGGTGGGCTGCGATGAGATCGGCCTGATGCGTTTTCCCGGTGCCCTGTTAAAGGTCAGCCAATAGATATTGTCATAGCCATAAGGATTGATGTAATGTTTGAGACGATCATTGAGCGGATCATATTCAATGCCCTCGAGGGAACGACCGTAAAAAAGAATATAATCCGACTCGTCAAACGTGCCGTCTCCTTCGCCGACAACCAGAATTGAATTTTCGATCAGCGTGTCATTTTTGGCATTGATATCAGCGCTCAGCACACGCCCGCCATTATTGTAAATCTGGATAGTTGCCGGATCGATAGATGATAAAGGGATATTCTGTTGTGCAAGGGCTTGTTGCAGCATCGCGCCGGTCAACGTGTACAGTCCTTCCTTGCCGCCTTTGCCATCACCGCTAATTTTGATTTTGTACCAGTTGTCGCCGGCAAAATAGTGCCTTTCGATTTTGCCCAGTATTGGCTGCTCTGCGGGTGTGCGCCAGGCTTTTGCCTGCTCATAGTTTATCAGCAAATTTTGATAATTTTCATCGTTGTCCACAAATCGCAAAGCTTCCTGAGCAGGGCTAACATTGCCAGTGAAATTGATCTGTACGACAACTTTTTTGTACTGTCGCACGCGCTGTTGATTCGGATTGAATTGAACGGGTTGAATAGTGATCTTGGCAATGCGTTGCGAACGAAAAAAATAGGGTGCATCAACGCGAACAATGTTTTCAGGGCTATAGCGATTGTTTTGGTAAGCGTTATCATCTGTTTCATAAATATAGTCAGTACCAATTGGCAAACGAACAATCTGTGGCAGAGGTGCCAGGCGGATATTTTCCACAGTTTGATAATCGGATTCAAGCACGCGTACGTGCACGTCACCGTCTCGCGGCACACCTACGGTGAGTACTTTGACCGGGATTTGCGGCGTGCCGTTTTCAGCCTCTATTTCTGCGCCGGCAAAAGAAATCTCCTGAAAAGTTTCCGTCGCACTCTTAACTGTACGGATATGCCAATTTTCCGGTTCAAATTCAACAATCAGTTGTCGTGCTGTTGATGATAAGATTCGAAGACCAGGATTTGAAGTTGCCCAACTGGACAGCGAAAGTGAAAACACGAGAATAAATAAATAAAATCGTGCGTGGCGCATGGTCGATCTATCCTTTTTTATCATTATGGGTCTGCGCAAAATCTGTGATGATAGCCGAATTTTTTTCTTTCTGCTGTTGCCGCTTGTCGAACGCTTTGATGGCAAAAAAAGCTAAAAAAAGCCCGGCGATGGCGCCGAGTATGCCAATTCCTTCACCAAAAGGCGGAATAAAACGAACAGCGAAAAAATATCCGAACAGCATCATAAAAAGCGGAAAAATAAATAAAATCAGTGAACTGCGGATCACCTGCGCTGGTTCAACACTGACATTCACCCAATCTCCGACCGATGCGCCGATGGTGTTGCATGCTTCGAGCCGCATTTTGCTCTCACCAAATGTGTGACAGACGTTGCAGCCTGCACATTTAGCCCCTCGATCAAGCTGAATGACGGCTTTATCGCCGACTGTCGAAATTACTGTTCCGGTTTCCTGCATATATCAAAGATAAGCATTCTATTGCAAATAATCAATTTACGAAAGTAATCAATCTAACATCGAAATCATGGGGAATGTTCCATTAATATTGACAAAGGAATTCAGCACGCTCGGCTCGAAAAATTCTTCACGCCATTGTTAGGGTTGCTGCTTGAGCAGCGCAACCCAGTCTTTTTGCCGCTCCTCCGGCGGCAGACCTATCGACTTTCTGCCGGGTCCCCTGACCTCGGTCACGTTGCTATCAATCAACTCTCCACCCGTGCGCGGATTGTACCATTTCACCGAATAGGTATCCTCGGTCAATTCGACATCACAGGAACCGCCATTCGGCACATAAATAGCATAGACCTCACCAGGCTTCGCGAAACAATAAGCCTCTTTAACTGAAATCAGATCATCCGCGGCGCGCATCTCCCAAAACGGCAGGTGTTGCTGAAAAAATAAAAGTGCGTATCGGGTCAAGTCCCACATGTGGTCACGGGAACGCCAGTCCTCACAATTCAAATCGTTGTGGGGGTATTGATAACCAAAATACCATTCACAGCCCGAGCCGCCGGCCATCAGGTTGCCCCAGAGCGAATAGTGGCGGACATCATCGTGCCAATAGTCATCCGCATCTGGTTTGACGCCGGTGTGTGCCGGGCCGATTTCATCAAGGCAGACAAACCATTTATGCTGCGCTGCGGCAGATTTTTGTATCCATTTGGCGGTTTCGGCATGCGTTTCACTCTGATCTCCCATCTGCAGCGATGGCCCATCGAGTGTTCCGTGACCCAGCAACGGCGTATAAATCTCGTCATAACGTCCCGGCAAGGTGTGCACCACGATCGGATGATCATAGGGGTCCAGTGTTTTCAGCCAATCGGCAAACATTTTGCGCTGCTCTTCCGAGTTGGCAGCCCCATATGGGACGTCTTTATTATCCCAGCCATTTTCTTCCCCGAGATTGTAAACCATAGCCGGATGATAGCCAAAGCGCGCCATCATCTCACGATAATAAAGCTTGCGGCTATCGGCAAAACCGGATGTCGTGGATATCCCCTCATCGATTTCAAACAGCGCCTCATTTTCCGTTTCGGTCAAAACAACATGCTGCATTATTCCGAGCTTATCCATGTGCGACAGCACAATGTCCCACTGATCGAGCTTGGAGCAATCGTAGCGATAACGTTCATCATATTTAGTCCACGGCCAAACATCTTTGCCGTCGCCGCCGACGTTCATCGTGAGAAAATAGACGGAATTCATACCTTTATCTGCCAAATAATTCAAAGCACCGATAATGTTCTTGCCCTTGCCATTCTGCCAGGTGGGATCGCCCGGCCGCCAATCCCCGGCGTGCGGTGCAAATGTATGCGTACCGCCCTGCAGGATTTTTTGTGCCTCACCCTCTCGAGTTTCACCCTCGATCCTTGCAATGCGTTCGGCATTGTCAAACTCATAATAGGCTAAAAAGTTCTCCGGACTATCTGCACCACCCTTTAAAAAATAGTCGCCGGTTTCAGCAAACTGTAAATAATGTTCACCGACGTATCGCAAGGCGCCTTTCGCCCGGGCATCATTTTCCGTTTTGTCGGATTCCTTGACAAGAAATCGTCCTTGCGCGCCATCAAACGATGTCGGCGTTCCAGCCTCGGGATCATTGCTCAAAGCGATCTTTTCCCCGGCTCGAAACGAGGCATAATAGGTCCATTCACCGGCTCGATCGGGCGTAAAAAATACTCGCCATTTATTGCCGGCAGTAACGCCGGTTTCACCGGCATTACCGTCCGCTGCATAAAAGCCGGGCACAACACAGGCGTTGTCACCATAAAAAAATGTAACGTTCAAACGATAATCCAAAAAGGGATTGGGATCAGCGGTTTCACTGCTGTTCGGCCCCTCAAAAGTTAATGTGATGCGATGCCATTTTTTCAGCTCGCCGCTGATGTGTCCGGTGTTGGAACAAGACAGGAAGGAAACACCGGCAGCAAAAGCCAAAAGTATAGAGATAAACCTTTTCATTGATAGCCTCCAATTTTTTTTAAAATGATTACTCTATTAGCACAGAAAAAATATTAAAAAGCTCATTGTTTTTATTGCTTTATATTTTCATCTATTGAACTTGATACTCTTTTGGAGTGAATTCACTGTGTGAATTCACGCGGGTCACTGACCGCGAGTTAGAAAAATTTTTATGGGTGTACTCACCAAACTTGACAGCTTCGCCGTCATGCATTCACAAAGAGAATGCACTCCAAAAAAGCACTGCTTTTCTGAGTTAATGGAGCACTCATTTTTTTTATAGAACACTGATTTAACGAATCGAACGGATATAGAATAGCGTTATTTCGCATCCGTTTTTATCCGTCACATCCGGTACAGACTATTGAACAGGTATAAATCGAACTGAATAGTGATATTCCTGCGGCATTGTTCTGTATTGTGGCCGCGCATTCACCGGTGTGCCACCAACGCCCGAGACGCTCGTATCAATATTCAAAAAAATCGATTCGGCTTGTCTTAATTGCCAGGCATAGGCAGCACGTTCGATATTCTGATAGGTTGTCGCGGACACGTTCAGCGGTTCGTTCGGCACAATCCTGACGCCCGAGCCACTTGCATTCAACAGCATAATCCAGGACACATCGGTTTTGTTGCCGTAATCTTGTGGCACAAGATAGGGGACGTACTGATCGTCCACTGATCCGCTGTACATGCCAATTCGGGCGCCGGTTTTGCGATCAGGATAGGTCTCAAACGGTCCGCGACCGAACCAGGTAAATCGTTCGTATTGACGCGGCAATTCGAGTTGAATCCCCATTTTAGGCAAATACTCGACCGGCACGTCGCCCAGCGGCCAGACGCGATGGCTCAGCAGCAGCTCGCCATTACCGAAAATTGTATAGATAAATTCATTTTGAAATCGCGGCACAAAATCCGGAGATCTTGATTGGATGAGCGTTTTCACAGTCAGACTATTGTCTGCTGTATCCACGACCATACTCTGAAGGAAGTCTTGCAAATGATCCAGACCAATAGCGCGCCAGTCATCGGCTTCGGCTTTTCCCCAGGCAGCCGTTTCATTGAGTATTGGCGGCCGGTAGACCTTCAGGCTCGGGCCTTTGGAAAAAAGTTCCTGTCCATTGAAAAAAACAACATCGAGCACCCCCGTAGCTTTATTGAAGGTATAAGAGACATCAGCGGTGTAAATACGAATCAGATGGTCACTCTCGACTAGACGAGGCGGAGGCACATTTTCTTTTTGTGGACGATGTGGCACAGAACAGGCTAATTCAAATTGTTCGAAAGCGATCTCGTGCCCTTTTGCCGCCCACATTGTGTTCGTTTTTAAATGAAAAGACATCGTCAGCCAACAGGTTGCGCCGGGTTTTGCTTCAATTTCCGGGAGTGGGAGAAAAATGTACTCAAACGAGCGCGGCGCCACCTCGACGTTAAAGGTATCCGAAGCGATGGTATGATCATCTTCCATCACAATCCATCGACCTTCCAGCTCGTTTAAATTGGTGTAATCGTGATAGTTTGTGATCTTGAAATTGCCGGTTGTCACATCAAGCAATTCAATTTTAACCGGTTGATGACTCTTTTTCATCTGCCAGGCCTCCGGCTGTAAGGAACGATCCGCGAAAACCACGCCGTTAATGCAAAAGGGGCTGATGCCGTATGAAAGATAATCCTCCATTTTTATAAACTCTTCAAAATCGAGCCAAACAATCGCGTCTGTGCTCGTCGGCTTTTCCTGCAGACCCAGCTCTTCAGGAATGAGGGCGCGATCGTAGATTCGCACATTATCAAAGAGTGAATTGGACAACCATCCGGCATAGTGCTCGTGATGTCGCTGAGCATTGCGTCCAATGCATAGCGGGACATAGCCGAGCGCAACTCCGCCTGGAGCAGACGCAGCGGCGAGGCATTCTTCATCCACATAAAGCTTCAAAGAATCGCCGTCGTAGACGCCAGCGACATGATGCCAGTTGAACGCCCAGTGCATCGGTAATTTTGTCGAAATCCGGCTTGAACCATTCGGATGCGTGACATAAAAGACAAGCTGATTCTGGTCAGATTGCGCCAATCCAAACGTTTCGCCTTTGGTGATGATCGGATTGGCGCCGAACCAGGTGCGCGGATAGATCCAGCATTCAAGGGTAAATGCTCCGGTAAAATCCAGGCTGGGATCGCGATAAAATTCAAGCCAGTCATCGAGACCGCTCAGCTCAATGCCGTTCCCGATCTTGCCGGCCGTGACGTGCGGACGCCCCATGAGAAAACCATCGTTGCCATATTTTGACATATCAATGGTCCTGAACAATTCAGACCACAATCCCTGATCCACCCAATCCCATACGAATCCGCCTTGCAAATTTTCATAATCGCGAAACAGCGTCCAGAAATCGTCGAAATGGCCGAGACTGTTGCCCATGGCGTGCGCGTATTCGCCGGCGACGATGGGCTTGTCCGAGGTTTCGGCTAATTCGCGGAACTGTTGCGGCGTACGATAGCGCGGACCGTGGATGTCGGTGAACGGCGCACCGCCGCTGAAATCCTGATGCATGAGGAAACGATCCGGATCAACTGCGCGGATATAATCGGCCATCCTGTCGTGGACGGGACCAAGTCCGCACTCATTGCCCGTACTCCACATCACGATGCTCGGATGATTCTTGTCGCGCTGCACCATTCGTTCAAAACGATCCATAAACGACATGACCATTCCCTTGTCGCGCGGCGGATCATAGACATTATAATGGCACTCGGCATTCACCTCATCCTGAAGATAGAGACCATATTCATCGCACAGGTCATACCACCGGGGATCGTTGGGATAATGCGATAATCGCACGGCGTTAATGTTCAACTGTTTCATCAGCTCAATATCCGTCCGCATCATCTCCTCGGTCATCGTGCGACCCAGGGCGGGATGATGTTCATGTCGGTTCACACCCATAAAATCAATCGGCACGCCGTTGATCAGTGCCAAACCATTCTTTATCTCCAGTTTGCGGAATCCGACCTTTTCCGTCAAAAATTCAATCACCGCATTTTTGTCACCATGCAGAGACAAAACGAGGGTATACAGATTCGGCTTTTCGGCTGACCATTTGAGCGGATTATCGATCGTCATTTGCAGTCTTGTCGATAGCCTCGGGGCATTTTTAAATTCTGCAGTGCTGCTGACTTGAGCAACCGTATCCGCGCGAACATCAAGCAGTAAAGCCTGCAGGTCAACAGTGTCAGGTTTGATATCTTTGTACTTTTCAAGATCAATGTCCACGGCAAGTCTCGCATTTTGATAATGTGCATCGAGGTCTGTCTTGACGTAAAAATCGCGAATGTGAATATTGGGGGTTGAATGCAGATAGACATCTCGATAGATGCCGGAAAAACGCCACATGTCCTGATCTTCGAGGTAGCTGCCGTCGGACCAGCGCAGCACCTTTACCGCAAGCGTATTTGATCCCGGGCGCAATTTCGTCGTAATATTAAATTCCGCCGCGGTCATACTGCCCTGGTCGTAGCCGACATATTCACCGTTGAGCCAGACAAAGGCGCAGGATTTGATGCCGTCAAAATGCAAAAAGGTCTGTCGCTGCCCCCAGGATTCCGGTACCTCAAAGGTAGTTCGATAGCAGCCAGTTGGATTGATATCATCCGGCACATAAGATGGATCATAGGGCTGCAAAGCCTGCGGAATGTTACGATACATGTTACGATCATAGCCCATCATTTGCCAGACGCTCGGAACCGAAATGCTTTTCCAATCGGATACATCAACATCCGGATCGTAAAAATTGTCCGGCGCTTCCATCGGATTCCAGGACCACTGAAATTTCCAGTCGCCATTGAGCGACAGATAATAAGGGGAATATTCCCAATCATCAGTTTTCGCTTGCTCAAACGTATCGTACACCACCAGTGGCACGTGCGGCGGTTCCTGGTTTTCCGCCACCATGGCAGGATTTTCGATGTACTTGTTGAGATCGTAAATATCTTGCGCGACAAGGTGAGAGACCTTGAGAAAAATGAGCAAAATGATCATTCTTCTCTGCATATTACACTCCTGAATTAAAAGCCCTGACAAATCAATGATCCAGTTAGCTCGAAAAATATAAATGCGAAGGCTATAAATCTGTGGATATTCCCTTTATTGAACAACAGCGACGTTTTCGCTCATCCTTGATGATCGCGCTGCCTTGGCCTGTTTGCCTGATGCGAAACTATATACCTGCTTTTTACCGAATCGTTCTCATTGGGGTTTGCATAATTAACAATAAAAAATTAATCGAAATGGAACAAATAGTCAAGGGGATAATTATAAAAGCAGCAAATCCTTTTGAAAAGGCCCCGGATTAAAATTGCAAGAGTGAGGTTTTGCGTATCGTTATCACTTTTTTCGCCACTTTTTCAGAGTGGATTATGAGATTTGAATAATGCCGATAAATGATGATGTTATATTTCCTTTCGACCTGAATTGTGCATCTGAAAAACTTAATTCCGCTGAAACTTTCTTTTATCGTATTCAGCAATGCATCCGTGAAGGTGTTCAAACAAGAGAACTGCAGGAGGACAAGTGAAACTGGTTTTTTATATTTCCGGCCACGGCTATGGCCATGCCGTTCGTGACATTGAAATAATAAAATCGCTGTTACTTCAATCACATGCCGAGATATTTTTTCGCACGCAAGCACCCAAATGGTTGTTCGATCCGTTGTTGAATGAGCGCGTTCAATATCATGAGCGCGAGCTCGATTTTGGTGTCCAGCAGAAAAACAGCTTTAGCGCTGATAAACTCGGGACATTTCAGCGATATGCACGGCTCGTTGAGAATAAAGACAAACTGATCGAGCAAGAGTGTGAATTTTTAAGCGGTATTGAACCTGACATCGTTTTGTCCGACATCACGCCATTCGCTTTTGATGCAGCGGATGCGCATGGCGTAAAGGCCATCGCGGTGGCCAATTTTTCCTGGGATTGGATCTATGCCCCCTATTTGAAGGAGTGTCCCGAGTACGAATGGATCATTGAGGATATCAAATCGTCGTACGGCAAAGCCGAGCAGCTCTGGCGTATTCCATTTTATGGTGATATGTCGGCTTTTCCAAACCGGCATAACGTACCGTTGGTGGGACGGCGCAGCAGCAAGTCGTTGTCCGAAGCGCGTGCAAGAGTGGGTATTCCGCGACATTCCAAGAACAAATATGTTTTGTTAGGTTTACGGTCGACCGATCTCGAGCAGGTGGACTGGGAAAGAGTTGAATCACTTCGGCACATCACGTTTGTCGCTGTATCGCGGGAGGTACCCCTGCGAAATTGCCTTCACATCAGGGAAGACCAGCTTCCGTTTGTTGATATGCTCAACGCCTGTGATGCGGTACTGTCCAAGCCAGGATACAGCATAGTTTCCGAGGTGATCTCAAACCGGACACCCATCATCTATGTGCCGCGCCAAGATTTTGTTGAAGACCCGGTGCTCATCAAAGGCCTCGAGGAATATGCCGTGTGTGAGGAGCTGCCACAGTCGGATTTTTATGCAGGGCAATGGGCTGAAGCCTTTGATCGACTGTTTGCCAAACCACTGGAATGGAAAGAGATTCGCGTCGATGGTGCGGAGGTTATCGCAACCAAGATTTTGGAGCGCAATAATCCTCATTAAAGAGGCGCACCACAATATTTGCAAAACCTGGCATCAATGTCATGCCCCTCAGCGCTACAATTTTGCCAAGCTTGTGTCGATACCGTTCCAGGCTCGGCCTTGACGAATTCCGCAGTAACAATGCCCGTCGGTACGGCTATTATGGCATAGCCAAAAATCATGATCACCGCCGCAAACAATCCGTCGTCAGCATCGAATTCCCATCGTCATATCATTTCAAAATTGTCATCCTGTGACTCATTTCCGACGACTCGCTTCGGAGACGAACGACATATATACCGGACGCACAATCCCCGGTTGGGTGATAGTGAACCGTGTGACTTCCGGCCGGTAAAATCTGATCGACTATTGTGGCCACCCATTGCCCCGAGATTGAAAAAATGTCTATTCGCACCTGTTCGTCATCCGCCAAGGCAAAAGAGATGGTCGTCTGCGGATTAAAAGGATTTGGATAAATCGACAGGTTATAATCGATTGGACGGTGCAATGATTGCTCGTGAATGGCGGTAATTGGTCTGCCGCTCTCGTAGCGAATTTGTGCCGGCAATTTACCACCCTCGGTCACATCCGGACCAAAAAGCGGCCAGGGTGAATCAGCCAGGAAATCCGGTTTTTCAGTGAGAAAATAAGAGACCGGCACCTCACGATCGCTTATGGCGGGATCCCATTCTGCGGTGCCATTGAGGACATTGCCATGCCTGAGCGTTTCCTTGACGCTGGAGTGAACTTTGATCGTTCCACGATTGAGGACATTAGCAACCAGATTTTGTCCGTGCGACGAATCGTTGATATCGATGCCCTCCTGAGTGATGACATTGCGCAAAAACGTGTTGTTAGGGCCAATCGGCCCCCAATAGTCAGAGATATCAATTTCCTCCACCACATTGGACTCGAACAGATTGGCGTTGCTGAAATGACCATGTAGTGAAATATCGCATAGTCGTTGCGGTTCGCGTTCAGTGGAATAGTTGTACGCAAAGACATTGCCGCTGGTGCCGACGTGCGTCATCATTGAATGGCGCAAATAGCGGAAAACATTATCAATAATAAGGCAATCAGACGTGTGACGAATTGTATCAACGCCATAGCCATGGCCACCACCGCCGTAATCATGTGCATGGTGAATATAATTGTTCCTTACCTCGCAGCCATAACATTCGGACATATAAACATGCGTTCGATAGGTCATGTTGCTTTCGATACGCTGTACCCGACCATACGCCACATAGCGCATCTGGATTGTATAGCCGTCGCCAGCGTCGAGACGTTCAATGGTGAGGTCTTCGAGACCGGGGTATTCGATTAAACCCAGGGTGCGCAAACGCGGCTGCAGTACGTCCCGATAGGTAAAATAGAGTGGCCGGTGCAAAACCAAAGCGCCGTCGGCACGAATCGAATCAATCAAGCAAATTTGCCCGACCGCTGTCTCGGACCAGGATTGTTGCCAGTCCGCTTGCGTATACATAATATCCGGATCATTTTCCTGTTGAATCTCTATAAAATCTCCGGCGCGAAATTTTTCCGGCTGTCGCACAAAAACCGTGTTTGATCCTTTTTCATAACCTTCCAGGGCATCCACCCAATCGCCCCGTTCGTATTTGACAATATCGATACAATTGTCGCTTCTGCCGCTCAGATCAAAAAGCAGGCGTGTTTTGTCATGGCCTTCTCCCTTAAACAGCACGCCTTTGTTCACCGACAAGGTCTTTTTGAGCACATAGGTGCCGCCTGGCACGACCAGCAACCCACCCGATGCCGGGATAGCTCTTATGGCGTTGATAAAAGCATTCGAATCATCCGTCTGACCATCACCTGTCGCACTGTAATCCAGAACATTCACGACAAAAGTCTTGTCCGGGAAATCGCCGGGAATGCCGGGCGACCAGTTTATTCGACGCTCCGGCGGGATGATGTCGGACAACAGCGGGCTCGACAACAAAAGAGAGAGCAGTATCCATTTCATATTGATAATCCTGTTTTTGATAACATTTACACCACATAAAATACGAGGAATAGCCGTGGATGTCAACAGGCAAGTGGTCGTTGTGGCAATATCTTATGGATGTGCTGCAAGATAAACTTTTGAGGTCTACAAGATTCTGGCATCCGATCAGGCGATATACAATGCCAGCACTTGTGAACGATCTCGGATCATCGCCAAAACACCAAGTTCTTGATCACCTATAACTGAAGCGCTTGCACATGCAACTCATGGAAACAGAGGGCTAATTTTCCTGATCTTTTTGTACAAAGATGTAGATATTATCCCGTTCCAAAAAAGTCTCGATTCGATCCAATACAAAATCGGTTTTCTGCATACTGGCCAGGACTTGAGCTTTTGTCATAAAATGGTTCCAGCCCTCGCCAGCTTTATCCGGATCCTGATCAATGATAATCAAAGGCGCGCCGGATTTCATACTGGATTGCACATTTTTCATCCAGGTAACGGGATCGGAAAAATGATGAAACGCACGCATCATGATGACCATGTCCAGCTCACCAGCCGGGAACAAAGGATCAGCTTCTTTTCCCAGAATCGTCGTAATGTTGGTGATGCTGTCCCTTTCACAACGTCGCTCAATACTTCTCAATGCCGCTTTATCAATATCGTTGGCGTACACCTTGCCGGTCGATCCCACGCGTTCGGACAAGTAAAAAGTAAAATATCCCCTGCCCGCGCCGGCCTCGCCAATGACCATTCCCGGTTTAATTTCAACAACATCCATAATTTTTTCGGGTTGCTGCCAGGCGTCGCGGGAATATTGTGCGAAAACAGAATACTCGAACAAAGTAAAAGCAAGAAAAAGAAAGATCATCCAACAGTGTCGGTTTTTCATCATCTACCTCCTGCTGATCAAACACATTCGCGCCGGTGATCAGACGACTTTACAATCAATCGATTCAGAACATGGCGCTGAACAGTGTTCCAGAGTTCAACGAAACATGTTCGTAAATTGCCATCCGTGTACTCGACAATCGTCTTACCGTTCATTTGGGCGCGGACTAAATCGAGGTCATAAGGAATCTCACCCACAACATCAAGTTTTTCGCGTTGGCAGAGCGCCCTGATTTTTGTGGTCAGATCCATTTGTAAATCATATTTGTTAATCACGATGCTCACCGGGATGTGAAAATGTCGAGCCAGTTGAATAACTCGTTCCATATCGTGCATGGCAGAACGTGTCGGTTCGACAACAATAAGCACCGCATCCGCGCCAGTGATCGCCGCAATAACGGGGCATCCGATACCTGGAGGACCATCGACGAGCAAAAGATCTCGTTCGTATTTCTGCGCCAGCTTTTGGGCTTCATTTCGAACCATAGTCACCAGCTTGCCAGAGTTCTCTTCGGCGATGCCAAGTTTTGCATGCACCATGTCACCAAAACGCGTCTGCGAGATATACCATTCGCCGTTTTTATGTTCCTTAAATTCAATCGCATTTTCAGGGCAATTCCACACGCACACACCGCAGCCCTCGCAGGCGATCGCATCGACCTGGTAATCAGGAGTAATAGCATCAAATCGGCACAGATCACGACAAATTCCACAGGAGGTACATCGGTTTTTGACAATTGTGGCGATTTTGCCCCCATAAAAATCAAACCGGCGCTGAATCTGCGGATTGAGCAGCACGTGTAGATTAGCTGCATCAACATCACAATCGACAACAACAGCATTCGTCGCCATCGATGCCATGGCTGCAAGCACACTGGTTTTGCCGGTACCACCTTTGCCGCTGATTACGACCAGCTCTTTCATAGCTGCCCCTCAATATCAGAATAGAGCTGCCGGAATATAGCGCGATAGTCCGGTAACATCTCGATGAGCAAACGGCCAGTGGCATAGGCTTCAGCGATATCGCGCCGATGAGGTATTCGCAATAGTATATCAATGTTTTTCTCATGACAAAAATTCTCCACCCCCTCATCCCCGATATCCGCGCGGTTGAGAACCACACCGCATGGCACCTCTACTTTTCGCATCACCGCAACCGCCAATTCAAGATCGTGGAGGCCAAAAGGCGTCGGCTCAGTGACGAGGAGAACATAGTCCGAATGGCGCACTGTCTCGACCACAGGACATGATGTTCCCGGTGGCGCATCGATGATATTTAGCCAGTTCGAACGAATATGCCTTTTCACAGCATTGATGACCGGTGTTGCTTTCGCCTCGCCAATATTGAGTTGGCCGGCGAAAAAATGGATGCCGTTCGACTGTCCAGTCTGCAACAGACCAACATCATGCGGTACCTCGGTGATGGCATTTTCAGGACAGGCAATTGAACATCCACCGCAGGCATGACACAAATCGGGAAATACAAGTACCCGTTTGCCGAACAGACCAATTGCATGATATTCGCACACCTCGGCGCACCGACCGCATAAGGTGCATTTTTGGTCATCAACCTGGGGAACCAAAATCTGAACCGGTTCGGTTTTGCTTATTGCTGGTCGCAGGAAAATATGGCTGTTGGGCGCCTCAACATCGCAGTCAAGGAATTGCACTTTTTCTGTCGCAAGTGCAACAGCCAAATTCGTCGCGATTGTTGTTTTACCTGTGCCGCCTTTGCCACTGGCTATCGTTATCGTCATATGTCATCGTCTCTTCTCTGATCGTTCGACATATCCATGCCGAAGGGAAATGGGGACATATCGTGCTCATTTGGTTTCGGGCTGCAGCCGCGCTGTACTAAAAATCTGCAACATCGTGTTTTTTGGGCAAAAGTGTTGACATGAATACTCTAACATTGCGAAAATTTCAGTAAACCGCCGAGATCGCAAAGAAGCGCCGAGGTGCATTAAACTCTGTTTTTCTCGGCGTATCTCTGCGGTTTATATTTTATGAAAGGTGCATTCCACACCACGTTCTGTCGTAGATTGGTTGCGGCCAAAGGCTACGCCTGCACGGCACTACTCGCCTGGCTTTATGTTTTTCTGCAAGTATGCCCTGACAGCACTCATCTGAAAATTGTACTCTCGACGTAACCGTCCCAGCTTTCTGCCCGTTTCGGTGACGGGGACACCAAGATGAATCGCCAGGTTCGAAGCCGATACATTGTACTTTTCAGCGACTTGCTCGAGCGTCATGTAACCGTATATCGGTATTTCTTCCGATAGCGAGGTGTGTTCATGATCCCCGTGTCTTGCACCTGCATCCTCAGGAGATTGGCTCGCGTGGTCACCGCTCATTTGGCTTTCGTTTATCGAGTGCTGCATTCGACCTATATTATGCGCCGTCATTGAAGTTATTCGGGGTTTGACATACAAAGGACCGATTGCCAAAACCAGACAGAGTACCAAAAGGCCGATCGCTCCCAAAATACGGGTTTGACGATCATGCACGAGTATACAATACAATCTTTTGATTTGTTTCCAATGCAAGATAATGTGCAGCAGCACGAGAAACACCAGAACCAAGCTGACGATCAGATGTATCGTACCCCACTGATGCCGATCGAATCCCCAAAAGCTGAGATCAACATCACGACCATACTCCAGATTGCGTTTGAAACCAGGCAAAAGAACGTATTTGATCAAAAGGCCTATGCCAGCAGTGAGCATCATGACCACCAGCATGATGATATCAATAATAAAGTTGAGTTGGGATCTGCTGACTGTTCTGCTCTTACGAGACATGTTCACTCTTCTTGTCGGGATTTTGATTTGTCGATAACCATCTGATGATGCGCCGAGCCCTCGCGAAATAATCGCACCTGGCACTTTGGACAGCGTTCTTCCTGGCAGGGGACGCCGCGTTCGTGCGGTTTTTTGTAACCACATTTGGGACAGATGCAAAAGCCACCGCTGCCCATGACATGTTCACGTTTTGCTACCAATTTCACTCCATTATCAATCAGGTTCGAGATGTATCCTGTTGGCGCGTCATCATAGCGCCGCATTTTGGACATGCTAATTGTGAACAGGGTGTACCGCGTAAATGCGCCTGAACATGACCGCATTGAGGGCAGATGCAGTGTCCTGTCGGCCCGCCAAATCCGCGGCCTTGACCTCGTCGCCCATCCGAACTTCCGCCCGTAGGACCAGTTCCGTCTCCACCTGGCATGGGATTCTCCTCTTATGACTTTTTAATGTTAGTACCGGGCATCGTTTCTTTTCACTCCCAATGTCCGTCTGCATTTGCGATTGTTGCAGGCGCCAACTCATTGTTGCGTAGGGCCGAAACCGCCTCCTGCACGGTTCCGGCCACATCTGCATATACTTTGATCCCGGCTGCAACAAGTGCCCGAAAGGCTTTGGGACCGCAATGCCCGGTCAAAACCGCGGAAACACCGCTGTCAACAATCGCTTGTGCTGCCTGTACGCCAGCACCTGAAGGTGAATTTGACGATAGCTGATTATCAACAAATGAGTAGTTGTCAGTTTCCACATCATAAATACAAAAATATGCTGCGCGGCCGAAACGGGCATCGACCTCCGCAGCCAAAGATTTTGCTTTGCAGCTGATTGCCACTTTCATTTTTTCCTCTTTCCTATAGAGTAATCTTTTCAACTCGCCTTATAAAGCTATCCAGAGCATCCCGTCGTTGTTTCAAGGCATCGAGCCAGCAAGACATATGTTCTCGTCCTTCTTCTGTGAGTGTATATGTTCGTTTTGCCGGACCACTGCCAGAGGTATCCCATTCCGATTTCACAAAATTATGTTCCTCCATAGCGCGTAATGTTCTGTAGATCGCACCGGGATCGGCAGTGCCCTGCACAAATCCAAGTTCAGGCAGAGCAGACATAATTTCATAACCATGCTTGGGGCCATTCCATAAGGTATATAAAATCGATGGCTCCACCCATCGTTGTCGACGCTCACGGTTACAGGAGCAGTTATGATGGCTTTGTCTCTCAGGCATTCAAGTAATTTTTAAAAGTTCATCTATATGTTAAAAACATATAAAAGCTATAAACCTTTTGGAAAATAGCAAGCTTTTTTTTCATCAGGTGTACAGGGCATCAATGCCATAAAATTGTCTCATCGCTGCGACACAAGTGTGGCATCGTACCAGACGAGTACAATTATTGTAGTTCACATTTACACATCCGAAATCCCATTCATTAAGAGAAAAACCGCCAGCATAATCATTCAACCGTCGTTTTCCATTTAATGCTGATAACAAAAAAACAGTCATTTAGAATATTATTTTTGCTCATTTTGTTATAATTAACGGATTCACAGCAGGCGTGCGTCAATGATATTTCATCCATGGCATAAATATTGATATACGATGGTCGAGTACAAGCACCGAATCAAGCTTCAAGGCAACACAAGCATGCACCCTATCTCTGATGAAAGGGAGAATTCTGATGAAGGCAATAAAAACAGTGCTGCTAATCTTTCTTTTCTCTGTTTCTGTTCAATCAAAAGGTTGGATGGTGACGGTAAATTATAATGTCGCTGTACCGGGCCAACAAATGCAACCTTTTATCAAGAACACAAGCTTGCTCGGTTTTGGCCTTGATGCACGCAAATTAATCTCACCCCACATCTCCCTTGGCGCTTCATTTGGCCATCAGGTTTTTTATTGGAAAACGAGTGAAACCGCTTCGCTTGAAAATGGTTTTTTCGGGAGTACACAATATCGGTTCCTCAACACACTTCCATTGATGCTCAATTCGCACTACTACTTTAACCTGTCAAATGGCATCGAGCCTTATCTCGGGCTCAATTGTGGTGGATATTATGGTTGGCAGCGTGCCGAAATGGGCATTGTCGTCAAGGAAGACCGAAAGTGGCGTTGGGGTTTGGCGCCGGAAGCCGGGGTGTTAGTGCCAGTGGGAACAATGCGCATGAATATTGGCACAAAATTGAGTTACCTCGGATTACCGGGGGAATCAATGTTGGGAGATCCTCGAAAGCAGTTATTCATGAGTTTTTATGTGGGGCTCAGTTTTTTTGATTTTAATTGGCGTTAATCCCTGCACTTTTTGGCGCAATATAAATTTTCCCGTCACAATTTTAAAACATCAACTTTTTCTTTCACATCTCAAAATATTTATTATCTTTGGTCAATTTGAATCATAATTTATCAGGAGAGGATATGAAACCGCTATGTTGTCTTATCTTGGGAGTCGTGTTCATGGCAAATCCCCTGTTTTCGCAAAATTTTAGTCCCAACTGGGAATCACTCGATAGCCGCCCAATCCCCGAGTGGTTCCAGGACGCGAAATTTGGCATTTTTATTCACTGGGGGCTCTACTCTGTACCAGCCTGGGGACCGACCAGGGGTGTCGGCGTATACGAAAAATATGCTGAATGGTACTGGTGGAGTCTGAAAACGCCAACGCGCGAGAGCTATGCGCAATTTAACAAAATTCATCGTGATTTTTATGGTGACAAAGCCGCTTACCAGGATTTTGTCAGTGGTTTTAATTGCGAAATGTTTGAGCCGACAGAGTGGGCACGGATTTTCAAACAAGCTGGCGCGAAATACGTTGTGTTGACGTCGAAACATCATGAGGGCTTTTGTTTGTGGCCAAGCGAACAGAGTTGGAACTGGAATGCCGTGGATGTCGGTCCGCATCGTGACCTGGCTGGCGACCTGATCACGGCGGTGCGCAACGCCGGCTTAAATATGGGTTATTACTATTCGCTGTATGAGTGGTTCAATCCGCTGTACCGCTCCGATGTTGACAAATATGTTGATCAACACATGCTGCCGCAAATGCATGATCTGGTCAATCGTTACGAGCCGGATATTGTGTGGACAGATGGTGAGTGGGATCACCCCAGCGAGGTATGGCGCGCCACCGAGTTTTTGGCGTGGCTTTACAATGAATCTCCGGTTAAAGATAAAGTTGTGACGAACGACCGATGGGGCAAAGAAACCCGCGGCCATCACGGCGGCATCTGGACGACTGAATATGATCTTGTTCACGAAGGCGATGCCAGCAGTATGGAGATCGAACATTACTGGGAAGAGTGCCGAGGTATCGGGACGTCATTTGGCTATAATCGCAATGAATACCTGGAAAATTACTCGTCCTCCGAGGAGCTGGTTCACATACTCATCAATAAAGTCGCGCGCGGTGGCAACCTGCTGCTGAATGTCGGACCAACAGCGGATGGCAGAATCCCGGTGATTATGCAACAACGACTTGCAGATATGGGCAACTGGTTGAAGATCAACGGCGAGGCTATTTACGGCACTCGCAAATGGGATCGTATGCCAAAAGTGACACCCGAGACAAAAGTCTATTTCACCACCAAGGGAAAAGATTTGTATGTCCTGTGCACAGCATATCCGACCAAACCAGTGAAGGTTGACGGGATATCAAAAGGTATCGTAACGATGCTCGGCTTTGACGGTCCAATTGATTCGTCAACAGAGGGTGGATACCTTACTATCGAACCGCCTGCCATCACACCGGCGACAAATCCATGTGATTATGCCTGGGTGTTCAAGGTAAAAGGAGCTTTGCAATAATTGTTTCGCTGGTTCCCAGCAAATGATATTGACTTTTAGTCGATCAATCCGTAAATTTGCCGCTGGTTTGATAAGGAGTAAACGGTGCGAGTTGTCGACTATATGCGAGATAGTCTTATTCTTTTGGACATGGATGCTCTCAGCAAAAAAGAAGCGATCACAAAAACTGTGAACAAAATGAAGGAGAGCGGCGCCATTTCCAATGCTGGCAAGTTTTTAGAAGCCGTTTTCGAGCGCGAGAGCCTGGGGAGTACAGCGATTGGCAGGGGTATGGCATTGCCACATGCTCGCACGCAACATATCGAAAACATCACCATCGCCATGGTTCGCTTAAAAAACGGTATAGACTTTGACGCTGCGGATGGCCAAACGGTTAATCTGCTTTTTCTCCTGGGTACTCCTCTTAAAACTGTTGGGGAATATTTGTCTGTATTGGCAAAATTGTCCAAAATACTCAAAAACGATAAAACAAGAGATAAATTGCTCAAGGCGAAATCACCGAGTGAGGTTCGAACACTATTGGCGGAAGCTGAATCTTAAAGTGACACATATCCCAACACAAACACGTGTGGGATCAGGCTAAAGGTATGAATTTATCCTCTCATTTTCAACGACTCGTTAAAAAATACATAAATCACGCGACTGGACGATTATTTCTCATCAGCGTTATTGTCGGTATTGTATCCGGTGTGGGTGCCATTTTATTTTTTGAAGCGCTGGGCCAGCTCAGCCATGTTGTTCTGCAATTAGGGGCAAATTATTTTGCTCCGGAACCGATGGGTGAAATGAGCGGTCATACTGCAGCAGGTGGGCCAATTCGCTGGTGGATTCTGCTTATCGCTCCGGCTCTTGGGGGATTGATCTCGGGTTTTTTGGTTTTTACCTGGGCACCTGAAGCTGAAGGACACGGTACGGATGCGATGATTGAGGCATTCCACCACAAACGCGGACTCATTCGGAAACGTGTTCCAATTATAAAAGCCATTGCCTCGATCATCACCATCGGTACCGGCGGAAGCGCCGGCCGCGAGGGGCCCATCGCCCAAATTGGCGCGGGTTTTGGCTCTTATATCGCCAATGTTTTTAAATTATCGGATGAGGAACGGCGATTTCTGCTGTTGGCCGGCGCCGCGGGTGGCATCGGTGCGATCTTTAGATCACCGCTCGGGGGCGCCTTGTTTGTCGTCGAGGTGTTGTACAAGCGCGATTTCGAAGAACGTGCCCTTGTGCCAGCTCTCATCTCGGCCATCGTCGCTTATTCGATTTTTGCCTCCCGATTTGGCTGGGGACATTTATTCAAAACACCACTGTATACTTTTAGCAATCCGGTCGAATTAGTCTTTTATGGCGTTTTTGGTGTGCTATGCGCTGGCATCGGCGTTTTCTATATTAAAATATTTTATGGATTACGTGATCGCCTGTTTCATCGTATCGCTCTTCCACCTCAACTCAAACCGGCCATTGGAGGACTCTTCGTCGGAATCATCGGAGCAGCCGCACCCTTTGTCCTCGCCTCCGGTTACGGTTATTTGCAGCAGGCAATGAACGGCGAGTTAACCATCCATTTTATGATGATTGCCATGTTTTTAAAAATACTCACCACGTCATTTACGATCAGCTCCGGCGGCAGTGGAGGTGTATTTGCCCCTTCTCTGTTCATTGGCGGTATGCTGGGCGGTGTCTTTGGCCAGACCTGCGCCATGTTTTTTCCCGACCTCATCAGCAATCCGACAGCTTTTGTCCTTGTAGGTATGGGCGCCTTTTTCGCCGGTGCGGCAAATGTGCCAATCTCTTCAATGATCATGGTGAGTGAAATGACTGGCGGCTATTACCTGCTTGTCCCGATGATGCTCAGCTCCTCCACGGCTTACCTGGCAACATCCCGCACAACACTGTACGAAAAACAGGTGAATCGTATCGCAGACTCTCCGGCACACCTGGGTGACTTTACGGTGGACGTCCTGGACAGCATGATCGTCGAACACGCATTTCATCCCATTGATAACATTCCGACGGTGCGTCAAAATACGCCCCTGTCAAAAGTGCAAATGCTGTTTTCTGAACGATCGGAAAACTTTATTCCGGTCCTTGACAAAAGCGATTTTATCGTGGGCATCATTTCCTTGCGCAATGCAAAAAGTCTTTTGTTTGATGGACACGTTGATGAACTGTTCATCGCCCAGGACCTCATGACGCCTCCCGTGACCGTGACGCCGGCGGAGAATCTGAAAAGTGCCTTGAAAAAATTTATAAAATATAATTACAGTCAAATTCCGGTGGTTGACTATCGCGATGAGCGCAAAATCCTTGGCTTGGTCACACAGGAGGACGTCATTCAAGCGTATAACAATGAAATCAAAAAACGAAAGTTTTCCTTCTAAAAACAATGCCCGGCATAAAGGTGTGGATATGAAAAATGTCATGATCTTGTGGTTACTTGTTTTTTCCTTCACAATGTTGACAAATCAAATACTTTGTCAAGATTTTTTACTGCAAGGATGGTACTGGAACTATCCAGGCACAGAAGATGGCCACTTGTGGGCAGATACACTGGAAGCTCGAGCGCAGTCTCTGGCCCAGGCCGGGTTCACCCATGTTTGGCTTCCGCCGCTGTCGCGCGCCAGCTTCGGCAGCAGCAGCAATGGGTACGATCCACAGGATTTATATGATCTGGGAGAAGAGTACGGCGGTGGTGCTACACGCTTTGGTACCAGAACCGATGTGGACAATGTTGTCGCAGCATGTGCGACACACGGTATCAAAGCTGTCGCCGACGTGGTCTACAACCATCGCGACGGCGGCCGACCGGAGAAAAACACGGCAGTAGAAGGATGGATCGAAAATTATAATTGGACGAAATGTCAGAATGGAGACAATGCCTATCCGTCGGACCGGTTTCGTTGTATCCTCCCGATCGGCGGATCAACCGGACGGGGAACCGGCACCTATTACTTTAAAATAAAATCCGCTTCCGAACATGACAAATTTTACAACAAGGCCTACAAAGCGTACATGTGGACAAACGCCGTCGGCTGGCAGAATGTGCCGGATGTCAGCGAATCCGAACCTAACGGCGGCGGTGGCTGTGGTGAACCGAATAATACGATCACGCTGGGGCGCAACATGTTAGCGAATATCGATGCCATGGGATGCAAGATTGACGAATTTGCGCTGACTTTAAATGCCGGCGATTTTGAGACTACTGACACGCTTTTCATCAGCTTGATGAATTTGAACGGCGACTATTCCGATCACTATGTGTATGAGCTCTGGTACAACAGCAGTAATATTCAAGGAAGCATTGAATATCAAACATTCACCGATTTCACTAAAATGCCGAGTGGCCTCGGCGGCATGAATTATATGAATTTCAAACCCAACGGCAATCCAACACAATTGGCCGGCGATTGGGACTGGATGTGGTTTTTTTATGATTATGATCAGTATGTCCAGACGACCAAAGATGTGCTGTGGGCCTGGACGTCTTGGCTGTGGACGGACGTTGGTATCCGCGGCTTGCGTATGGATGCGGTGAAACACTTTTCCTACGAGTTTGTCGGTGATCTTTTGGATAACCTGCATGATAACAGTATGGATCCGACGCTGGTCGTCGGCGAATTTTACGACGGCAACGCCTTTGCACTTAAATCATGGCTGGATAATGTCAAAGCCAATATGGACGCGGACACCAAAGCCGCCATCCAGCCGCGTGTCTTTGATTTTGCCCTGCGGGACGCACTGAAGAATGCCTGCGACACCTTTGGCAATGACGTACGCACGATTTTCACCTCCGGACTCGTCGATGCCGCCGGTGCCAGCGGCTTTGATGCAATCACCTTTGTTGGCAATCACGATTTTCGCGATCCAGGCCAGTATGTTGAGAATGATCCGATTTTGCCTTATGCTTATATCCTGACGAATAATCAAATTGGCTTGCCATGTGTCTTTTACAAAGATTACATCAACGGCGGCTTGCAGACGCGCATTGACTCGCTGCTGGCAGTGCATAAAAAGTACATCTATGGCGCATTTTCGCGTGATTATCTGAGCCGATCCGGCAGCCCGTATGCACAATCGTTTTCCTCCGGTTACGACCACACCACCATACTCTACCAATTGATGAATACGCCTTTGGCACGCGATGTGTTTGTCGGCATCAACTTTGCCGGCGAGCCCTTGAACGTCACGCATGGCGTGAACATGGCATCACTGTCGTCCGGAGATATTCTGGTCGATGTCCTCGGTCGGTCCGGTACAGGATCGACTACAATGAGTGGTAATGCGGCGACATTCAAGTTGCCGGCGCGCGATTATTCGGTGTGGGTGAAAGGTGTGCAAGCAAAATGCAAAATTATGCTTGAGGGACCATACGATCCGGACACAAATGAAATGAATACAACCTTGAATCTTGCCGGTGACATCCCGACGATTTCGCCATTTGCCCAGGATCCCCGACGTGTTTCCTCCATTCCCGATGACATCGTCGACTGGGTACTCCTCGAGCTACGATCCATAATTGCTGGGGAGAGCCTCGCTGCACGCAGTGTTTTCCTTCACAAGGATGGTCGTCTGCTCGAACTGGATGGGCAGAGTGAAATCATTGGCCTCAGCGCGGCGCCGGGCGACTATCACCTCATAGTGAGACATCGTAATCATCTTGCCGCTGCAAGTGCAGCGCCAATAGCCTTGACGAGCAACTCGGCCACGCTGTATGATTTTACCATCGCAAAAAGTCAATATTATAATGCTGATGCTACCCTGCTGGACGCGGATCCGGTGCGCTATGGTCTTTATGCCGGCGACGCCGATGGCAATGGCCAGGTGCAAAATAGCGATAAAAATGATTTCTGGCGAAATCAAACAGGATTAGCCGGTTATCACAGCGCGGACTTTAGCGTCAACGGTCAAGTACAAAATGATGACAAAAACGATTTTTGGAAGTTAAATGTCGGCAAAGGGACGCACGTGCCGTAATGTTATTCAGCAGCATCTTTGGTTATTCTCGCATATTTCTCAGGCACTTTCTTTGCACACTCCATCCAGCACATAATAGTGAGGAATTTATCAAAACGCATTCCTGTTTCGGTTCTGTCGTTTACTCAAATGGATAAGGAAGGTGAATGTTTCCAAAGATTAAAATCATGATGCTGGTTATGTTCCTGGTTTTCGCATCACTGCTGGACGCTGAGGATGCGCTCATCTGGTATCCAGGGGGATATGCTGCGGGCAGCGCTGGCTCCATTCAGAGCGCATTGATAGCGAACTCTAAAACATCAGTGAAAACGACAACGTTGAGCGGCTATACATTGTCGAATTACAGCATCCTGTTCATTTGTTTGGGTGTCTATCCAAACAATTATGTCCTCAGCCAAACAAGCAACGGCAACGATATCAATGCGCTGATCAGCTATCTGCAAAACAGCGGTAACATTTATATGGAAGGCGGTGACACCTGGGCCTGGGATTTCCCCACGGATTTGCACGGATGGTTTAATTTATATGGAGAAGCGGATGGCGAAGCTGATCTTGGTACTCTCATGGGCGCATCCTGTTTTGTCGATTTGAACTTTTCCTATAGCGGTAGCCAACAACATATTGACCGCCTCGCACCACTGGAAGGCGCCACTGTGATGTTCACCAATACATCGCCCGCTTACGCCTGCGGTATTGCATACGAAGACAGCTATCGGACAATCGGTCTCTCCTTTGAGTTCGGTGGTTTGGCCGATGGCGACGATACAAAAACGAATCTGATGAATCAATTTTTAGATTACTTTGACAACGGCTGCCCCGGCGGTAAACCGGCGCCGCTGAATGTTCAGGCATTCAGTAACTACAATAACGCGGTGCCGCTCGTTTGGGAAGCCCCGCCAGGACAAACGGTTATGGCGCAGAATCAGTCGCTAATACCATCACTCACTGCTTCTTTGGCTTCGATGCCCGTCCGAAAACCGATCGTCAAAGCAGGACGAACACGTACAAACGAAGAGCACTTTGCCAATATGGCGAAAATCGCCTCAGTAGGCTACCAGGCGGATGCATATAATATCTATCGCAGCACCAGCGAAAACGGCAGCACTACGCAAATCGCTGCCAATGTCGATCGACCTTATTATCGCGACGAAACTGCGCTCAACGGATTCACCTACTATTATTTTATCAAAGCTGTCTACGATGGCCAGGAAGGAGAGGCTTCGATAAAAACATCAGCGCAACCATCAGCGCAAAATAGTATTACCGCACCCTGGAAATTTATCAGGCCGTCAATTGATGGTCTTGTTGAAACAGACGAGTGGAGCAATGCCTCATCGTTCACGATCACAGCGCCAGGGGCGCCCAACACGACCACCCTCTACACATTTAATGATGACACCTATCTGTATCTTGCGCTCGATGATCCCGGAAATGCGCTGCTCACTACAGATGATCAAATGGGTTTGAATTTTGATGAAAATTTCAATTTTAGCTGGCCA
The DNA here is from genome assembly GCA_016928775.1 of Candidatus Zhuqueibacterota bacterium. Taxonomy (GTDB): domain Bacteria; phylum Zhuqueibacterota; class Zhuqueibacteria; order Residuimicrobiales; family Krinioviventaceae; genus Kriniovivens. The sequence goes on along the minus strand of JAFGKD010000041.1, from coordinate 30,918 downwards.
GGTTCCAGTTTGACAGAGGAAGGCACACTCTGGCTTTCCTGGGATGGCAGCGCACTCAACCCGCTGTTCCGTGGACTCGCTGGTTATTGGCCGCACAGCATGCGCTGGGCTGATCCGATGGCTGCTTCCGGAATCACCGCTGCTGCGGCAACAACGGCCGGTCATGTTCAATATGAGATGCGCATTGATTTGACGAACAGCATCATCAACGTCACTCCGGGAGAAAGAATCGGGATTTATGCCTATTCCCTTGATATGCCGGATTCAACATTCACCGCATCGTGGCCGGGCACAGTGTCATCAACCGTGTGGCAGGATGCCTGGATGGTACCGGTTCTGTATGGAACGCTGAACCTGTCGGAAAAGGGATCATGTCCCTTTATTATTGATGCTGAAAATATCACAGCCCCCTCTACCTGCAATTTTAACGAGTTTGGTGATGGCCGCACACTTTCAATGACTTTTACCGCATTGACAGGCAGCGGCGATGTCACAGTCCAACAAACAAATGGATGCCTGACAAATCCGATTAACGATAACTATATCAACTGCGTATGGAATATTTCCGGCGCTAATGAGATCACCGGGTTTATCACAGATATCTCGTTTTTCTATAATGATAACGATGTCAGTACTCTTGATGAGTCAAAACTGCAGGTGCACCGGTGGAACGGTTCAACCTGGCAATACGAAGGGGGCACAGTGGATGCGGCATCGAACAAGGTGACGTTCCGCACCAATCATTTTGGTGACTTTGCGCTCTTTGAACGCGATCACGTGCTTCTCAATGGGAATGTTTTTCTGCAAGGTGCCTACGAAGGAAGTGGTCTGATGCGAACAAGTCTCAGTGACGGGGATATGCTCCCGCTGACATCCACGCATGCGGATGGTCGAATCCTGCACAGTATACCGACGGATATCTGCGACTGGATTATGGTTGAACTTCGCACTACACCCGATGGAGCGCCGGTTACCCAACGATCTTTCCTGCTTCGCAACAATGGCGCTATTGTCGATTGGGATGGTGCAGTGACTGATTTGAGCCTGCCGGACGCGCTCGATGGCAGTTATTATGTGGTGATTTCACATCGTAATCATTTATCGGTGATGAGCGCGGCACCGATTATCCTGTCAGAAAGCACGGCTGGCGTAGCCAACTTTACCACTGCTCTCAGCTCCTATTATGGTGGCGATGCCAAATTGTTAGAGACCGGAATTTACGGTTTGTATACCGGCGATGCCAATGGCAATGGCCAGGTGCAAAATGATGATAAAAACGACTATTGGAAAAGCCTGGTTGGCTCTTCCGGGTATTTGAGCGCCGATTTTAATTTGAACGGCCAGGTACAAAACGATGACAAGAATGATTTCTGGAAACAAAATGTGGGACGGGGAACCCAGGTTCCTTGATAATCGGGAGAGAAAGAGTATGTTTAAAAAGATGATACTTTTATTTTTCACGATGTTAACAATGACGCATGCGGAAAGCATAGAATTTACCTTTGGCAATCAAACGAATAGCGGCACGTTTTACGAGTTTGACATTATGGTTCAGGGGGAGAGTGGCGACACCAGACTCGGCGATGCGCTCGTGTATTTGAATTATAGTACCGCTGGCTTTGGCACCAATGTCCTCACCAACGGTAACATTGAAGTCACAAAAACTGGCATTCTTGATGGAGAGCTTGTTGAAGGATCAGGATTTGAACTTTATGAAATCGTCAATATTCTTGATAATAGCGAAGGATGCGTTGCCATAACCATCGGTTATCTATACGATAATTCCCCAGGATCAGCAAATCAATTGACCACTTTACCTGAATCACCACAACCGATGCTGAATATAAAATTAACCATTGCCAACACCTCGGCACATGCCGGTCTCAGCTTTAGCAATCCCGATTTGCCGGCACAACCGACCATGCTGGGACAACAATATCTTTCGGATAATACGACTAAATATGATCCGGTTTATGCCTCGGATACAGATGATTCCGCGTTAGATCCGATCGCCGTTCATCTTGTTTCATTCACAGCGTCACCTGCTCAAGAAGGTGTGCTGCTCGAGTGGCAAACGGCGAACGAGATCAACCACGCTGGATTTCATCTCCATCGAAGTAAAAATGACGAAACAGATTATCATAAAATAAACAGCAGCCTCATACCGGCGAAAGCGAACGGTTTAACGGACGGGGCGACCTATCACTATGAGGATCAGCCGCTGGAATCAGCGACTTTTTATTATAAATTGGAAGCTGTCAATCTTGATGGGAAAAGCAGTTTTTATCCAGCAATAAAAATTGATTTCAACACTCTGGTGGCCAGCGGTTCACCGGCGCCAACAGAGTTTACACTGAAACAAAATTATCCGAACCCATTCAATCCGGCAACGCAGATCCACTATCAAATTCCGGATGAAAGTTATGTCGATATTGCTGTGTACAACATAAGTGGTCAAAAAATCAAATCCCTGGTTGTGGAGCATAAAGTCCCGGGTTATTACACCATTACCTGGGATGGGCTGGATAGCAGCGGCCAGCCGGTGACCTCCGGTATCTATGTGCTTCGAATGCAGGCAGATGATTTCAGTATGAATCGGCGAATTACATTATTGCGATGATGGATTCATGAGGCGCGACATATAGCGACCTCAACAATGCGGATGTGATATTTTCTTGTTTGTTCTTAAAAAATGGCGTATCCCCCTTCCCTATTTGCAGTGATATTCGAAAAAATCTTTCGAACGTGACCTTGCATGCATAATGATTTTCTATCGCCATTCAATGTGTATCTTAACATATGGAGGTGATCTGATGCAAAAATTTTCGATTTTTGTGATTCTATGTACTTTTTTTTATGCCGGTGTCCATGCGCAAGAGATGACCGTCAAGGACGATGAAGACAACATTCTGTTTCAGGTTAATGACGAAGGCACAACAGGTAAAGCCATTGTGAGTTCCGCTAAAGTCGATTTGATTGAAATCAGTTCCATTGGCGTTGCTCCGGTGCATCAAACAAACAAGCTCTACAATTTGAGTGGAAGCCTCTACTGGAATGGTAGCACTATAGCTAATTGTGGCTGGTCTGACGACGGTGGAATGGTGCGATTGACAACGTCGGCAGACAAAGTAGGCATAGGTGTCACCAGCACAAATGAAAAACTCGAGCTTTTAAACAGTGGTCCGCAAACTGTCATAAAAATCGGCAGAGCGCGTTTTGGTGATATCGGTGGTTCAAATGTGTCGACTGATATTACTTATAATGCTCGCTGGGATGGCTCAACCTGGTATCCCGACGATAGTGGTACGCCGGCTACATTTACAAGGCTCAGTAATGCCGGATTCCTTTTTTATGCGGCACCATCGGGTTCTCCATTATCCTGGTCAGAAGTCATGCGTATCGGTGCTAATGGCAATGTGGGTATTGGCACCCCTACACCGCAAGGCAAACTTGATGTCAATGGCGCAATTTATCAGCGGGGTAGTGAACTGCATGCCGATTATGTTTTTGAACCAGACTATGAACTCGAGTCCATTGAAGAACATGCAAACTTTATGTGGACAAATAAACATTTAAGAGCGCTCCCCGGGCGTCAGGTTGATGAAAACGGCTTGGAAATCGTTGAAGCCGGGGCGCATCGTCGCGGTCTTGTTGAAGAAGTGGAAAAGGCACACATTTATATAGAACAGCTTTTGGTCAGGATAAAGGTCTTGGAAGACAAGCTGGAAAAAATGCAGCACAGCGACTAGTCCGCAACTCGATTCTATTGCTGCTCACTCTTCTTCATCCGCCGGCTCGCCCATTTGGTCCAGGGTTTCTCCCTCGGAACGCGCGATAATGACGGCGCCGCACGAGTCGCTTAAAACATTGGTCGCCGTCCGAAACATATCCAGAACGCGATCCACCGCCAGGATCAAACCGACACCTTCGAGTGGTAGGCCAACCGCATTCAGAATAATAGTGAGCATCACCAGACCAGCCATGGGCACAGCCGCCGCACCGATGGATGCCAGCAGTGCTGTCAATACGACTATGGCTTGTTGCAAAACGGTCAACTCGATGCCATAGAGCTGGGCGATAAAAATTGTCGCAACGCATTCATACAGCGCTGTCCCATCCATGTTGACAGTCGCTCCAATGGGCAGCGTAAAGCTGGCAATTTTGCTCGAAACGCGTGATCGTCGTGTTACTGACTCAATAGTCAATGGCAAGGCGGCCATGGAAGAACTTGTCGAAAATGCGGTGAGGATCGCTGGAATCATTCCCTTGTAATGTTTGAGAGGATTGATACGCGCCACAAAGCGCAATAATAATGGCAAACTGACCAAAGCATGCCAAAACAGCCCCACCAGCACAATCAAAAAATAAAATCCAAGACTCTTGAACGCCTCAAGGCCGGTCGTACCGACAATTTTGGCATTGATGCCAAAGATGCCTATCGGGGCAAACCAGATGACAAAGTGCACCATTTTCATCATCACCCGGAACGCCCCTTCGATAAATGTTGCCAATGAGGATTGATATGGCTCTTTCAGCCGAAGAACAAAATAGCCAAACAAGATACAAAAGAAAATAATCGACAGCACATCTCCGGAAGAGAGAGAATTAAAAATATTCGTGGGTACAATGCGCAACAAAAGATCGCTGATGCTTTGACCGGCCGCCGCCACTTGTTCCACATTTTTATCCAGAGAAATCGTTGCGCCAACACCGGGTTTGAACAAATTGACCAGCGCCTGGCCAGTGAAAATGGCCAACAGGGAGGACACGGTGTAATAGACAAATGTTTTTAATCCCAGTCGCCCCAATCCCTTGCCAGAGCCGATGGACAACACCCCGGATAAAATCGAGGTGATAATTAAAGGGATAATTGTCATGCGCAAAAGCCGCAAAAAAAGTTGCGCCATTGGATCCGCAAAAGGCGTGACGGCCTCGCCAAAAACGAGCCCTGTCAAAACACCAAGAAACAAGCCGATAAAAATCCATGTCGTCAGAGAAAGATTGAGAATTTTCATTGAATGTCCGCTAAATATATCCTTTTACCCAGTAAAACGTCAGTTTGATATATTCATCAATAACGCGTCGCCAGCCATTTGCTGATTTCCACCAATTGCTCGAATTCAAATAGATCTCGTAGGTGTACGGATAAACCGCAATATTTTTTGCCGCAAAAATTTTTTGATAGGTGAGAGTGCTGCGCCGTATATGAAAGTTATCATTAAACACCAGGATGGAACGAACATCCGCCAATGTATCTGCCAAAGCGATAGCCGAATTGAGGGTATAGGGATCTTGAATATCCAGCATAAGGAGCAGATAATTTTGTTTGGGGATGCCCAAAGAGTCAAAGGCACTTTCAACAAAAGTTCGATAATTTCGAATGCCGAAAATTGTCGGCTTGAGGTCATAACTGTGTAAAACCATAATGATTTTTTTTGCCTGGCCGGAATAATAAGCCTCCAATGCCTGGGTGACGAAATATTCGGAAAACGCCGGACCGCTTTCAATAATAATGGCATCGCATGATAAATGGCTCCGCGGCAGTTCCAGAAATTTTGCCACTGCCACCAAAATGGGCCTGGTAAAAGCCAAAACCAAGATGATAAGAATGGCCAGCATTGACAATTTATAAACCGGCCTGATGACCCTTTTTGTCTTGTATTCGAAAATGTGCACGTCATGTCAAGAGCACGTTATCTGCTCTGTTCTTCCCAGATTTGAATGAGATGGATAATAACATCGACTGCTTTTTGCATATCCTGAATCGAGATGTATTCCTGTCGCGAATGAAAATTGTGGCCGCCGGCAAAAATATTTGGCGTCAGCAATCCCATATAAGAAAGCCGGGCGCCGTCGGTGCCACCCCGAATGGCATGCTTTTTCGGCGTCAAGCCAGCGCGTTCGACAGCTTGCAGTGCAGAGTTGACAACGCGATTATCTTCATCCAGCTTGTACTTCATATTGCGATAATATTCGATGACCTCAAAATCAAAGCTTGCTCTCGGATAATGTGTCAAAACATCATGGCAAATTTCTCGCAAAAAATTCTCTTTTTCTTTCAGGCCGTCCACAGTAAAATCGCGTATGAGAAATTTCACAACAGTTTTTTCTTCATTGCCGACGATTGAATGTGGATGGACGTAGCCTTCGCGACCTTTAGTCGTTTCGGGTGACAAGGTGTGTTTGGGCAATTGTTCGACGATGTGTGATGCAATTTTGATCGAATTGATCATTTTATCTTTGGCATAACCCGGATGCACGTTGATGCCATTGATCGCGAGCACAACAGTATCGGCGCAAAAGGTTTCATCTTCAACCTCGCCGACCGATTCTCCATCAATTGTATAAGCATAATCCGCGGCAAACTTTTGCACATCAAAAAAATCCGCGCCTTTGCCCACTTCCTCATCCGGAGTAATGCCGATTTTAATGGTTCCATGCTTCACATTTGGATTTTCCACGAAATATTTTATTGCATCAAATATTTCAGCGATTCCAGCTTTGTTGTCAGCACCCAGGAGCGTCGTTCCGTCGGCGGTGATAATATCATGGCCGATCTGGTTGTGTAGATCAGGGGTGTCCTCCATCTTGATGATCACTCCCGATTCCCCGAGTTTTATATCGCCACCCCGGTAGTTACGGTGTATGATCGGTTTGACATCCTTGCCGGACACATCCGGCGAAGTGTCCATATGGGCGATCAAACCAATGGTCGGTGTTTTGGTGCCGGTGTTGCCGGGCAGGGTCGCGAATACATAGCCATTATCATCCATATGAGTATCCACCAGGCCAAGGTTTTTGAGTTCGTCCACCAGCACGGCCGCCAATTTTTTTTGTTTATCGGTGCTCGGGAACGTCTCGGAATCCGGATCAGATTGTGTGTCATATGTGACGTACCTCAGAAATCGATCAACGCAACTATATTGATAATCGTCCATGGGGTCCTCCCACATTTTTTATGTCAACGTTTTTTGTAATTTTTTGTCATTGCGCATTGAATTTCTTGTATCGTGCTGTACAATATCGTATATTTTATCGTTTTGCAATAGCTAATATAAGGATTCATCCATGAGAATAAAGATTTTTTTTCTGTGCTCCCTGTTTTTACTGACAGCGGCGTGCGAAAAGGATGAAAACCTGTCAAAGCAGCCGCATGATGTCACCCGTCCCCGGCAATCGGACCGCAAGCCCAACGGCGGTTTGCTTCGTTTCACTCTTGGCGACAAACCGTTACACGATTCTTTTTTTGAAGCACAGTTTACCCCCCGCGGCGAAGTTTTTGAACTTGATAATCTGCAATTATACAATTATAACCTGGATTCCGACAAATATCCGCAGGTGCTCATCAATGTGAACCATAAGGAAAGCGATGTTTCCAGGTGGGTGAACCAGTCTCTGCCGATAGAAATATTGGCTTTTACGGCAGCACCGAACACACCGGCGCTGAAATCCAGCAATGGGACGATAAAGATAACCAAAGTCACAAATCGGAATATTGAAGGCACATTTAGTGGTGAACTTTTTAATCCAAAAGCGAGTAAAACATTTGCCATACGTGGAGAGTTCCGAGCTGTGCTAAGAATAAATATTTGATATTCTAACAAGTTAACGTGCAATAGTGATTTAGCCGACAACAAAAAGATATTGACTTTTAAAACAAAATGTGCTAAGTTTTTTGCAGTGAGAATAAAAAACACAAGTTATTTCATTTATTGGAGGATTGGATATCATGGTTTCTTACTTTAATCAAGGCGGCGCCTTCATGTGGCCTATTCTCGCTCTGCTTATTATTGGCGTGATGATCAGCATCGAACGTTTGATATCACTCACAAGAGCATCAGTAAACACGCGCAAGTTTTTGGCCAAGGTGAAGGATGCGTTGTCGAGTGGTGGAATTCAGGAGGCTCTTGAAGTGTGTTCCAGCACGCGAGGGCCGGTGGCGTCAATTTTTCATGCTGGCCTGATGAGAGCCGAACGCGGCGTGGAGCATGTGGAAAAAGCGATCACCAATGCAGGTTCAATTGAAATGGCATTTCTGGAAAGAGGACTCATTTGGCTGGCAACGGTCATTTCGTTAGCGCCGATGCTTGGATTTACCGGTACGGTTGTTGGTATGATCCAGGCCTTTGAAGCCATTAAAGCCGCGAACGATATATCCCCATCTATCGTCGCCGGTGGTATCTCGGTTGCTCTGTTGACAACGGCTTTTGGTCTTATCGTTGCTATGATCATTCAATTCTTCCACAACTTTTTTGTTGCACAAATCGACCGTCTCATTATTGATATGGAAGAGAGTTCAACAGAATTGGTCGATGCATTGGTTGAGCTGGAGAAAAAGTAATTATCGAGGAGTTTTTAAATGCTTTTAGATAAAAAGAAAAAAAACAAGGCCGAAATTCCGACATCCTCGCTGGCTGATATAGCATTTTTGCTCCTGATTTTTTTCCTGGTCACAACAACAATCGATACGGATAAAGGACTCCAGCTTGTTCTGCCGGAAAAAGGACAAGAACAAAAAGTTCGCAGCCAGAATATTGCGAATATTCTGGTTAATGAGAGCGGCCTCGTCATGATGGATGAAGAGGCTATTGAGCTTCGCCTGATTGCGGAAAAAGCGCGCCAAATGATCAGGGAAAATGACAACATCATTTTTTCGGTCAAGACGATGCGCGGCACAAAGTACGAGGTGTATGTGGATGTGCTTGATCAACTCAAACAAGCGAATGCGAAACGAATATCGATCGCCGAGCCGGAAGCATAATTCACGTTCGTTTAAGCTATACTCAGATATGTAAGGAGTTTGAGCTTTGAAATTTAAAATGAAGTCCAAAGTGGGCACTGAAATTCCGCAGGCTTCGCTGCCGGATATTGTCTTTATGCTTATTATCTTTTTTATGGTATCCACTGTGTTCAAAGAGTCTTCGGGACTCGCCGTTATCCTGCCCGATGCCCAAAAAATCGAAAAGCTGCAGGGAAAACGGGACGTGGCAACCATATGGGCTGACAAGCAAAACAGAGTATCACTGGATGACAAAATTGTCGAAATAAGCCAAATACGTCATCTTATTTACACAAAAGTCGCTGATCCGCTGCATCCCATGAAGCTGGTCTCTTTGCGCGTTGATAAAGATGTCGACATGGGATTGGTCACCGATATTCACGAGGAGCTGCGCGCAGCAGGCGGAACAGCACTCAATGTTAACTATTCAACAAGAACAGCAGCCGATTGAGGTGTTATTATGATGGATTTTAGGAAAAAACCCGAAGTCAGCTTGAAACTGAAATACCGGAGAAATATCGAGCTGGGTCTCGTCATCTGCCTCGCGGTTCTTGTTGGGATGTTCCAGGCGTTCAAACGCGCGGACAGAAAAGTGCAAGTGCAGGACAAGATCGATCTCAAATTCGAAGTTGAAGAAATCCCGCAAACGGAACAGGCAAAACGTCCACCTGCACCACAACGCCCGTCCATCCCGATTGAGAGCGAAGATGAGGACATTCCGGAAGACGCGACCATCGAAATGACGGAGATTAATCTGGATGAATTGCCACCTCCACCACCACCGCCAGAAGAAGATGCAGAAGAAACGCCAATCTTTGTGGCGTATGATGAGGCACCCGAACCGATCGGAGGATTTCAGGCTATTCAGAACAACCTGGTCTACCCGGAAATTGCACGAAAAGCCGGTGTTGAAGGCCGTGTCTATGTCAATGTGCTCATTGACGAACGTGGCAATGTTATCGACACCAAAATTCTGAAATCACTGGGTAACAATGGTTGTGATGAGGCTGCCGTTGCGGCAATTCGCAAAGTAAAATGGAAACCAGCGAAACAGCGCGACAAACCTGTAAAAGTGTGGGTGGGTATCCCGGTGCATTTCAAGCTAAAGTAATCAAATTTTTCAGATCATAAAGCGGTGTCCAAACACCGCTTTTTTTTTCATACAACAATGAAAACATCTCTGTCGAAAAAAATGGCCCCGCTCTCCCTTGTTACGCTGCTGTTTGTGCTGGCGAAATGTTTTAATCCATTTGCACCGAAACTGGATAGTTCCCATGGCCCACCGCTGGTTATCACACCCCAGCGATCACCAGAAGAGGTTTTGCAGAATTTTGTCTACGCGTATACCTTCAAAGATTCACTTGTTTATGCGGATCTGTTGGACAGCTCTTTTGTTTTTGTCTATTTTGATCCCAACATCGGCAGCTCAGGACGCTTTGTCTCCTGGGGCCGAGATGTTGATCTCAAAACAACCGGACGTCTGTTCAAAACCTTTGAAACCATCACGCTGACCTGGAATTCGACAATTTATCAGGATACCACTTTTGTCGATACAACGATCGCTTCTATTCAATTATCCAAAACCCTTCAACTCAACCTTTTTGGCAAAAATGAAGAGTATACCCTCTCCGGCAGCGCCATTTTTGATTTCAGGTCCTGCGAAGACAAAAAATGGCGCATTACCCGATGGAAAGATGAGTCAACCATGTAAATGATGAATCTTTTACGCATCTTTTACATCAAAATTGCAAAGTTTCCACAGGAAAGGCATTTCATGAAGATTACCTTTTTCTTATCCATATTGCTTTTGGCGACCGCTTCAACTTTTGCGCAGTTTGGTACGGAAAAAATATTGGACGTTCAAGTCGTCGCATCACAGGATAAAATTGTGCAGGGGGAAGAATTCAAATTAGCCATTATTTTAGACATAAAGCCCACTTTGCACATCAATTCCAACAAGCCGTTGAATGAATTTTTCATACCAACGACAGTAACCTTTAATCCGGTCCGGAACCTTAGCTTTGGGCCGGTACAATTCCCTCAGCCGGAACTCAAGTCTTTTGCCTTTTCGGATGGCAAAGTCTCCATCTATGAGGGAAAGGTTGTTTTGCTCGTCTCGGTCTCCACATCTCCAGCTTTGGAATTGACCGCTCAATCGATCAGTGGTCTCGTCTCTTACCAGGGATGTAATGATACTGTTTGTTTTCCGCCGGATGAACAAGCTTTTGAGCTCGCATTGGAAGTGGTTACCCCGGGCACCCAGGTTCAACAACAACACGCTGATTATTTTGCTCAGCGTGAGGCGGAAACAATGGTCTCTGAACAATTAGAATTGACCCAGGATGAGCGTGCCGCCTTGCAGTATGTACAAAAAGGATTAATCGCGGCAATTTTGGCGTTTTTTGTCATTGGTTTGGCTTTAAATCTGACGCCTTGCGTGTATCCCATCATTCCCATCACAGTGAGCTATTTTGGTGGAAGAAGCAATACATCAAAAGCATTCGCTTTTGTTAATGCACTTTTTTATCAACTCGGCATTGCCCTGGCTTTTGCGGCGCTTGGTCTTATCTCCGGACTTGCGGGCAAGCAATGGGGATTTCTTTTCCAGAGTCCATGGTTTGTTGTCGTCATCGGTACAATTATTTTGTTGATAGCCGCCAGCTTGTTTGGTGCCTTTGAGATCACTGTTCCATCGTGGCTGCTCACCAAAGTGAGTAAAAATAAAGAGGGCGTTATTGGCGCATTCGTCATGGGGTTGACCGCCGGAATCGTCATCGCACCCTGCGCCGCTGGCATCATCATTGGCCTGGTCGGACTCATTGCCAAGCTGGGCCTGGTTTTCAAAGGCACTCTACTCTTTTTTGTTATGGGACTCGGTCTGGGTCTGCCTTATCTCATATTGGCGACGTTCTCCGGTCTATTGGGCAAACTACCCCAATCCGGGGGTTGGATGCTGTGGATTAAAAAAGTGTTTGGTTTTATATTGATCGCTGTGGCGCTCTATTTTATCCTGCCACAGATGGAGCGTATCGTCGGAAAATTCAGCTTTCTCATTGGCATAATCGGCATCACATCCGGCTTCCTCCTCGGCTTTTTGGAACATGGCATGTATAGCACCTCCTTTAACCGAATTCGCAAAATAATCGGTTTCATTCTCATCGTACTCGGATTCTATTGGGTGAATAGCGGTATTCATGCAAAAAAATCAGAGATCAACTGGGTGCAGTTTAGCAATCAGACAAAAGAAACATTAGTGGCAGAAGAAAAACCGATTTTTATCGATTTTTACGCGGATTGGTGTGCTCCCTGCAAACAGCTAGATCGAGTCACCTTTACGGATAAAGAGGTCACTGAATTGGCTCGCTCCTTCACCATGCTCAAAGTGGACTGCACACAACCGGACGCTGCAACGCAGGCTTTTATGGATCAATTCGACGTCACCGGAATGCCGACACTGGTATTTATGTCCAAATCCGGTCAGGTGCTCTCAGACCTCCGGGAGATCGGTTTTGTTCCGCCGGATAAATTTATCCAGAGCCTGCAGGCTACACTGGCCGCCGATTAAGCACATCGTCACGTGAACTGCATAAAAGTCGTCGGTGAGTGAATCGCTGATCCATTGCCGAGTATGCATATCCTGTATTACAAACCAGCAACAGTGGACTTTTATTCTTGAGTAACAGTGTCTCGATTCACGAATATATCATATTTTTACAGCCGAATTTTTTTGATATCATCTTTTAACCGCTGAATATCGGCAATCCAGTCCTCGATGTCCTGCTCGTGCTCCAGCTCCTCATTCAGAATGGTGGTGGCGATTTGATGTGTTGTGTGATCCTTGCCGGCGGTGTAATCTGCTATGCCGCTGTATCGCTGAATCGCGCAGCGCTCCCCGTTCAGGTTTTGATTCAAAATAGCTTCTACATAAGGATCCGACGGCACCTCGTATTCACACTTGCTCAAACCCATCCAGTCGGCAGGCGTCAGAACCGGTGTGCCGCCAAGCTGGATGATCCTGTCCACCACCATCACCGCATGATTGAGCTCCTGATCGGCATGCACGAGCAGTTCCGGTTCAATCTCGCTTCGCATCGGACCTTCCATCATGCGGGCGCCAATCCAATATTGATAGTAGGCGAGCCATTCTTCGCATAATGCTTCATTCAGCATTTGAATGAGCTTTTCAACATCAACATTTAAAATTTCAACACCTTTTTTACCCATCGTTTTACTCCTTTCGTTGGGCTTTTAAACTGCTCTTTATCATCTTTTAATAATGTTATTGTATCACGATTATATTAATTCCTTTTTTAGAATGTTGCTGAACCGGGTTGTTGATATGTAGCGATCGGCCATAAAAGAGCCGTCGCTGGTCACCACATCGATCCCCAGCTTTTCTTTGGCTTCCTTTTCGACCTCGTTGAGCAAAACTCGCCCGGCACATATTCGATAAATCCGACTGGCGCTTTTTCGCCCTCAAGGTAGAGCAATTTGATCACCAGTCCATACTGTAACTGCTCTTTCAGCTGTCACTTTAACAATCATTGTTTTGACATGCATGATTTTTTCCTCGTTGCACGCTAAATATCAACAAAATATCCGTTTTAAGTCGTGTGCATCATCAGCATAATTTAGTCATTTTACCGGCAAGATCAATTAAAAAAAATTGTCTGACAATATAATTAAGATGGGTAAACAACTCTTTTTCGTACATCTGACGAAGGGGATGAGGGAAAGGGCTAATTTATTTTATCTTTTTCGACCAGGGTGGCAAGCAAAGCCGACAGGTTTTTGTGAGCGTTCAACGAATCGTTTAATGTTTTCAGCGCGTTTGACGCGACATGTGCCGAAAAATATCAAGCTCGCGCGGCCGGCTTGCCTTCAACAACGTTATTGAAAAAGCGCTGCGTCGGATAGGCGAAATCAATATCATCATGTTTGGCGAATTCTTCCAAAATATGCTCCCAAATGGCTTGTTCGGTGCCGCGCCGTGCGCGCGGTTCACAAAGCAGACGAATGGTGAGTAAAACACCACAATCCCTGACTGTTGTATAAACCGTTGGTGTGAGTTTGGAATAAAATATCATAAACTTTTTCGCTGCTTGTCGTACCCGGCGCTCAGCAGCGCCACTGAGCGCTTCCGCGTGTTGCTGGGCAATGGAGAGCAAGATCTCTTTAGCCTTGTGCCAGTTGCTTTCAAATGTTATCAGCACCGGGATTTCATGCCAGAGATATTGAAATCCGCGGCTATAATTGGCCAACATTTCTGTAAACACCTTGCCATTGGGGATGTGCACAACGCGTCCTGTACTTTGATCGGCATCCACCCAGTTGCCGATCTCCATGAGTGTAAACATAAAGATGCGCTGATCGATCACATCGCCACGATGTTCGCCAATTTGTACGCGGTCACCGACGGAAAAGGGTTTACGCCAAAGAATAAACGCCCATCCTGCCAAATTAACAATTGGCACCTGAAGTGCAATGGCCAGGCCGGCGGAGAGGAGGCCAAGGTAAGTGGATAGCGATTGTAATCCTTGAAACCAGATGCGTCCGATGATAAAAAAGCCAAAAACAAATGCAGTATATGCCACTGTTTTGCGAATATTATACTGGATTCGCACGTCTTTGCCGCGCGTCAGGATAAACATCAGGATGCGACTGATAAAAACCAGAATGAGCACAGTGATCACAGAGCTGATAAACTTGGCATCCAGTCCGCTATCCAAAATGATACTATCTTTAATCCAGTTTATTACACTTTTCATAATTGCTGCTCATCTTTTAAATATTATTCTTCAATGCTAATTCTCTGTCCGGCGCGAACAAACAGAATATCCGGAATATTTTCAAAGCTTTTAAAAAACGCACCTTTATCCTGCGCAAGCTTGGAAACAGAAAAACCGGTGATCACCAAATCGGCATCCTGCGAGTGTCCGTTGACAAGAGCTTCAAACGCTTTCATGCCTTTTTTGAATGGCATCTTTTGTACATTTTTGCGTGAGATGGGGATACGACCCTTGTCAATCAGAGTATTCAATCGATTGACCTCTTTTGTCATATCCTCTTCATTAAATGCTGCAAAAATACTGATATGGCAGCCTTTCCAGTCCGGCGTACCCATGAGAATATATGCAAGCAGAATCATGAGATTGGCGTTGCTATAGTCACCCGGTGTGAGCCATATATGCAGCGATTTTTTATAGCCGAAATGTCGTTCGGAAGAGCGCAGCACGCAAATCGAATAGCCCAATGTGGCGGAAAATGAACAACCATCAATGATATTGATCAGCTCCTCTTTATCACTCAGGCGAAACTCGAACAGAATGCTGTTATTTTCCATTCCAAAGATACCCGGCGCCTGGATAATTTGCGCTACCGCTGTCGTGAAACTCGGCGAGATGATGGTATCCGCATAAATACTGGCCTCGGCTGCCATGCCCTGATGAATGATTTTGTTGAGCAATTGCCGCGCGTTTTGTGCGTTGTCTTCGGTGAGCGGCCCTTTGATGAAATGAAAATAGGTACCAAAGCCATAGTAATGGGCAATCCAGCGCAGAAAATCGTAATGGGCAATCCGATATGCTGTGCTGGATGAAAGAGCAATAAATGCCGGACGCCAGGTATCCTGAGTTGAACCATTGCGATTGCGCTGGATGAGCATTTGCAGTTGGCGTGTGATCTTGAAGAGCACGCCCTTGAATACATCTGTCAAATCCGTTTCGTCTTCGCGTACTTTTTTTAAACCAAAATAAATCAGCACCATAACGACAAGTGCCAAAAACGCATACAGCGGCTCGATCTGGAACATCATATAAAACGAGGCGACTGCTCCGATAAGAGACAAAGCCCACTTGGAGCGAAAGGTTGGTCGATATGATGGGCTGCCGGCAAAGTGTTCCAAAAAACTGACAAGACAGAGTGTGCCATAGGTAATGAGAAAAAACATGCTGATGATTTGCGCGACAAAATCCACATCGCCCAAAAGAACAAAAACCATAACAATCACCGCTGTGACCAAAGTGGCATTCACCGGCTCGTTGCTTTCGCCTTTCGATTTTTTAAGGAACTGGTTGATTTTTTTGACCGGCCAGATGTTATCGACGGACAGTGCCTGCAAGGTGCGTGGTGCAATTAAAACAGAGCCAATAGCGGAGGATATAGTTGCTGCCGCCAAACCAATCGGAATGATTGGACCCCAAACCGCTATTTTGCTCATAATAAGCTGATCCGCCACCAGAGTCTCCGGTGACGCACTGACGGACAGCTTGAGCACAATAATAATATATACAAACATACCGATTATGGTGGCGCTCAACGTGCCCAACGGTATCGATTTTCTGGGATTGCGCAAATCACCGGACAAACCGACACCGGCGGTCATGCCGGTGAATGCGGGAAAGATGATAGCAAAAACCTTGGAAAACTTATCCGGCTCTGCGATGTGACGGTAAAATTCAAACCCATTTACATCCTCAGCCGGATGGCCAAAGAAAAAGGCGGCCAGAGAAATTCCGAGTATTGACACGACAATCCATAACGCCGTCACACCAAGGTTGGCACCTTTTTTTAAAATAAGCAGTAAAAGCAGAATCGTAAAGGGTGCACTGACCATTCGTGCATCAGGTGTAATGCCTGTTACATCTTTGAACCACCCGAACAGCGGCGTAAAAGCCTGTGAAAAAGCGATCATATAAAATGCCACCGAGATCGCCTGGGAGAGGTACAGCGTGATGCCAATTGCCCCTCCTATACGCGCACCAAATGACCGACTGATGATAAAATATTCGCCGCCTCCTTCAACTTTGAGATTCGTGGCGATTTCAGCGATGGCGAGCGCTGTCGGGATCGTGATGGCATGTCCAATAAATATAAGGATGACTGTGCCCATGGCGCCGGTATGGCCTACAGCATAACCAAAACGCAAGAACATAATAGCGCCCAGGATCGTGCTGATCGCGGCGAGGAATACCGGTGCCGTTCCAAAACCATGTCCTTTGGTTGTTTTTTGAGGCATAATACACCTATATTTATTTCAGATCATCTTTATGGGAAAATTTTTATGCTCTGTGGAAACAATGGTACTCTTTATGTCCGCATCGCCGCTGCATCCATTGAGATACATGTGCAGCTGTAACATCCACGCTGATGGTCGGCGCATACGGATACTACTTTCGAGGTGCCAGGAAAAATCGCCTGAGCGTGTTTTTCCTTTCGGCCAGGGCGGTATTCTTGCTGGCGAAACCAATATCCTCAATCGTATAAAAAGCTTGTGGATTGTATTCTCTGATTTTCGTCACGATATTGTCGACCTCTTTGCGCTTGACAATAGTGAAAATAACATTCACCTGGCCGGTGGCGCCAAAGGCGGGGACATCCGTGACGACATAGCCGGTCTCTCTTAGCAAATTCACCAAAGAGAGAGCGGGTTTTGCGGTGATAATTCGAACCAGCACCGTGCCCACCGCGAGTTTTTGATCAATCAACATCCCCATCCAGTTGCCGGCAGCAAATCCCAGGGCGTACGCAAGGTAATAGTGTGGCTTGTCAACATTTTGCACAATTTTTGTGATAACGATCAACCACAGCAGGACCTCAAAAAAGCCTAAAATCGGCACCAGCAATTTTTTGCCTTTTGCCAAAAAAATGATGCGCAACGTACCAAAAGGCACGTCGATCATGCGGGCAAGAAATATTAAAAGCGGGTAGATAAAAAGCGTATATATATCCATGGATTATAAAATGGCTCCTTGTTAGATCATTTGAGTGGGTGTTAAATTATCAATCCACTGAACTGTGATAATTTTGTGACCCACGACATCCTCTCCGATGATCACGCCACGAACGTGTATCGTTTGATCGAGTCGTCGCATCACTTCGGCATCGTTGTCGCCCCCGACCAAATATTTTTCAAAACTGTCGGTTTGAATGGCCACTTGAATGATGTTACCGCGTCGATCCCATTGTGTAGGTATAACGACACCGTAAATATCAAGAGTATTTGTCGAATCAATGCCCATGATGCGCTCAGTCCATTACTTCTAACTCTTTTTCCTGATCTGTATCCGAACTAAAAACCTCGGGGTTGCCCACCAGACTCATAATTTGATTGACGATTTCCTGGACGGTGGGATAATTTTCTATTAAATAGGTGTTTCGATCCCACCCATGCTGGTATGGCTCTTTTGTATGATCAATAATAAAAAGAGGCGTATGACGATGGTACCGTTTTATGGCGTTGAACTTGTATGTCCGCCGGAGATCATGCTTTTCCACATCCCACACAATACAATTCACACCAAAAACCGACACTTCGCGCAGCCCGTCCATCACATCCTCATTGATCACAACCTGATAGCCGCGCCATCGCAGGCGACTGGCACACGCTCTAAAATAATCCTGGTCTTTACCGGTGAACAATATTTTCGACATTCTTTTCTCCTCGTTGTCCTTGTTCATTGCAAAAGAAAACAATTTGTGTGCCAATGAACAAGTAACATAAAATCAATGGATTAAAACCGGTTGGCAACACATCAATATCGGAACTAACATTTCCGATAAAATTCAAAACGGTCCTTTGAGTTCCGATTTAAAAGTGATAACAAGAAATTTTGGCATGGATTATTCAGCTTTAGAGTTCTTGTAGTCTTCCTTGCGGAGGCCATATTTTTTCAAAAGTTTATGCAGTTGCCGCGAACCGATGCCGGCAGCCTGGGCAGTAGGGCCAATTCTTCCTTTTTGATTTTTCAGCAGTTCTTTCAGGTAGGTTCGTTCAATTCTTTCGACTTCGCGGGTACGAATTTGCTCGAGCGTCAATGACGTATCAACGCAAGCGGTCGTCGCTCGTGCTTCAGGTTGAAATAATTCACTCGGAAAGCTCTTGCGGGTGAGCACATTGGTTGTTTCTATGATATAGGCACGTTCGATAATATTTTCCAGTTCGCGAATATTCCCCGGCCAGCTATATTTTTGCAGCGCTTCTACAACTTCCGTATCTATGCCATGAGTCATCCGCCCGTAAAATCGATTTAGCTTTTTAATAAACTGTTCCACAAGCAGCGGAATATCGCCGGCTCGTTCACGCAGCGGTGGAATCTCGATCGGGAAAACATTGAGCCGATAATAAAGGTCATTGCGGAATTCCCCGGCATCAACCATTGATTTTATATCCGCATTCGTGGCGGCAATGATGCGTACGTCCGCCTTGAGCGTCACCTCACCACCGACGCGTTGAAAGGTACGGTCCTGAAGTATTTGCAGCAATTTGATTTGCATGGCCGGTGAAATGGTGCCGATTTCATCTAAAAAAATCGTTCCCTTGTCGGCAATTTCAAACTTGCCTAATTTGCGGCGCACCGCGCCGGTGAACGCTCCTTTCTCATGCCCGAACAATTCACTCTCCAGCAAAGTGTCAGGAATAGCGCCGCAATGGATGCTGATAAATTGTTTGTCCCGACGTATGCTATGCTGGTGAATAAGATTGGCGATGATGCTTTTTCCGGTGCCGGTCTCGCCGGTCAGCAGCACCGTGCTGTCGGATTGACTCACGGCGCGTATTTTATTAAAAACGTGGCGCATACTGACCGAGTTGGTTCGCAGCAAGGTCAAGGATTCGTTATTCCAGAATTTATCCCGCAAATAATCCAGCTCGGATTGCATTCGGATATTTTCAGTGATTTGATCGATGACCAGCCGAACCTCATTCGTCGACACCGGATAGGTTAAATAATCACTCGCGCCGGATTTGACCGCTTGTACAGCCGAACGCACCTTGTGTGGCCGGCAGAGAATGACAATTTCAACTGTCGGATACAAGCGCCAAAAAGTATACAGGTGCTCTCTGAGATCGGCTTGTTTGACAAAATTTACCAGCTCAATATCTATAAAAATGAACTCGAAACGACGGTTTTTACACTTTTCAAGACTTTCGGTAAAGGTGCGGGCACGTTCGAAAGTGTAGCGTTCCCCAAGCGCATCCGCGATTGTATCAGCAGCGTCATCCATTTGAGTCGCTGCAAGAATATATTGCTGTGCATCCATAGGATATACTTTACATCAAATTAGAGCCATTTTTTATGTCGAAATAAAAGTATCATCGAGACAACGGCAGCAAACATAAAGCCGAGTAAAACAAAATAGCCATACCGGAAATGCAGCTCGGGCATATATTCAAAATTCATCCCGTATAGCCCGGCCAAAAATCCGAGTGGAATAAAGATTGTACTCATGATTGTCAGTACTTTCATCACCTCGTTCATGCGATGACTGACCTGCGACAGATAGGTATCCATCAAACCGCTGACCAAATCCCGTTGCGTGTCCAGGGAGTCAATGGTCTGGATGGTATGATCGTATAAATCACGCAAAAAGACATCGATTCGGCTGGAGATCAACTCGATATCGCCATTCATCAAGGTATTAACAACTTCACGCAATGGTCGCACGGATTTTCTCAATACGATCACTTTTCGTTTGAGTTTGTGTATCTCCTCCACATGCCATTGCTGCGGATTACTGATGACCTCTTGCTCCAGTCGTTCAAATTGATCGTTCAAAGCATCGATCGCCACAAAATAATTATCGACAATCACATCCAAAAGCGTATAAAGAAAATAGTCAGCACCGAACTGTCGCATGCGCCCTTTGGGATTTTCCAGGCGACGCCAAATCGGCTCAAAGTGGCCTGTTGCTGTCTCCTGAAATGAGATGACCATATTGTGCAATAGAATAAAACTGATGTGTTCGGTGGTCAGTTGATTGTTCTCTACGTCAAGCGTCGAGATTTTGCTGATGATAAAAAGATAATCTTCAAACTCTTCAATTTTAGCCGGCTGATTTGTATTTACTATATCCTCGAGTGCCAGAGAGTGAATCGAAAATTGATTACCGAGCTTTTTCAGCAAATCGGTATCATGTAATCCGCTGATATGCAACCAGCGCTTTCCTTCTTTTTGAGGAGGCAATTCATCTAATGATGAGATTTCTTGTCGTTCGACTGATTCGCCAAAATCGGTTACTGTAATCTTTATCGCCTCGACTTTTTTCTCACCTGTATAGACAATGGAGCCAGGAGTCATACCGAGCTTTTTGGTGCTTTTGAATCTGCTTATGCTGCTTGCCAATATAGGGTTTGAAAATATATTTTTCACTCGTAATTCCTCCGCAATTAGATATACAGATAAATCATATAGCTACTATAGATGAGCAAAAAAACAACAGCCTCCCACCTGTCTATTCGCCGACGGACGCCAGTGAACATGCTGAAAAAGAGCAGCAATGTAGCCAATAGCAGCACGACCAGATCAATATGAAATCGGATATCAAACGGTAATGGTGATATCAAGCCGGAGATCGCCAAAATAAAGAAGATATTAAATATGTTAGAGCCAACTACATTACCGACCGCAATATCTATCTTGTTTTTATAGGCCGCGACTGTTGATGTAACAAGTTCCGGTAACGATGTACCGATGGCAACTATTGTAAGGCCAATGACCTTTTGGCTTGTTCCCAAAAGTCCAGCTATTTTAACAGCATTCAACACAACAAATCTTCCGCCAACCACCAGACCAAAAAGTCCGAAAACAGTGTACAAAACAATTTTTTTTATTGAGAGCGTCACAACCTCAGGTTCTGCGTTCAACGACACTTTTGCCATGCCAAATACGTAGGTCAAAAAAATGACAAAAAACAAAAAAAGTATGACTGCATCCCCACGAGAGAGGATATTGCCAACGCTGCCATTCCACAACGTGTCAAAGGACAGGATCCACAACACTAAAACAGCGAGCAAAGCAAAAGGTATTTCTCGCCAAACGGTATTGCGCGCTGTTGCTAATGGCCGAATCAGCGCTGCGACGCCGAGAATGAGCAAAATGTTGGCAGTGTTGCTACCGATAACATTGCCGTAGCAAATTGCCGCATTCTTTTGATAGGCGGCAATCACATTGACGATCAGCTCGGGTGTCGAGGTGCCGAAGGCCACGATGGTCAGACCAATCATCATGGGCGACACTGAAAATCGGGTTGCCAAAGCAGAGGCACCTTCAACCAGCCAATCAGCGCCTTTGATCAGGAGGACAAATCCGAAAGCTGTTAAAATGAGAGGAAGGATAATCGTCATTGACTTTTACCTTTGTACTAAAACTCATGCATTAAAAAGAAAAATTGCATAGGCAACATAGAGTGTCAGAAAAGCAGCAGCTTCCCACCGATTGATTCGATGGCGTCTTCCAATAAAAACGCTTCCAAATAACGCTACCGAAGCGACGAGTAAAACGATCAGGTCAATATTTTGTTCCGCAACAAACGGCAAAGGGCGAATGAACGAAGTGAGGCCGAGAATAAAAAAGATATTAAAAATATTTGAACCAACGACATTGCCGATGGCGATTTCAACCTTGTTCTTGAAAGCCGCTACCGCCGAGGTAAACAGCTCCGGCAACGATGTGCCGATCGCAATAATTGTGAGTCCGATGAGCCGATCACTCATGCCGAGATATCTGGCAATCGTCACGGCCCGATCAACCACTATTTTACCGCCCAACAACAGACCACAAAGGCCGACGATAAGAAATGCACCTATTTTCATCATGGAATATGACTTGATATCAGGTAGCGCGTCGACTTTAATTTTAGGAATGCCGAAGGTATAGACGATAAAAATGATGAAAAACAGGAGCAAAATCAGACCGTCGCTGCGAGAGAGGAGATCGGGATAGCCGGCAAAAAAAACATCATTGCACATCAGCAACAGCACCAATACCGCCATCAACGAAAACGGGATTTCCCGCCAAACGGTGCCCTTTTGTGCATGCAGCGGACGTATGATCGCCGCAATGCCGAGGATGAGCAAAATATTGATGATATTGCTGCCGATGATATTGCCGAAACTGAGCGCTGCATTACCCTGAATCGCTGCCACCACGTTCACTACCAGCTCCGGCGCCGAGGTACCAAATGAGACAATCGTCAAACCAATGACAATTGGAGATATTTTGAATCTCAACGCCAGAGATGACGCCCCATCGACCAGAAACGCTGCCCCTTTAATCAGGAGCACAAATCCGACTACAAGCAACAGTATGTCAATTAATAGGGCCATGCTGGATTTATAAGGGTGAACAATACTCTATCAAAGCTATTTCTCAAGCAAACGAACAATCCAGTGCTGGATTGGACGCATATTCACGCAATGCTGAAAACAGATATCGAGCAAATCTGCAGAACACACATCGTCTACTGAAATATTTGTAGTCATCGCATAGAGCCCATTATACATGAGCAACTCGGCTCGCTCGTGGGCTGCATCATATCCACGCGGTACACGTTTGTAAAATTTACCGCCGATGTGATAGGTGCCCGCTTTTTTGACATCATCAATCGCCTTGTCCAGCTCCGCTCCGAGCACAGAATTGATGACGGCATTTCGATAGACATTCAGGAGCTCTTTGGGAAACATATACATGCCAGCGAAAACACCGGCACCTTTTTGATCAATTTTGATAAAAAATCCGGGGTTTTCGGCTTTTTTAAACGTCCCCTCCCAAAAAACCATTCGTATATTTGGATTATAGGGTCGTTTATCCTGACTGAACCGAACATCGCGGTAAATGCGCAAAAGTGAACCGTTGTTCCCGAGATCAAATTCTATGTCGCGCGAGAGAAGCTTTAATTTATTGCCAAGGTCCGAGATAAAACGCAACGCCGGCTCTTTGATCATTCGATCATAGTCAGATTTCCTGGGCTTGAACCAATCGCGGTCGTTATTCAACCGCCATTCATTTATGAAATCGAGCGCTTCCATGGAAAAACCGTCAAACGGTTTCGGCTGCATATTTTTCTCCATAATATGTAAGAAATCAGGTTGCACATCTTTTTGACTCGTTAAAAATCCAGCTCATAGCTGTCAAACAATTTCGGCACCACAACATCCCAGCCAAATTTATCCCGAATTTTGGCCGCCATAGACTCGGAGGCGTCATCGTCGCCATGGACAATAAAAATGCGCTCGGGTGCTTTGTTGAAACCCATGAGCCAGGCGAGGATTTCATTGTAATCCCCGTGACCGGACGTACCATGTACGGATTCGATATGGGCGTGGATCGGTACCTCGCGACCATGGATTTTAACGCTCTCGCCGCCCTCCTGAATTTTGCGACCGCGCGTACCGACCGCCTGATAGCCGGTGAAAAGAACAGTATTTCGGGAATCCGCAAGCCGTTCAACAAGATGATGAAGAATTCGCCCTCCCTCCAACATACCACTTGAAGAAATAATGATAGCGCCGCTTTTGACATTATTGATCGCGATCGATTCATCCCGCGATCGACAGATATGCAGATTTTTCGGGCGGAACAACTGTTTGCCATTTATATATTCGACGCGCGCGTACAGGTCCATATCTGCAAAATGGTTTTTGAAAACATCCACTGTATTTATCGCCATAGGAGAATCAATGTAAACGTGCATATCCGGAATAAGACGACGTTCCTCATACTCGCGAATTTTATATAACAGCGTTTGTGTTCTACCAACCGCAAACGCCGGCACAATGACAACACCACCACGACGATAGCCTTCGTTGATCACCCGCACCAGTTCGGCATCGGTGTCTTCGTTCTCATGCAAGCGGTCACCATAAGTGGATTCAAGGACAAGATAATCGACATTAAAGACTTGCGTGGGCGTTCGAAGGACAGGTTGGCGCGGCCGGCCAAAGTCGCCGCTGAAGAGTATCTTGCGGGTGTTCGGTCCATCTTCCTTTTTAAATTCGATAAAAGAGGATCCAAGAATATGGCCCGCGTCTTTGAATTTGACCCGATAGTGCGGCAAGGCATCATAATATTCCTGCCCGTAATAAAGCGGCTCAAAGAGCTCGAGCGCTCGCTCGGCGTCTTCTAAAGTATAAAGCGGTAATGCCGGCTTGTGTTTGGAAAAGCCCCGTTTGTTCGCCCATTTGGCATCTTCCTCCTGTAAATGCGCGCTGTCCTTGAGCATGATGTGACAGAGATCATGTGTGGTCTTGGTGCAAAGTACAGGTCCGCTGTAACCCTCTTTGACCAGTCGTGGCAACCAACCGGTGTGGTCAATGTGAGCGTGCGTTAAAAACACGCGCTCTATGCTATCGGCTGGAACGGGAAACGGTTCCCAATTTCGCAGGCGATCTTCTTTTCGGCCCTGAAACAAACCACAATCAACGAGCATTCGCGTATTGTCGATGTCCAACATGTGCCGCGAACCGGTAACGGTCCCTGCGGCGCCAAGAAATGTCAATTTTGCCATAAATCTCCCCATGCAATCGTACTATTTTTGTATAAGATAATGACTTGAGAATCGGCATTCAATAAAAAATTCTATCAATAGGTAAGATTTATTGCCCTGAAGAATTCATTCACACAAAGATCCAAAGTCATAAAGACTGTTTCTATTGGGTTTGATGAATCCATATAAAATGCTTTAAAATAACTTTCATTTTGGTTATATGCATCTTACCTTATATTTCTTGGTGTCTTTGAGGCTTTGTGCGAGAAATTTGTGAATAATGCAAGCTAATATGTAAAAATAAATCCTCCACCGCTGGCGCCGGCACCGTGCGCTAAAAACATCACTGTCATGCCGCGCTGCAACCGGCCCGATTCGATCATCTCGTTCAAATTGACCGGCGCCAGGGCCGCAACGGTATTACCATACTTGTGGAACAGGCTGGCGCTTTTCTCCCTGGGTACGCCCATCTTGCGCAACTGTGCCTCCCAGGTCATGGTCGTTTGATCACTGGTGATAAAGACATCAATATCATCAATGGACAATCCCGTGTGCTGCAAAAGCTTGTTCGCCACGATATCGCACGAATCAATGACAGACTCGTGCACGACCATACCATCCGGCATCTGCATGTTGAACATGGTGTTATCAAAAGCTTTCGTCTTGTTGAGCATTTCGGTGCCGAACGGGATATAGGAATATTCATAATAGGTATTGTCCGTGTACAAATAGGACGCTAAAAAATGTTGTTCATCCGATACGCCAAGAAGCATACCGACAACCGCATCACCGGACAGAAAAATGGTGCGCGTGTCTTTTTTATTCTTTGTATTGGCCGAGCGACTGGAAATATCGCCGCCGAGAATCAACACGTAATCATCGCCGCTGTCGATGTATCGTATGGCCATATCGAGAATATGGGCGAAACCACTGCAGGCGGCCGCGATATCAAACGCCGGAATGCCGCTACGCATGCCAAGCTTTTGCAAAACCTTGATACTCGTCGCTGGTACGATATAATCCCCCATCAGTTTGGTATAGATGATCCGGTCCAGTTGTTCCGGGCGCACATTGGCGCGATCGAGACAGACAAGTGCTGTCTCGGCTAACAGATCGGACACCAACGTATGGTCATCGGCATAGCGGCGCTCTTTGATGCCCACGGCAAACTGCACCGCTCGATCAGTAGCGATCAAATCATATCTTTTGATAATATCATCATTGGTTACCACTGTTTCCGGAACCGTGACACTCGTCGATAAAACGCGCGCGTAACGGTCTATAGTCAGGGATTTGATCGCCGGATAATTCAAGGTTGATAACATGAGAAACGTCTCCGATTTTACGACTTTGCCTGTTCCTGCATATGCTGCTCGATATAAGCGACGAGATTTTTAAAGATCAATTTGTCATCGCTGGTATCCACAATCGGTACGCCAAATTTTTCGGAAATCTGAAATCCCAGTTCAACCAGCGCCAAAGAGTCCGCACCGATATCATCGACGATATGGGAATCCGGTTGCAGCTCATCTTCTTTCAATCTCAGGTATGTGGTGATCATCTGTTTCGCTTCCGTGTAAACATATCCATTTTGCTCCATTGCTGTCACTCCAGTCCATATTTGACTAAACTTTGTAAATTATACCACCGCCGCTCGCCCCCTCACCATGCGAGATGAGCATGATTGTTTGTCCTTCTTGCACTCGCTGTTCGCGAAAGGCTTTGTCCAATAAAATCGGCAGCATGGCTGACATGGTATTGCCGTACTCTCGAAAAACGGACAAGCTCTTTTCTTCCGGTACGCCTAATGCCTCCAGGGTCAGATCGCGAATTTTTCGATTATTTTCCGTGACCAGAACCAGATCAATATCCGTCATGGACAGGCCGCTTTCGGCCAGAAGAAAATCAGACGTGGTGCGCGCTGCTTGCACATAAAAATCGGCTACCTCTTTCCAGTTGTCCATCTGATAGAGATTGTACAGCAGTGAATACTGCTGCTCCTCGTAAATCTTGTCCGACAACGTTGAATCCATCTTGAGCTTGCGGGAGGTGGCCACATCATAGTACTGATAATTCGTGTAAAGATAGGACGCCAAAAAGTGAGCCTCTGTTGATGGGGCCAAAAGCACGGCGCCGGCGCCGTCCCCGAACAAAAACGCAACGCGCGGATCGGTTTTGCCAACAGCAACTGATGGGGCGCCGCCGGAGAGAATAAGTATGTTCTGTGCAGCATCACCCGTTGTGCTGATGTAGCGCGTCGCCAAATCGAGCGATGTAAGAAACGCATTGATGCCGCCCTCAATATCGACCGCATGAAAGGCCAATTGACTGCCTAACTTTTTTTGCACTTGTGCGGCGGTCATTGGCAGGATATTGTCGCCCAAAAACTTGTTCACCAACATTTTTGACACATCGTCCGGTTGGAGCCCTGCCCGCTCCAGGCAGCGCTTCGCCGCTTCAACCAGCACATCCGAATCGGTCACACCTGCGGCAACCGCCCGACGCTCTTCCACACCGATGCTCTTGCGAATCACCGCATCGGTGACGGAGAGCTTGTTCGCATCGATGATCTCTTGATTCGTCACAATCCTCTCCGGCACATAAGAGCCGGTGGCGATTATTTTACAAAATCGTCTGATGCTACGTTTTTTGTATGCCGGAAATTGGAAATCACTGCTCACAATTTACTATTCCTATTCTATAGATATAACCTAAAATTTTTTAACACACATCGAGATCAACTTTTATCCTGTTTGGAATTTTGATCATTGGATTTTTGGAATTTGTTTGGATTTTGGCATTTGTCGCTTTTGATTTATTTATAATCGATTTAGAATGACAAGTGTACTATATTCTCATATGATGATCCAAATCCAAACTAGAGCGCTCTCAATGCTTTTTTATCAATCTTGCCCATATTGTTTCTGGGAAACTCGTCCAAAAAAACAATCTCTTTAGGCACCTGAAAATTCATCAGTTTTTTTTGCAAATAGACGATCAAGTCGCGTTCATCCCGTGCTTTGCCATTCTTCGGCTTGACGAACGCCTTGACGACCTCGCCGTACATTTCATTGTCCACGCCAATTACCGCCGATTCATGAATATCCGGGTGTTCGTTGAGAACGGCTTCAATTTCAAAAGGCGCCACTTTGATCCCCGCGATATTGATGACATCCTTGATGCGACCGGTCATAATGAGCTCGTTCTGCTCGGTTTTATAGCCCATATCGCCGGTGTGAAACCAGCCGTCTCTGATGGCTTTCGCCGTCTCTTCGGGCTGGTTGAGATAACCTTGCATCACACTCGCACCGCGCACAACGATTTCACCGCGCTGATTGGCCGGCAGGAGCGTATCGTCGTCATCGCATATTTCGATCTCAACAAGATCAGCGGGGTATGAACCGAGATTGCCCATCCGATCCGGCATCCTGTTGCGTCGAAACGCCACGCCGGTACAGGTTTCGATCAGCCCGTAACCTTCATCCAGATGAATATCGATCTTTTGCTTCCAGGCATGTGCGGTCTCCAGGGTGAGCGGCGCTGCCGCACAAAAGGCGCACTTTATTTTTCTTAACGCTGGATAAAACTCCTCCCGGCGCAGCAATTGCTGGTAGTGCGCCGGCACACCAAAAATGTGCGTGACCTTGTAGCTTTCAATTGCTTTGATCACATTCAGTGGATGAAAGGAGCGCAAAATCACCATGGTGGCACCGGCATGCAGACAGGGCAGAAAAATTGACTTGGAGCCATATCCGTGCGAGAACGGCACAAAGCACAACAACACATCATCGGGATCATACTGATAACACTGTCGCTCAAAAATAGCGACATGCGCCCGATAATTACGATTGGCCAACAAAACGCCTTTGGGCCGGCTGGTCGTGCCCGACGTGTAAAAAATAGACGTGACAGCATCCGGAGCGCAATCGAACAACTTTTCGATCCGGTTCGCCGGCGTTTGATACATCGTCTTCACCTCGTCAGCCCGGATGATCTGCACATTGTCCGGCACAAACGCTTTGACTGAGGCTACATCGAGGTGGCTCAGCAAAGCGACCGATCGGTTGTCTTCCAGGTAATAGCGCAAACCCTCGGCTGTGGTGAGCGGATCGAGCAGGCAGGTGGTACAACCAATATGTTGAATGGCCAAGTGCGCAATCACCGCCTCGGCGCTATTGTACAGATGTGTCGAAATCACCTCGTGCGGTCGAAATCCGCGTTCTGTCAAGAGATACGCCAGATTCCGCACCGCGTCTGCAAGCTCGCCATAAGTGAAGGAGGTGTCGGTACCGGCGTCAATCAATGCCGGATTATTATACCACTCTTTCGGGGCATTGTATAGATAATCACAATAATTCATCTTGTGTCCCGTTAAAATAAAACCGCGCCACATCATGCGCCAATTTGGGCACCCGGAGTATATTCAGATGCCCGGCTTTGTATTGGATCGTATTGCCGAGATGCCATGTTTCCTGCAAAAGCCGATAATTTTTTGGATCATTGATTTGATCATATAATCCCGTGCCCAGCACCACTCGCTGTGCGACTGTTTTCGGCGATCGAAAGTTCAGCGGTTCAAATTCGCCGTACAGTTCAGCGATATCCTGTTGATCGAATCCGGCAGCCGAGAGATTTTTTTTCACCGGCGCAAACAGCGCGCTGGTCCAGATCAGGTCAGCGATATTGCACACCGGATTGATGGCAAAAAGTCCGTCAATGTCCAGCAAACCGCAGACGGTCAAACCGACACCGCCGCCCATGCTAAATCCGGTCAGCCATACATGACGTCCGTTCTTTTTCTTCACAAAGTGATAAAATTGCGCCACGTCTGTGACCGCCTGCTTGAACGCGACCGTATTGCGATAGGCATCACCGCTGAAATAAAATTCGCCACTAAAGCGACTCGCTGCCGGTTTCCGCTCGTAATGAAACGGCAACGTCAGGGCATAGACATCCAAACCTTTGTTGTTCAACTGCGATATAAAAAATTTATAGATATCACGATTGTCTTCATAAAGGCCGTGCACAAAAATAACCTCACCGGTCGCATTGTGCCCCGGGAAATAGAGGCATGTGGCCAGATCGTTTTCGCGATAGCCGGTGCGAACTGCGGAGCTGAATTGTATCACGACGTGGTCGGCTTTTTTCTGCTCGCGAACGTCCGGCAAGACACCATCAAACGACGGCAGAACCGACAAGGTCGTATCAAATTTCTGCCATGCCGGATCGGGCTGGTGATGCACCTGATTCAGCTTTTCCGACAGCAGTTTTTCTGTGGCAATTTTGTCGACAAATTTTGAGCTGGCTTCGTTCATGCGGCCTCTTTTTTTATTCACTTACACCGCAATCGTCACAACATAACCGTCCTGAACTTCCGAGATGAGTCGGATAGAAGCCGGCGGATGATGTTGTACATACGAATCCCGGCTTGTATCCATATCTCGAAAGAGCATTCTCCCGCCAAGCTGGGTGTATTTGGAAATCGCCTCCTTGCGCGTCCACCAGGTGGTCACCAATTCATCAGCCTGATTTTTTTCTGCCTGCTGCTCGTAAATCCGTTTTTCCGCCGGATGGCAAAAATAACGAATCAATGCCGGTGGTCGCCACTCTATTTTTTCGATATCCAGACCGATCGGCCGTTTCGCCAAAAGCGCGACGGCAAAGTCCACGGAATGGCTGATGCTGATCACACACTCCGGACAATCGGCAAAATGTGGCGCACCATCCGCCTTTTTGACGATAGTGATGTCAGCCAGATTTTGAAAGTCACCATCAAACCACTGGCAGAGGGCGGTTTTCGCCGCCAGGCGTCCGGCGACAAATTCCAGTTTGCGCTTGGCGCTTTGGCTTTTGCGAACATAGTCCTCTTCCGCCGG
>JAFGKD010000040.1 GCA_016928775.1 Candidatus Zhuqueibacterota bacterium | reverse complement strand
GGACACCGCTGGGAAGCGCGGTTCCGGGGTGACTTGATAGTCGTCCTAAAATCAGTTTCATTAGCTCATCTGCAACAGCCTGCTTCATGGGAGTGATTTGAAAAACGTGTTTTTTGCGTTTTTCGACAGCCTCGAGAGGATTGTCGCACGAGGTTCAGATTTATTCACTCTTTTCTCTTTTTAATCTCCTGTTTCAACTCTTTCAGATCCTGTTCATCGGCCTGGCGGGCGTCATACGCTTTACGTTTGGCGTAAAAGGTGACGTTGTATTGCTTGCCGTCGGCTGCAGTTGTTAAGTAATTCTTTACAACTGATTTTTCGTCCAACTCTTTTTCGGACAAGATTTTAGCGATGTGCTGACCGATGTTTTGTTTCGAGGTGTCAAAAAGTTCAGCCATCTGGTTCTGGTTCATCCAGACCGTACCGTCTTGCGCATAGAGTTTCACGCTCGCTTTGCCGTCGATGGTGCTGTAGATAATGATGTTGTTATCGGGCATATTGTGTTTCTCGGCTCTTATGTGTCGCACACCTGTCAGATGTTTTGTATCCTGTTTGGGATTTGTGCTTTGTAAAAATTTGATTTAGAACAAGTGATCCTATTTTAGCAGGGTTATTTTCCCAGTCAGCGCATGCGCTCCGGCCTTGAGTCGAAAAATGTACAAACCGCTCGCCACCGAGAATCCCGTGTCATCCTGGCCATCCCAGTTGAATTCATAGTGGCCGGGATATTGCGTATCTTTATAAAGCGTGCGGACTTGCGCGCCGCGTGCATCATAAATCTCCAGCGCCACCTGGTCGGTTGTCGCCAGGGCATAACAAATGAGAACCTCGGCATTAAATGGATTCGGATAAGCGGACTTTAGTTCCAGCGTTTCGGGATTCGCCGATGTGCCTTGCGAGACGTCTGCTGTCATATTGACAAAAGAGACCGCCTTGGCACAGGAAAAACCAAAAACGGTGTTGGTTTCCAGATAGAGATAATAGACCTTGTCCTTTTCGAGTTTTAATCCGGACAGTTGGGCTTTGCGATCGGAATCCTTTTCGCGAGCCGCTGTCTCATAATCAAACGGGAAAAGCGTTCCGGTCGAATAGAGCAAATGACTCAGGTCGGCATCCTCGTAAATCTGCACCGAATAGTTCTCCTGTGCAGCCCACAATGGATCCTGATAATCCCAGTAAACCATCATGCTCGAGTCATCGATCGGTTCAGCCTTGATAAAATCGAATTGTGGTGCCCGGGGCTCAAAATCCTCGTTCGGCGTAAAATGGAGCATGGTGCTGCTGCGCGTACGATTGTCCGGGATAAACGTGCCGCCGGTGGCCAGCCAAATTTTGTGCGTCTGCCGCACTTCGGCCTGGGTGTTGGGATCGTGCCGGTCGGGCGTGCCAGGATTGTTCTCCTGATCATTGATGGTATAAAAGGCTCGATCATAAATGTGCCAGTCACCATCCCGGTACTTTTTTCGCGCATTGTAAAGATAACAGGAACGAAACCATTCGGAGGTCGCCGCCCAATCCTCGACAAAAGCGTAAACATCGCCGAGACTGGTTTCCGGTTGACCGGTGGCGGGATTGTCGGCGCGCCACAACGTGGCAACGTGCAACCACTCCTGGCTGGCAAAGTTATACACCCAATAGTCACGCATCGAACCGGTGAAGGAATTGACAGTTTTGGGGCTCATTTTGACAACCAGTCTGTAGGGCTGATGCGTTTTCCATTGATATTCTCGCCAGGTCTTGACGCCGGTTCCTTCGCCGCCGAAATCGCTGCCCGAGACCCGGTGTCCGCGCCACAGGATTTTTGCTTCTGCGCCTTCGGGCACGCTCTGCTGATCGCCGTCAACATAATCCCACAACGAAAAATGCACGGTACGTGTGCTTCCTTGATCCTGCAGGCCGCAATAGCCGCCGGTAAAATTGATCGCTGCGTAATAGGTGCTGGGCGATGTTGAATCGACCTCAATATCGACCATCAGCAGTTCTGCCGCCTTGCCCGACGGATCCCGGAAGCCCAGATGCAGCGAACTGGCCCAGCCGTCGATGTCGATCAGCGGATCAAATGTGGCGTTCAAAGAAATTTCAGACGCCGACGCCCAGGGATTGCCGTTTACCTCGGATAATGCGATTAATTTAACAAATTGGCCGCTGACCGGCGCGGCGAGATTTACAATTTGCTGCGCGGTCTGGTTCGGCCACCGCCCGGCAACATCGGGGTCGCCCCATACCTGGGCGTTGTCCGAGACAAATATCTGATAGTCCTTGATTCGGCCATTGCTTTGACTCTTTCTGGGCAGATAGGAAAAATTTTCGATCACATAAGCCCGATCCAGTTGAAAGACGATTTCGTGCGGATAGCCGGGCGATTGCAAGTACCACTCGGTGTGCCAAATGGTGTTGGGATCGCCATCCAACACATTCACCGCAGCGCCATTCTCGCCGACTGTCTCTTCGCTGTCCACGTAAATGATTTTCATTGCACTTTGCGGTATCTCTTCCATCGCAGCAAGTGGGATGGCGAAGAGTAATAAAAAGATAGTTTTTTTCATCATTGGCCTTTTCAATATTACAACTGCAAAATACATGTCATTGATCCGCTCCCTATCAAGGGAGCAGGCTGTAAACGTTCAATCCATAAACGGTATCTTGTCAATCTCCTGCATAATCCGGTCCGTCTCCGTGAGCGCAAAGATGATTTTTTGATAGATGCCGGTTTGAAATCGATGAATGATGGTAATGATGTAATGAGAAATGTGCTTGAGACTATTTTCAATACGAGTCCGTTTGTCTCGTTCATTGTGACGCGTCTTCAGTGACCCATCCTACTCTTCCCCATGCAATATCGCCAACACATTTTCGGCACTCTTGGCCTCTACCAGTTCATCACAAAGTGTCTGGTAGCGTGTCAGGCGCGCAATTTCAGACAAGAGGGCGATATGGGCTCCGGATTGAGCTGGCGGGGCGATAATGAGAAATATGAGCTTTGAAGGATTTCCATCTATGGAACCGAATTCAATGCCGTCCGGTGATATGCCGATGGCCGCAGCGATTTTGTTCACCGCCGCTGTTTTGGCATGCGGCACGGCAATACCTTTTTCCAGACCGGTGCTGCCTTTGTCTTCACGCGTCATGATGGCATCATAAACGCTCTCTTCATCGGCTATTTTGCCACTGTTTTTTAAAAGTTTTATCAATTCCTTTATGGCGCCGTTTTTATCCCGCGACAAAAGTGGTACAGCAATATCATCCTTTGTCAATATATCAAGTAAGCTCATCGCACGCTCCTGTTGTCATTCACCGTGAATCCGTGTTTATTATAAGAGACGGTCATACATTTCCCAAACCCGATCTTCATCCTTGACGATGAGGACCGAGCAGGGAACGCTTCGCATCGCTCGTTCTGTTTCATCATAAAACTGATCGTGGCGCGATTGTATTCTGGACAATTCGCCAATGATCAATAAATCAATGTTGTTCTCTTTGACGCATTTTTTTATTTCGCCGCTGACCGACCCGCTTTCGCTGATAAGACGAATATCCATACTTTTCGCCTGCCCAATCGTCTTTACGTGGTGCAAGTACCGCTCCGCATCAGCGTTCAGTTCATTGCGATATTCCATCTCTTCGTCCTCAAGAAAGATACGCGATTTGACCAGCGTGCCAAGCGCTTGCGTATTGACGACAAATAAAGCGGACAAATCCGCATGCAGCGTTTTTGCCAGACAGACCGCATAGTGAGCAGCTGTAACCGCATGTTCGGTTCCATCGATATATACCAAAATGTGACGTATGATATCGCTCATGCGTTCCTCCTTATTTGGCTTTTTTTTCCAGCCGCTCTTTTATTTTTTTCAGCAGAATAACCGCATCACGTTCATTCTCTTCCAGCCGGTTTTCAATAAATTTAACCGCCCGGCGGTATTCGGGAATGGCGATTTTTTCAAGAGCATTGACTTTTCTTATGGTTTTTTTCACTTCTCCGGCAAGACGCATGACGGAAATCTTGAGCTCGGCAAAGCGTCCCATAAGTTTAAGCGCTTCCTTGAAATGCACAATCGTACTATCGATATAAAAATGTGTATCTGATGGACTGAAATAGGGGGAGCGTTCCTGAAAATCTGTTTCCACGACCGGCAGGGGAACGCCCATAATTTTCCGTGCGCCGATATGGATATCCGCGTCAATATGAACGGCGCTGGAGAGACAAAAAACTTTCATTTTACCCATTTTTAGCACCGCCTCTTCGAGGGAGATATAAGCGGTTTTAAGCGCCTCGTCCACCAGATTTTGATAGTCGACGGTTTGATCAACGAGGTTCAGGAGCTCCATCACAAGTATATTTCTTTTTTGATCTAACAGATCATATCCCAGCGACGCAAAAGCCAGATCTTGCCTCAGCTTAAGAAGGGTTGTTCGTGTTGGCGTATAGTTATTCAAGGCCATAATAGGTGTCGATCTCCTCTTCGGTCAAGCGGCTCAGCTCTTCCACGGGAAGGAAACGAAGCGCCTCCCAGCCGAGAGCCAAAGTCTCCTCTATTGACCGCTCTTCATTTATGCCTTGCGTGATAAATTTTTCCTCAAAGACTTTGCCAAATTCCAGATATTGCGTATCCAGCGGCGTCAGTTCCTCTTCACCAATGACGGACGCGAGGTTTCGGACGTCTTTGACATAGCTATAGGCCGCGAAGAGCTGGCTCGCCAGATGCGGATGATCTTCCCGGGTCATACCTTTGCCAATGCCGTCTTTCATCAGCCGCGAGAGGGATGGCAGCCCCGCCACCGGCGGATAGATGCCGCGCGAGTTCATTTCGCGCTCAAATACGATCTGTCCTTCGGTGATATAGCCTGTCAAGTCCGGAATCGGATGCGAGATATCGTCATTGGGCATGGTCAAAATGGGAAGCTGGGTAATGGAGCCTTTCGAGCTTTTCAGCATGCCGGAGCGTTCATAAAGCTCTGCCAAATCTGAATAGAGATAACCGGGATAGCCTTTACGCGATGGAATTTCGCCGCGTATGGTGGAAATTTCCCGCAGCGATTCGCAATAGTTCGCCATATCGGTCAAAATGACCAGGACGTGCATATTCTTCTCAAAGGCAAGAAATTCTGCCAGGGTCAGCGCGCTTCGCGGTGTGATCAAACGCTCAATGGACGGGTCATCGGCAAGCGACAGAAAAAGCGCCACTTTGCTGGAGACGCCGGACTCTTCAAACGAGCGGATAAAATAATTCGCGACATCATGTTTGACGCCCATTGCGGCAAAAATAACGGCAAACTCGGATTCTGCCCCGCGTATTTTCGCCTGTCGGGTGATCTGGGCGGCGAGCTCATTATGCGGCAATCCGTTCCCGGAAAAAATAGGCAGTTTTTGACCGCGTATCAGGGTGTTCATGCCATCGATCACCGATATGCCCGTCTGGATAAAATCGCGCGGATACTCGCGCGCCGTTGGGTTGATAGCCTGGCCGTTCACATTTAAATACTTTTCCGCCCGCGGCGCCGGCCCACCATCCAGCGGGTGTCCGAGTCCGTTGAAAACGCGACCAAGCATATTTTCGGAAACGCCCAGCTTGTGCGCTTCTCCTTTAAAGCGCAGCCGCGTGTTGGGCAGCGTGAGCGAGGCGGTTCCTTCAAAAAGCTGAACCACGACAACCCCGGATGAGGTGTCCAGGACAATTCCGAGACGCACGGCACCTGACGGATCAACGCATTCTACGAGTTCTCTGTAGCCCACATGATGTGTATTCTTGATAAATAAAAGCGGGCCATCGATTTTGTCTATTCCGATGTATTCCTTGCCGCTTTTTAATTTTTCGATGAGGGAAAACCGCGACAGGGATGCTGCGCTCTCCGTTTCAGGGGCAGCGCTTTTTACATCTGAATCATAAAGAATTGTTGCTTCGTTAGCCAAAAATTGCCTCCAACTGGTCAAAAGAACGTCCGAGACGCGTCATAATTTTATCAAATTCGGATAAATTTTCATTGGAGATAGAAAACTTCATCTTTACCAGGTCCTGGTAGACTTTCATTTGTCTGAGTTTTACCAATGTCACGCCATTTTTTATCGCTTTCTGGCCTCGTCTGAAATAATAGACGATGAGCTCTAACATTTTATATTGTTTTTGTATGGTTGAGTAACGGTCATTTTCATCAAACGCATTTTGCTGCAAAAAGGCATTTTTAAAGAGCGTACACACATCGATGATAAAACGCTGTGAATCGGGAAGCGCATCAGGCCCGACCAGTTTCACCACCTGATTGAGCCGCACTTCTTTTTGCAGGAGGTCCATAATGGTACTGCGATATTCGCTCCACGCTGTTCCGGCATTTTGTTCCCACCAGGAGGCGATATCGGACAGGTATTCGCTATAGCTTTCTATCCATGATATAGCGGGATAGTGCCGGGCATTGGCCAACTGCCGATCAAGGCTCCAAAAGCAGCGTACGAAACGTTTGGTGTGCTGGGTGACCGGTTCGGAAAAATCACCGCCCGGTGGCGATACGGCGCCAATCAAGGTGACGGAACCGATTTTGCCGCTCAGGGTTTCCATATAGCCCGCTCTTTCGTAGAACTCGGCGATACGGGTCGGGAGATAGGCGGGGAATCCTTCTTCCGCCGGCATCTCTTCCATACGTCCCGACAATTCGCGCAGCGCTTCCGCCCAGCGAGAGGTGGAATCCGCCATGACCGCCACGTGATAGCCCTGATCCCGGAAATATTCCGCCAAAGTGACGCCGGTATAAATACTGGCTTCCCGGGCAGACACCGGCATATTGGAGGTGTTGGCGATCAGAATAGTGCGTCCCATCAGACTTTTGCCGGTGCGCGGATCGATGAGTTTTGGAAAATCGCTCAAAACATCGGTCATTTCGTTGCCCCGTTCGCCGCAGCCAATATAAACGATGATGTCGGCGTCACACCATTTGGCCACAGCGTGCTGGGTCATGGTTTTGCCGGTGCCAAAACCACCCGGTATGGCCACAGTGCCACCTTTGGCAACGGGAAACAGGGTGTCGATCACGCGCTGTCCGGTGATCAGCGGTGTGTGCAAGGGAGAACGTCCTTTAACCGGCCGTGCCTGTCGTATCGGCCACTTTTGCGCCATGCGAATGGGAACAAGTGCATCATCACTTTTGACTTCTGCTATGGTATCTTTGACCGTGTATTGTCCCTCCGGAACAATCGATTCAAGAGTCCCCCGCACAAATGGCGGGACAATGATGCGATGATTAAACAGTTCAGTTTCTTTGACGGTTCCCAGGATCATGCCGCCGTGCACCGCGGCGCCGGTGGATACGGTTGGTTCAAAAAGCCATTGTTTTTCCTCATCAATGGGTGGTGCGGTCACGCCACGGTCCAAAAAATCGCCGCTTTTATTGAGCAGTGCCGATAAAGGCCGCAAAATACCATCATAGATCGTACCGACAAGTCCGGGGCCGAGCTCCGGGGATAATAGCGCACCGCTGCCGTGAACGGGCTCTCCCGGTTTGACGCCGGTCGTATCTTCATAGACCTGGATAATCGCTTTGTTGCCTTCCAGCTTGACAACTTCGCCGGTTAATTGACTGTTGCCGACGGCGACCAGTTCGAGCATCATCGCATCCGAAACGCCGGTTGCCTCGATAACCGGTCCATTCACGCGATAAATGGAGCCGATGATACGTTGCTGTTTTTCGCTGCTGGCCGGCTTTAAGTTATTCATTGAAAATATCCTCTAATACAAGTGCCTCTATGGTGTCTTTGTGTCTGTAAAGCCGGTTTTCCAAAAGATTGTTGTAGGCTGTTTTACCGTTTTTTGCTTCTAAAATAATGCCGTGCCCTTTTTTTATTCGATCTGGCGAGAGGGTAAACGTAATCTCTTCACCGGTGATTTCTTTATATCGACGCGCCGCTTCCTCGCAAAAGGTATCATCGATAAATGGTGTGCACGATTCGGTGAAAAGCAACATGGGATCTTTTTCCTCGAGTCCGAGCGCTGCCTCCACGGTCCATTCTATCAGCATCTCTTTAAAATCTGATTCTGAAAGTAATGTTTTAAATTTTTCTTTCACCCGGGCAACAACATGCTGCACAATTTTTTCCTTGAGCGCAAGCAGTTGCTTTCTTTTCAAAGAGGCTATCTTCCGCTCTCCCTCCCGGGCAAAAACGGCTGCGTGCTGCTCTATTTTTTCTTCATTCTCTCTTTTTAACTTGATGATTTGTTGATCCGTGCTTTTTTTCCGCTCTTCGACGACCCGAAAAGCACTATCTAAAATTGTCCGAGCTTCATCGTCTGCTTCCTTTTTAATGCTTTGAACAAGAGCGGTTTCCTGATTATTTGTCGTCATTCTTTTCGGCCTGCAATCTTATAATTTTATGCCAATAGCTTCATTAACCATCTGGCGTATGCCGGGTTTCCCGGGCATTTTCCCGCTGCGGTCCTGAATTTCAACGATGAGCGGAAAATTAAAGGTAAAAAGGTAAGCATCGACGAGCGGACGAATGAGCTCGGCAATCTTTTCGGTAATAATAACGATGCCAATCTCTTTATCCTTGAGTGCCTCTTTAAATGAATTTTCAGCTTCAGTTTCATTGGTGGCGGCAAATCCATTGACGCCGACCAAACCAAATCCTAAAACAGTATCTTCATCACCAATGACAAAATATTTCATAAGATACCTTTTTCAAAGCAGCATTTCAGGCTGTTGTCACGTGTTTTTGCCGACCGTCTACATTTTGCCAAGAATCATAAGAGAAGTTATGAATCCAAAGACAACGAGACCTTCTGCAAGGGCGATAAAAATAAGCGCTTGTCCGCCGATTTCAGGCTTTTCAGCAACAGCACCCATTGCTGCAGCGCCCACGTGTGATATCGCAAAACCGGCAGCAATGGCACCGGCGGCGAAAGCAATGGCCGCAGCGAGAAGCGCCATTTTTGACACTTCAGCCTGTTCCTTTGACAACGGCGTGCTCCGGGACGTTTCAGACAGAGCATGGTCTGCATCATCCTGTGCCGCTACCGTCGAAAAAACCGCACCGGTTATACACAACAGCGCGACCAGGACAATCAAACTTGTTTTGATATTCGCTTTTAATTTTTCCACTGCCGAATTGTTCATGCTTGTGTTCATCGTACACTCCTGACAAAGAGTAAAAGCTGCATATTTTTTTGTATTATTCCTTTGAAGAAAGTGAAATTGGTTTATAACGATAGCCGGTCTCTTGAAAAAACTTGGAAAAGAACTCGTAATAATTGAGCCTCAGCGACTGTATACCGGCGGAAAGTCCTTCAAGCAAAATAACCAGAATATTGCCCAGGACAAGAATCAGATATGACATCAAACCCAATGATCCATCATGCGAAACCATCAGGGCTATTTGATAAAAAGCGATCATTAAACTCACGTGTGCTATGCCTAATCCGGCCACCCGCATAAAGGAGAGCGTGTTCGCCAGGTAACCGCTGAATATTTCCAGCATTTCGACAATCCACTCCATAATCATATCGATCAGCGTGAAAAAAGAAAATGTATGTTTTTTTTCAGCGTTCTTTTGCGGAAAAAGCATGGAGACAACCGGCTTGAAAAAAATGAGGAGGGCGGGGAGTGCAATCATAAAAAACAAAAAGCTGCTCTCCGGCAAAACTTTATAGTCATTTGCAGCAAAATAAAAAGCCGTATAGACTCCCGAGCCGTACAGCCATCCGCCCAACAATCCGGTCTTGCTGAAAACAAGGTTTATCCATCTTTTTTTTATGATCATATTGATCCAGTTAAAAATCACGCCGGCGCCAATGATAAAAATGCCGAAAAAGATGGTTATTTTTAAAATACCGTAGATATCTTTAATAACCTCGTTGCCGGAACTATGTCCCGCAATGATGCCATGATAATCAAACCACAACGGTTCGATCAAAGTAAAGCCAAAATAGGAGCCAAAAAGGATTCCGAAAACAACGGCAGAAAAGCCGCAATAGGTAATCAATTGGCACAATTTTTTTATAGTCTCCTTGCCTTTGATCAGCGCGTTGCCGATCAATCCGCCAAGTATCAAGACGAGGCCATGTCCGGCATCGGAAAACATCAAGCCGAACATGATTAAATAGGAGAGGGCGACAAAAGGCGTGGGATCGATTGAACCGTAGGCGGGAATCGCATAATTTTCCACAAGCATCTCAAACGGCGCGAGAAAGCGCGGATTGTTCAGTTTTACCGGCGCCGCAGGCTGCTCAACCGAGGATTGTTCACCGGGATGAATCCATTCAAAATATAATTGACCGGATGTCGCCTTTGTCATGACATTTTCAAAATCCTGTTTTCGTTTCAGGGGAATCCATCCCGAAAACAGGAGGGTATGGTCGGTATTTTTCACATAGGACTTTACCCGCAGACACATTTCATTCAACCGTGCCCGGGTATAGATATCCACAAGTTTCGCCTGTTTTTCGGCAAAGATGTTATGAAACTCGGATGCCGCTTTTTCCTGCTCTTCTTTTAAGTGTTTTATCTTTTCGTTCAAACCTGATCGCGCAGCAAGTCCAATATCGTCGCCGTACGAGGACGAGGCTATAGACGAATCTGTCCATTGATAGCGTTCCAAAATGCTCTTGACCGTCAGCTCATCGCGTTTCATATTGATGACAAGAAAAAGCTTTTTTTCATTCGTCTCTTGACCAATTTCCATCACCAGTGACGGTAGAGAAACAAATTCGTTTTTAAAGTCTTGAACAAAAGAGGGCTCTATACTCCCTGCATGGATTTGCAGAAAAGTGTATGGCGAGCTTTTTGTAATAACGTTCCTGAAATCGCCGTAAAGCTCCAGTTGTCTTTTGATATCTTCGAATTTTAGTATATTCGCCTGAATAGTGCTCTGGTGATTCCTGAGCGATTCAATGCGGGCTGCCAGCTCATCGAGCTCTTTTTCCGCTTCGGCGCGATTCAGGACCGGCTCAATGTCATCGGGAAGAGAGGGGGGAACAAGGCCAAAGATGTCACCCATTTGCATAAAATTTTCCGTCCGTTTGCGTATCTCTGTAAGAGAAGCTGAATCGGCTTTTTCAGCTTTTTCCGATTCAGCACGAGAGTCATCGGCCTCTATTTTTTCTTTGATGACGGGATCAAGATAGTTTATTTTAATAAAATGAACCAGTCCCTGTCGCAAGAGTTCTGTGGTCACTCTTTCGTTATACCGGCGCGGCATGATGCCAAAAACTTGAATCATTTTTTCAGGAAACATCATAGCAGTCCGCTTATCCTTTCCGGCTGGTAGTGGTAGTTTTTTGCGTTCAAAATAGTCAAAATTTGTTTCATTTCATGCTGTTTCAGGATAAAATAAGTGAGAATAATGCCGATGGTAAAAGGTGGTCCGAAAAGTATTTTGCGGGCTTCGTACAAGAGTATTTGCTCGGTAATTTTTTCAATGAATAAAAGTCGTGAGCTCCGCTCCCGCATATCCGTGTTGAACAGCGTTCTGAGCGAGCGGTCACTTTTTTCCATCAAGGTGGAGAGAATACCGGACACATCTTCATGTTCATAAATCTTTTTAAAAGCGGCGATATTCGAGGGCACAATGCCGTAGGGGATGATATAGTTCAGCGCCTTCTCGGCGTCCAGAGCGTAAAAATGTTTGAACCGCACCATCCGTTCGATGTTTTCAACATCAATATCAAGATAAAAAACCTTGAGGGCAATGGATTTATCTTTTTTGGACAGGCATGCGGAGATTTGCCTGAACACATTATCGTAATAATAACGATCTAGTGCGGTTTCAATGGGAAAAACAGTGGACGTTTTGTCCAATTCATGAATTGTTGATTTGACGATATCATAGTAGGGTGTGTCTTTGAGGGCTTGAACAAGTTCTTCCTGCGACGAGGCAAAAATAATGCGGTCACAACTGAAGTAGTTGATGATTTTTTCATGAATGACAAAAGGCGTCTGCTGGGATATATCACGGCCGCGTACAAAGCGATCAAAAAAAAGGCGTATGCAGTTTTTGAGATTATTGATTTCATAGCGCAGCGCAAGTGCCTTGATATACTCACCGGTTTTTGCGTCGACGTATTTGAGAATCTCGATGAACAAAGCAATTTCTTTTTTCAAGATTTCTTTTTCCGCCGTCAATATATCGCCGGTTTCGGCATAGACTTTATAAATAGTATCATAGGGCGTGTTTTTGAGATGCTCGATGGTTTCGAGAAGTGACTTTGCTTTTATCATCTCCTCGAACAGGCTGTCGGGGATATTTTTGCTCAGGCGAGCGCGGAGTTTGGCGTTTATAAACGCATATTTTTTTAATGCGTTAGTCATGCAAGTTTTTATATTGTGGTTTTGTAATGATGGCCACTATCTTGTCTGCAGTATGCTCTATTTCGTTGCTTTTCTTTTCGATGAAATCGGCATGTTTTGTATCTTGAGAGGCAAGAACGCGCTGATATTTTTCTTCCCATTCTTTTTTGAGATTATTCACAGATTCCAGCAGAAAAGCTGCTGCTTCTGTGCGGGCAGCATTCAACCGTTCTGCATTTTCTTTTTCCGCGGTTTCTTTTATCTCACGCGCTTTTTTTTGCGCTTGTACAACTTTTGCTTTAGAGTCCTGCTCGATTTTGAGAATGGTGTCGAGAATTTTTATCATAGAATATGAGACCTTTAATCGGGAACGTGCCGCAGTTTGACGTTGCGGTTTACCTGGGATTATGTGAGCTTTAACAGGTGGCCACTTTAGCCATACCCGATGTATTTATCGCTGCCACTGCGCGGCAAAATTAACCAATCATGCTCTGAAAATCAAGCAAAAATAAAGCAGACATAAATGCCCAAAAGGTCATTGGCAGAACACAAAGCGGCCAAAGGCCGAAACCAAAATGGTCCGCGGATTACCTGGCGTGGCCGCAGGCCGCAACCAAAAATGAGCACTATTCTTTAGAATAGAACGCGGATTGAACAGATGGGACGGATTCTAACGGATGAAGAAATCCGTTCCAATCCGTTCGATCCGCGTTCTATTATTTCAGCGATCATCCGTGTTTTTTAGCAAAGTTTTTCGGCAATACAAAAAGCACCTTGA
Source organism: Candidatus Zhuqueibacterota bacterium (assembly GCA_016928775.1). Lineage (GTDB taxonomy): Bacteria > Zhuqueibacterota > Zhuqueibacteria > Residuimicrobiales > Krinioviventaceae > Kriniovivens. Next base: position 239 of record JAFGKD010000040.1, on the reverse strand, counting down.
GGACTTGGTTTATTTGCTTGTATCAATAAATCTTTGTCCACATCAAAAAGATCCGCGTAATCCATAGACCAATGTCCGCGGATTGCACGGATTTACACGGATTAAAAATCATTTTCAAATCATATTGATCCGGATAATCCGCGACATGTTGTTTTTTAGCAAGATTTTGATATAAATAATTTACGACAGGGCTGCGCTATGCAATCCGTGTCATCAGTTTAATCGTGCACCAATGTCCG
>JAFGKD010000039.1 GCA_016928775.1 Candidatus Zhuqueibacterota bacterium | reverse complement strand
ATATCCCGGGCGATCTCGTGGCGTTTTTGCCGTTAGCGCTCACACAGTGAGCGCACTCCAAACTAATTTAAATGGCCACACCACTATAGTACTCGCTAATCTTTTCCCGCACCAGCTCCACCAACCGGGCGCCGCGCAAGTTTTTGGCGATGATCTTGCCATTTGGATCGAGCAAAAAAGTCGTTGGGTATGCATTAATGCCGAACTGTGTCTCCACCTCTTCCGGCAAAATGGCATTGGGATATGTGACCTTTTCTTCTGTGATATAGGCTTTTAACGATTTTTCATCATCGCGGGCAAGTCCGAGAACAACCAACGAATCGTGGGATACACTGGCCTCGAGCTTGAGCATGTTTGGCGTTTCGCCGCGACACGGGCCGCACCAGGTGCCCCAAAAGTCGATGAAGACAAATTTACCGCGTTGATCGGACAGTTTGAAGGTGCGACCGGAGAGCGTCTCGACCTCAAAATCCGGCGCCGGCGCACCTGGTAAAAGCCTTAGTTCGTTCGCCAATTTATCAATGACATTTTTGACGTACCAGCCATCCGGATGCTCTTTGCGAATGCGCGCGAAAAGGTCCTTTGCTTTTTCAGCATACTCCGGCTCGCGCTCGGTTCGCTGTACATACAAACGAATAATTTCATAAAGCACTTTTTCGTTCGCCGGATGTTTTTTTGATTGGGTGAAATCCAGAAGCATAGCTTCAAAATGCCCGGCGCGGATAGGCAGTTTGTCCTGAACATCATGTGGCGCTTCATTGATAAAATGATCGATATACAGCAAGCAGTTGGTGATCTCGCCATCAAAAAGCGGCGACGACATGTTTATGTGCTCCAGTTGAGCGATCATATCATCAACATAATCCTCAAACTCTCGCGTCAAAAACAGCGCTTGCAATTGGGTGCTGTCAGCACCTGCTTTATAAATATCTCGCATATTGATTAAAAACGGGTGGTACCAGGAATAGTCGTCAAACCACTCTTCATAAAGAATGGTGTGCAATGGCTTGGGATAATCCTGCGCAAACGAGTCAAACTCATCCTTAATGTTATGATACCATTGAACCGGATTTTCTTGTCGAAGCGATTGATGCGCTTCGGATACACTTTCCATGAAATCGATAAATTTGTCCATAAAAGCAACATATTGTTGACTCGTTTTGCTGCCTTTGGCGACAACTTGACCCTCCTGCATGGGCGTTACATAAACGCCGGGATCAAAAATGATTTCTTCTGTATCTCGAACATGATTAAAAGTCGTATAGTCCTTTACAACCTCAGCAGAAGGAAAAGCGGGCGAATAGCGATATAAATAGGGCACCCAGCCAGGTGGGTGGGGGCCGGGAATGTCGATGATGAATTTGTACTGTGTGCCCATGCGCATGCCGGTGGATGGCGTGATGCGCCAGATGTCCCCGTCTTTTTTCATGGGCAAGGCGCCATTAACTTCCCAGGCGCAAAAATCACCGATGAGCAACACTTTTTCATAGGTCTCGGGCAATCCCTTTGGCGCCAATTCGAATTCAAATTGAAATTCGGTCTTGTTGTCAGGCACGATAAAGTTTTGATACTCGTATTCATAGCCAAAAGCCCAGGCGACAATCGCATACCGGCCCGGCTCCAAATTAAATGTCACCTGATTATCGACCGTCGTTCGAAAATCCAGCGGCTCACCCATGGGAACGCGAAGATCGTCGTTCATCCTGGGATTGTAGATACCAATGTGGTACTGCTCCGGCTGTTCTCCTCTGACAGTGATGGTCGCATGCACATTTCCCACTTTGGCGCTGGTGAGTGCGGTGGAAGCTGCGAGGACAAAAACGACCAGGCCGATGATGGACCAGATGACCGGCTTTTTTGTGAAATTTGTTATCATCTTAACCCTCCTTTTTAAATTGTGACGGTCATCTGACAAACCAATGGTGACCGGTACGATACGATTGTGTTTGACACTTTTTAATAATGAAACCAATGTGCGGCCGTACGAATCGGATTCCTCTTTGCCCAGGATTTTGAGCACCAATTCGTCACATGCCAATTCGCGATCCGCGCGCATTTTCCAAAACGAGTACCACACAAATGGATTAAACCAGTACAGACTCTGCAAAATCGTTTGTAACAAAGCGACCTGCAAATCAAAGCGTTTATAATGCGCCAGTTCGTGCAGGAAAATGTGCTCGAGATTTTTCTCGCTCAAGCTATCCAGGAGATGAACAGGAATAAAGATTCTGGGACGCAGAAAACCATACCAGAACGGCGAGTTGATGCCGGAGGTGGTGTAAACAAAAATGGGGATATTGACGTTCATGCGCTGTTTGCATCTCTCTAAAATTCCAACGATTTTTTTGTCAAGCATGAGCTGCGATTTTTTCAGATTAAATCTGAGATTAAAATTAACCAAAATGGCATAGAAAAGAATGCCAAGGGCAACGATCAACCAAATGGAAATCATGATGTTTGCGAGCGACATGGAATTCGATATTTGTTCCACGGGATGTTCTGTAAAAGTTGCGGTTGGGGCGTTGGAGGCAATCGGCGATGGTGTTGAGGCCGGTCTCCTGAGGGCTCCCGTCCATTTATCGCGTGCCGACGGCGCGGGCCGATATTGCACTTTGGGCGCCAGATTATAGATGCTGATATCGCTCGGCAAATCAACTGGCAGCATCAATCGGATGACGAGCAGAAACCAGAGAGCGTGCCGCCATTGTGCCGATAAGCGGTCGCGAAAGAGCAGGCGAATGATCATAATGAGCGCAATAATGACGGTTGATTTGACGGATGTCAAAAATAGCCACTGCGCCACATCTGCTATCGAATCAAAAATTTCCGACATAATATCCTCTTCTGAGTGTTTATTTTTTTAACTCTATGTCTTTCGCTACTGCCAAGCCGTTTGCAAGGTCAATATTTTTCTGTGCATCATCCCCCAAATCTCGGATTTACAACATTGTTGTAAATCGATCCAAATGTGTAGCTGATACCAATGGACATGTAATAGTAATAAGAGGTCTCCAGCTCGCGGCGCCTTAGCAATATCTCCTCAAGCGATGCACCGCTGCTGGGCAGAGACAATTGATCTCGCAAAAATGTGATATAGCCATAGAGGTCCAGGGATAAACCCTTTACAAGTTTAAGCTCAATAGAATTATGCAAAGAGACGTTGAATTTTTTAATATCATGGAAATAGTGCGAAGCATTTAAAGATGAGCTAATAGAACCCCACGGCTGCTTGATTTCGTACGCCATATTTAACTGTTCGGTCAATCGTTGCTCTTTCATTTTAAAATAGATGGTCTCTTCGTGATAATCGTAATAGTGCGCACCCAATAAATATTGAAATGTGAACTGCCGCCGCGTCGCTTCGGAATAGGGATAGACGTTAAATTCGATTCCGGGATGAATGTAGGCTGACAGGTCATAGTTATTATAAGTCGATTTCAATGCGCCGGTTCTAAGGGCCAGAGACCAGTGTGGCGTCAGGCTCTTGACGGCGGTCGCGTAAAAATAATTGCTCTGCCGATCATCCGTATAAGAGAGATCGTCTCCATAATCATAAACAGTCCGCGTATTGCTGATCGAAAGATAAACCCTGTATTTCCACGCTTCGGTTATGCGATTGGCGGAAATTGATGAGTTGAGATAATTGTATTTATAGGATTTTTCACCGTCGAAATAGCCTCGCACCTGCGTTCGAAAAGTCCAATAATTCCAGGGATCATCCATCGTTTTTGATGAAGCTTCTCCGGCATCAACCTTTCGATAATGGACATCAATGTAGTCAATTGCTGGAGATTGTGATACGAACTGCATCAGTCCGATTTTGAAATATCTCGCCAGCTCTTTGCGAATGGTATCTTCGGTGTCGGTTTGTCTGGAGGTATATTTGAGGGTGTTTTGTTGTCCCTCAAATTTGCGCAGCCCGATAAAGCTGATGGTGAATTCCCAGCCGTCGCCGCCGGTGCGCTGGATAGTGGTTAAGATGTGCACATCAGCGTCGGCGCGGTCGCGCATATAGTTCACAAAGGGAATCTCGGTGCGATAATAATCGAGGTCCATGTACCAATCGGGCGAATCAATGTAAACGTTGATCTTTTCAGGATGCAGATCGAATTGAGTTGAATCCTGCGCAAAGGTGGAGGCACATAAAAACAGAAACGCCGCAAAAAAGCGGTTTAAGCCGAGACGATTCGTTCCATATTTTATTTCCAAGACATGTCCCTCTGTGGTTAATTGGCAGCTCGTGAATGAAAAAAACATGCCCGAGACAACCTAGTTTTTCGATTTCTTCTCCCTGAGCAATCGCTCCAACTCATCAATTTCCGCTTCCGACAATTCGGTCTCTTCCAGAAACGCCGCGATCATCGGTTTCATCGCACCATTGAAAACTCGGGAGACAAACGAACGTGTCTCCGCACGTTGCACTTCGCGTTCTTTGACTTTAGCATTGTACAAATAGGCTCGGCCATCCTTTTCAAAATTAATGGCGCCTTTTTGCACCAAACGATTGATGAGCGTACGAATGGTCTGCGCGTTCCAGTCGACGCTGCCTTCCAGCGCGTCGACGATGTCGTTGGCCGTACGCGGTGATTTGTCCCATAACAATTTCATCACCCGCCATTCCGCCTCGGAAATTTTGGGCAGCATCGGTACCTCCTGTTGTTTTAGAATTAATTATTACGCTTGTAATACATTGACATATTACGAATGTAATATTTAAATGTCAAGAAAAATATTACAGATGTAATAATTAATTATGAATGATGAATTATGAATTATTTTGATGATTAAAGTGAATGGAATTATTGCGATAGCGCTTCTTCAATTTTATCAATTATCCTTTGAAATTCATCTTTGGAATAACCGACGGATTGATAGATGATTGTGCCTGTTTTATCGATGAGGATGTTGCGGGGAATATATTTGGTGGCAAATCTGCTGTATATCTCGCGTTTTGGGTCTGCGGCAATGGGAAAGGTAAAGGTAACGATGTTGGTAAATGTGACCAATTCTCTTTTTGTATGTTCGCGACCGATGGCGATTAAAAAAAAATCATGATTTTTAAATCTCTGCCATACATCGAGCTCCAGATGCGGTAGCTCTTGCAAGCAGGGGCTGCACCAGGTGGCGAAAAAATTGAGCAAAACAACTCGACCGCGCAACTCGGCCAAATCAATCTCACCACCCTCCAATGTTTTGATGAGAAAGTTCGGCGCTTGTTGGCCAATTTTCGTCACAGTTGATTCAACTTTGTCATCTGCGACTGCTGGAATCCCTGTGACAAGCCAAATCAAAAGCAGAATCTTTTTCATGTGCCACCCGGTTATTTTGTATCCAACGTTTTGCGAATCAGCCATGCCATATCCTGCAGATTGAAGGGTTTGCTCACAATATGATGAATCGCGATCTGCGATGTGATACGCTCGCTGAATCCGGTCAAAACAATTACGGGTAGCGATGGTTTGAGTTTCAGCGCCATGGCTGCCAATTGCTCACCTGTCAATTCCGGCATCGTCAGGTCAGTGATGAGCAGATCAATGTCCGGGTAGTTTGCGCGATAAAAATCAAATGCAGCTTGACCGTCGGTATACGTCGTCACGCGATAACCCAATGACATCAACATATCGGCCGCAAACTCGGTGATGAGCGCTTCATCATCTACAAAAAGGATATGTTCCGTTCCCGTTGGCAGACTGAACGGTTTGCCCGAATCATCAGCAATGGATTCATCAAGCGCCGGCCAGTAGAGCCGAAAAGTCGTTCCCTCATTAACCCGACTCTCGACCATAATGTAACCGTTTTGGCTTTTAAGAATGCCGTGCACCACGGCCAGGCCCATGCCAGTGCCTTCACCACGCTCCTTTGTGGTGTAAAACGGATCGTAAATTTTGCTCAGATGATCAGCAGGAATGCCACAGCCGGAATCAGATACGATGAGCACAACATAGTCACCAGCCGGAATAGAGACGTTGTCCGCGATCAAAAGATGCGGCACGCTCTGGTTCAAGAGCTGAATGGACAGGATACCGCCTTTATCGCGCATGGCAAATGCCGCATTCGATGCCAGGTTCATCACGATCTGATGAATTTGCGTGATATCCGATGAAATCAAACGAGTCGGGCTGATATCCAGTTGAATCTCAATATTGGCGGGCAAAAATGCACGTACGAGTTTGATCGCATCTTTGAGAGCATTATCCAATTTGAGTGGTTTTAAATCCGGTTCTGTTCTATGGCTGAAAAGCAAAATTTGATTGACCAGGTCGCGTGCCCGTTCACTGGCTCTCAAGATGTTTGACAATTGCCCCTGAAGTCGAGAGTTATTTGCATTTTCTTTTTTCGCCAATTCAGTGAAACCGATGATTGCTGATAAAATATTGTTAAAATCGTGTGCCACACCACCGGCCAATATGCCCATGCTTTCCATTTTTTGGGCATGATACAGCTCGGATTCCATTCTTTTCAGGTCGGTTATATCCTGTGCCATAACCTGGATATCTGATACATTGCCACGTTTATCCCGAATGGGTACAATTGTGCAAAAAAGTTCAAGTTTTTCGCCGCTGAGTGAAAATATCCGGTGCTGGAAAAATGCCGGTTTGCCTTCGGCAATGATTTGCGCAAATGACTGCAGCAGCGGCGCATGAGTAAACGAACGAATATCGTTGATGTGTTGGCCAAGGATATGTTCTTTTGATATCGCCAAAATTTCGACCATTTTTGGATTGATGCTAACGATTCGCCCGTCTCTGTTGACGGTAAAAAGCCCGATTGGCATATGTTCAACCAAAAGACCGTAGCGTTGTTCGCTGTTGATTTGTTCCTGGAACGTATGGGCATTGGCCAGACCAATGGCGATTTCTGACGCTAATCCTGACAACAGCGAAACGTCCGTTTGGGTAAATGCCCGCTTTGATTGTATATTGTCGACCGCCAATATACCCAGGGACTCTTTTTCATAAACGATCGGCACGACAATCGTGGCGTGCGCCTTGATTTTTTGAATAAATCTGTAAAGGGTTTTGTTGAAGCTGCTTTTTTCTTTTACAAAGTCGTGCGTAATGAACGGCTTTTGTTTCATCAACGTTTGTTGTAGAATGGTATGAGATTCGAACGCGTCCGAGCGCACCGATGCTTTTTGCAAAACTGGAATCAGCTCTTGGGAAAAGCCAAACTGGGACGAAAAAACCAATCGTTGTCGTTTATTGTCCAGCAACATGATAAAACCACGATCATAATCGAGGCGTTTCCGCATGACATCCATAAATGACTGGGTTATTTTATCCTCGTCAAGCGCAAGCGTAATGGCCTGGCCGATCTCTTGAATGAGCAGCGCGTTGTTATAACGTTCGTTTGCTTCATCAATCAGATCATTTGCCACATTGCCTTGCTGCCCTATTATTTTGGCATATTCCCTATTTTGCATCGCAAGGAAAAGCATCCCGCACACAAGATTGACAATGATCAGACCAGCCCCTAAAAGTACGGTGAGTGAAAAGGGTAGAAGAAAAGCCAGGGCAGCCATGAGAAGAAGAGAAAGTATGATCAAAATTGGCAGCGCACGTTGCATTCGCGTGGACCACAGGTTTTTCCAGGTGATCACATATTCGCATTCTTTATCGCCTTTGTGAATACACTTTTTATGCGAGACATTCGCATAGTGATTGGTAAACAACTTGGCGAGGGCTTCAAATGATCCTTGTCGATTGAGACATTGAAAGGGCTCTTCCGGAATGCCGGGTTTGGGGCTGGTTACAATGACAACACGATTAAAGCCGAATTTGCGAACGCGCACACGGGTTGCTTTGCTCAGCTTGGGGTAGATTGTCTCAATGGATTGAAATGCTCGTGCTGGATTGATCAAACCGAGAAGATATTTTTTAAAAGCGCTGAGTGACTCCGACGGTCCTGCAGCTTTGCCCACGTGATACGCAATCTCCGGATTTGCCGTTGTACGTGCCAACTCTTGATGAAATTTTACAATTTGTTCGTGTGTGAACCAGTGCGAAGGATCAAGTACCTGCTCCATCGTCATGTTCGCGTTCGCTAAAATCTCCTCAACGTTGAGGCTTGTATAGTGCGTCTGGATGTACGAAATATACTGGGACGTGATCTTGCTGTTATACAACGGTGTGTCAATCATGACGTTGAATAAAATTCTTTTTTTGTGGTGAACCAGCAATGCTTTTTATTGTGAATACGTACAAGCAATGGTATGAGAGTGCAAGCAAGCGAACAAAGCGTGCAGGGCACGATGTGTGTCTGCCCCAGATAACGCCAAAATTAGCCGTTGTAACAGCATCAAACTTTGCCGATAGAAAGAACTGAACTTTAAAATGTTTTAACACACATTGAGATCAAATTTTAGCCTGTTTGGAATTTTGATCATTGGATTTTGGCATTTGCTGCTTGCGATTTGTTAATATTCTCTGGTTTTTTTATACTCCGCGATTCAATATGAGCATCCACTCTCATTTTTTTCAATGTTCAATGTTTTTATGCACATACCATCTTATTTGGACATATTTAATCGACGGCTATGGTTAACGACACCGGCAACCCTTCCTCGGGCGCGATTTGGAGATTGTTCACGACATAGTTTAGCTTGATGCTGCTAAAGGCTTTATCCTTGTCAAAGCCAAGCCGAATGCGCGTTGCATGTCCCGGCTGCAGCGTGAAACTTTGTGGTGCGGAGACACCCTCAGGAGCACTGACTAACTCTAATTCAAAAAGCAGATCGGAGAGATTGGCAAGCTGCACATGCTGTCTTTTGGCGCGAACGATGGTCGGTGTCTCCAGTCGAATGGCGCCGAAAAACAGCGGTTCGAGATATTGCTTTTCCCCGATGAGCATGTCACGCCAATAGACAATGGTTCGCCGGGCAAACAACGCTTCTTTGATATCGTTTGTTTCCCTTGATGTGGCCAACACCCAGGTCATGGGACGGTGGTTGCCGGTTATATGGTTATAATCCATGTCGGTTGTGCTGTGGATATCCGAGTTTCCGAGCATGGTCAGATTTTTTTCAATACACCATTGATGCACTCTTGGATAATATTCATCGCTATTGACGACCTCGATGCCGTGCAACATCCCGTCGGCCAGCAGCTCGTCGTGCTCGTCGTACCACCTGCTGATGCCGTCGAGCTGCTGGCCGGTCCAGCCGGGATGGTTCCAGAATATAAAAGCGCCCTGGTCATAAGCGGCTTTGATGGCATCGCGCCAGTTCTCCGTATCCAGTTTATCGACATCTGTTAAAAACAGTGCATTTAAATGCCCGGGCGGCATATCGCGGGTGATTTCCGCCGCTTTGATCAACGTGATCCCGACTGCATCGGCCGCACCTTTGGCGAGCTCGAACGATCGATTGTGGTTTGTCGGCAGGTCTTTTTCATGCGGTTGATATTCGATATGGTCGCTAATTGCCAAAGCATCCAACCCGTCGGCCCAGGCTTCTCCCACGCGAAAATCAGGCCAAACATGACCATCCGAAAAAACAGTGTGACTGTGAAAATCGCATTTGACGATCTGATAGCCCTCGATCTCGGGCAGACGCAGAACAAGCCGATCTCGACTTGCTAATCCGGTGTAAAACAAACCGATGAATAACAGAATGACGGTGATTTTTCGCATAACGGACTCCTTTATTAAATGAAACCTAAATTTCCAAAACGAAATTTAGGCGAAACTGAGATTGGCCTCAATCAATCCAACAACAGCCTGGCGTGCACCGGAAAATGGTCAGATGGATAGTGCCCGCCTTTATTATCATGGATGATGGCCGCGTGCAAAACTTTAATGTGTGCCGAGACAAATACATAGTCAATCTTGTCGCCGGTTTTTTCTCCCTCAAAGCCATTAAAGGTGCCAACCTCTGCTTTTTCCGGGTGGATGACACGAAAGCTGTCGGTAAAAGGGAGCACATGCTGCAAAAACTCGGGTGGATTGGGATTCTTCAAGAACGTGATGGCCTGGTTATCCTCGCCGGCATTAAAATCCCCGGTGACAATAAAGGGTGAATCCTCTGCTTGCCCGGCAATTTTTTTCGCCAGCAGCTCGGTGCTTTTGACGCGCGACGTTTGCGAGCGATGATCAAGATGGAGATTGTAGATATAAAACGATTTACCCGTTACCTTATCGCTAAAGTGGGCCCAGGTGCAGATGCGCACGATGTCGTTGCCCCAGCTTTTTGAGGCGATGACATCCGGTGTGTCGGAAAACCAGAACGTGTTCGATTCTTTCACCTCAAAACGCGACGGCTTGTACAAAATGGCCGAGTATTCGCCGAGGCTATCGCCGTCGTCGCGACCGACGCCGAGCATGCTGTAAGCGGGCACGTTCGCCAGAATGGCATCGATCTGGAATTTTAAAGCCTCCTGCAATCCGACGATATCCGGATCGTGATCCTGTAAAACAGCGAACACAAGTTCATCACGATACGGCCAGCTATTGGCGCCATCCTGAGCAGTGCCGTACCGAATATTGAAAGACATGACATCAAGCGTGCTGTCTGTTTCGGCGAATAAGGGAGAGAGAATCAGCAAAAGGACGAAAAAAAGGTTGGTAAACTTCATTTTCATACTCCTCGATCAAGAGTGAAACGTCAAACGGCAAACGTGAAACGATAATGACGATGAGAGCGATCGCTCTGCACTACACATCTGCAACATTGTGTGAATTTAGCAAAGTTTATAAGCCACGGATGATCACTGAAATAATGGAACGCGGATCGAACGGATTGGAACGGATTTCTTCATCCGTTAGAATCCGTCCCATCCGTTCAATCCGCGTTCTATTCTAAAGAATAGTGCTCGTTTTT
>JAFGKD010000003.1 GCA_016928775.1 Candidatus Zhuqueibacterota bacterium | reverse complement strand
CCCCGCCGAAGGGCGGGGTCTATTCAGCGTAAGTACAAATATTCTAAATGGATACCAGCCTGCGCTGGTATGACTTGTTTCGTTTTTTTGTGTACTTTTATAGGGCAATGTCCTCTCAATGTCCTATTCTGCAATAGCCTGGGCGGCAGGCATCCATAACTCCTTTAAAAATAGACTCCCGCCTCCGCGGGAGTGATTGGGAAACGTGGTTTTTGGGCTTTTTCGACAGTCTCCTGAGGTTTTATAGCTCTTTTTCAATCTTTACCAGCGACTCCCCCCGAGCCGCTGCTTTTTTTAATGTAAGTTAGCAAGGAGAGATGAAAGTGTCAAGCATGCGCAAGGTTGTGCAACATTGCTGGCCAATCAGCGGCCGGGATGAGGCTAAAGAATGGAAATGTACTGCTTGTCCAGTTTTATTCCGTAACATTTGTGCTTGTACGGCCCCTGAATGGAGATTTCGTAATAGTCCAGACGATCAAAGTTGGGCAAGGCGCGACGCAAGACCCGATTGATGCGCGAGCGCTCCTGCTGAATCCGCTCCCAACAGAGATCATAGTCGTCGCCATAAAGCTTTTTAAAAACGCTCTCATAGCGGGCGGACTCAAATCCTCTGCTGCCCCGAATAAAATAGGCGTCATAGTGGTGCCGCGGGATGCTGTTCGCACGATAAAGACTCTGCAGAGCAAAAAGGGCGTAAATCGCCGTTTGCAGGCGCGTCAGCGTGATTTTAACTTCGCCGATGCCGAGACAGCTTTTTTGTACGTCTATGGACAACTGCGGATACTCCTGATCAATCACCCATTGCTGGGCAATTTTCACCATGTCGGAAAAGGAATAGGGCTTTTCCTGGAATTCGACTATCTTGCCCCGCAACCGAATGAATGGAATGTCCACCAATACAAGTCCGGCATCCCGGGTGCTCACGATGCGTCCGTCGCTGGTTCGAATGTCCTGCGGCGACGGCGGTGGATAATAAAAAGCCGGGTTGTTGTCAAAATCCGGCGAGCCGGTGAGGATGTGAAACATCCGGTCTTGCGGCCGCGCGAAAAATTGCATGATCATCGCCAAATAAGCACTCATGGTTTTTCTGCCGCCGGCAATGGAACAGTGCAGAACCGTGTTCGGCTCTTTGGTGAGATTCCAGACCTTTTCCGTCAACACATTGGCAAAGGATTCATTGTCATCAACATTCTGAATATCGGACAAATCATGCGGCGCAATAATGTGCCTTTTGGTAAAACGAATGGACGACGCATCAATGGCAAAATCACGACAAAATTGATAAAATTTTCCCTCCGGCTTGTTCAACAAGTGCGCACAGACGTCATCCTTGCCGCTCCGGGTGGTCACAATCCAGATTTCATCCAGGTGAATCGGGTTTTTCGCGCTGACCATCAGACAGTAGAGCGTTTCGGTGAGAATTTGCGGCGTGCGACCGCAGAGGGAAAGGAGCACCTGTTTCATTGCAGAATCCCTTAAATTTAAACATGAGCCACTGATGGACACGGATGAGCACGGATTTTTGTTTCGGAAGTGCCTCAAAACAGTTATGGGAGTGGAGGTCAAAAAGGATTAAAATGAATGATAATATCGGTGTTTCATCCGTACTACACATCTGCAACATCGTGTTTTTTTTAGCAAAGTTTAAAAGCCACGGATTTTCACGGATGAAACACAGATCATATGATTCATTTTAAGCGTTTTTAGCCTCCAGTCCCAAAGCTTTCTCGAAGCAAACCTGAAAAATCCGTGCCCATCCGTGTGCATCCGTGGCTTGTATAAGTTGCAGATAAACATAATTTTATTGCCTTTTACGGCTGGTCACCGTGCCATCACAACACCCACCCGCGCCGATACGGCGGATTGAGCATCTCGTTCGCCGCTGAATTGTTCGTAAAAGCCATCCGGTCCGCGTCCCATTCCAGATATTCGTTCGTCCGCTGCGCGATCACACCTAATAGCGCCACTTCGGTCACTTGACTGGCAAAGCCGAATTCACACGATGCCGCTGCTCCACCCTTGCACGCTTCGGTCCATTCGCGGTAGTGATCGATACAACGCGGCAACGTTGGCTCCGGCTCGCTGAATTCGGCTTTGCGAGCGGCACTGAGGGCCATCGGCCCGCCTACAAATCCGGTGAGCAGAACGCCCCTGTCCCCGATAAATAAAACACCATCGGGACGTAACGTGACTCGCATGTCCAGCTCGGGCGGCGTTGGCGGTCGCAATCCACCATCGTACCAGAACAGGTTCATCGGCGGCAGCTCTCCCCGCTGCCCATAGGTCCAGGTGACGATGGAGGAGACCGGAAAGCTTTCGTCATGTTTTACCGGTCTGGACAGGGTCCAGTCCGGATCGGCGTCGCCGTTCAATGCTGGCAGGCGCGCCTGCGACACGGACGCGGAGACGCTGGCAGGTTTGGCCAACTGCAGCTCTTTGAAAAAAGCATGCAACGCGTGACAGGCCATGTCCCCCAAAGCACCGGTGCCAAAATCGATCCAGCCGCGAAAGGCAAAAGGATGATAGATCGGGTGATAGGGGCGCTCCGGCGCCGGGCCGAGCCATAAATCCCAGTCCAGACAGGATGGTATCGGTGGTTGATCCGCCGGTCGCAACACACCCTGCGGCCATACCGGGCGATCGGACCAGACGTGCACCTCGCGCACTTGCCCCACCGCGCCGGCTGCCAGCCACTCCGCGGTCTTGCACGAGGCATCGGACTTGCAGGATTGCACGCTCATCTGCGTGGCGACGCCCGCTTCTTTGGCGGCTGTCGTGATGGCGCGCGCTTCGTAAATCGTGCGGGTCATGGGTTTGGCAACATAAACGTGCTTGCCTGATTTTATCGCATCCATGGCAATGACCGCGTGACTGTGATCCGGCGTGCCCACGATGACGGCGTCAATGTTCTTTTCTTTTTCCAGCATGATACGATAATCGCGATAGGTTTTTGCCTTTGGATATGTGGCGTAAACCGGCGCGGCTAATAGGTCATCCACATCCGCCATGGCGACGATATTTTCGTGCTCGCAGCCCTTGATATAATTTTGCCCCATGCCGCCCACCCCGACCGCGGCAATGTTGAGCGTGTCACTGGGCGCCAACCGTGTGCCCGTTCGTCCGAGAACGTGGCGCGGTATAATCACCGGCGCCACCATGCCGGCTGCCAAAAAAGATCGGCGAGATATTCCAGCAGATTGCTTTTTGGCACTATTTTGTTGCGGGTGCTCTTTCATATTGGTTTTCTCCACGGCATCTTGTGTTTCTAGCACAGTTTAAAAGCCACGGATTTTCACGGATGAAACACAGATCATATCATTCATTTTAAACCTTTTTAGCCTCCAGTCCCAAAGCTTTCTCGAAGCAAAGCCAAAAAATCCGTGCTCATCCGTGTGCATCCGTGGCTTGTAATTTGGCTGCGGCCAAAGGCCGCGCTGTGTGCATCTGTGGCTTTTACATTCATCCGGTCAATTCAAGTCGCCGCTAACGCCGCGTTCATGTTGGTGATGGCTTCATCAATCTCTTCAGTCGACTTGAAGCCAATGGTGATCGAATCCACTAGCCCCGGCTGCATGGCGAAGCGGATGGAGCGCTCGCGGTCCGCCGGATCGGTGAAATCACCTTCGCCGATAATTTTCATGCCGATAATGCCGTGGCCGTTCTCGCGCATGACCTGCAATTGATCCACAACTCCCGGGAGGTGCTCCGGCGTGCTCTCGCCAAAAACTTCTGCATCCGGGGTGTCGATTTTGTGTCCCTGCGGATTGACGCGCACGAGATTCACATCAACCCAGTCCAGATGGGCCGCTTTGGTTGTAGCCGGCAACGAATGACACGATACGCCGTGCGACAGAATGAGTCCCTTTTGTTTGGCCTCGGAAAAGACGTCGATGAGTTTTTTGTGGCTTTCATCCCAATCGGCGTGGATTTTACAGTGAAGGAGCAGACAATCGATATAATCGGTGTCCAGTTCCTGGCGAAAGCGATCCAGCTCCTTCATCGGGTCTTCCGGCCGACCACCCATTTTGGTGAGAATGAACAGCTTTTCGCGCGGCAGGCCTTTGATGGCATCACGGATGAGAGTGTGGGTGCGATAGCCGGCGGCTGTGTCGAGGTAGGTGACGCCGCGCTCATACGCATAGCGGATGATCCGACTAAATTCCTCGCTGCCGAGGTCGCGTTGCACGCGTCCACCGTGCGTTCCACAGCCAATGCCAAGGCGACTCAGTTTCAGACCGGTATTGCCCAGCGGCATCAGGTCAGTGGCGGTTTTTTTCCGAGTAAAAGCGCACGAACCGAGCGCCAAAACACCGGCGAAACCGGCGGTGGTTTTCAAAAAGTCTCTGCGGTTCATGTTTTTCATAATCGTCCTCCTGTTGTCACTTTCAGGCAATATATAAAGGAATCGATTATAATACAAATACAAGTTGACATTCAGTATGAAAAAGAGGAATTAAAACAACAGTTATGACGTTTCAGTTGAGAAAAAAATAACAAGGATTTGTCGATAAATTGAGGTATGCATCATGATAAAACATGCAGCGCTATTTGCTTTTACATTGTTCACGGTGATTGTGGCAGTCGCGGGCGAAAAGGCGATTGTCAATCTGAATATTGGCGATACAGCACCCGTGTTACAAGCAAAAGATGATCGCGGCCAGGACTTTAATTCCCAATCTTTGTTAGGTGAACAAAATCTTGTCGTCTATTTCTACCCGGCGGCTATGACCGGCGGCTGTACCGCGCAGGCATGTGCTTTCCGCGATGATCAACAAGAGTTCGCGGAATTAAACACACTGGTTGTGGGTGTGAGCGGTGATTCGGTACAAAATCTCGCCTGGTTTAAACAAACGAACAATCTGAACTTTCCACTCCTCGCCGATCCGGACGGCAGCATTGCCCGAGCCTTTGGCGTGCCGACGCGGGATGGCGGTGAAATCGTTCGCCAGGTTGATGAACAGGATGTCAAGCTGATCCGCGGGGTGACGGCGTCTCGCTGGACCTTCATCATTGACAAAAAGGGCACAATCATATACAAAGATACCGACGTGAACGCTGCTGAGGACAGCGATAAAGTGCTGGCATTTTTAAAACAACACACATCGGAAAAATAACACGCATGCGAATAAAATCTTTCCCAGCACCTCCGCACCCTGGATGAATTATTGTATGTGGAATAAACTTGTAACAGCTTTATGCTCTCACATTAAAAATTTAAACTCAAAATCATCTGGCGGGGAGAATCCATGCTCGATCCAATTGCCAACTTGAACTTTTCGTATCTCGTAAACCTGGCCAAAGAGGAAAACGACGCTGCGGCGCAACTGGCATTTTTGAACAAATTCCTGGTGGAGGAAAATTGTACCTTCAAAGGTCTGGCCATGCCGACCTTGCTCAAGCCAAACTTTATCTCTACAAAACAAACGCAGACGTTAGCCTGTGCGGTGGAAAAGATCAGCAGTGCCTTGAATAAATTTATCCATCTTTATATCCACAATAAAGATGTTCGCGACATTATGAAATTCAGTGATCAAGAAAATGAATTATTTTCCATTGATCCAGGCTACTCTACACCATTGGTCATTGCCCGGCTCGACGCTTTTATGCAGAATTATACAGTTCGTTTTTTGGAATTTAATTGTGATTCGCCGGCCGGCCTGGCTTATTCGGATGTCATGGAAGATGGCTTTCGAGAGCTCTTCAAAGCATATCATTTTTTTAAGGAGTGGAAGATCGAGCACATGTATCGGCAAGATCGCCTCCTCAAATCGCTTCTGACCTGCTATAACGAATTCAAAGAGAAAAAATCAGGCTATCCCGCCAAACCGGTCATTGCCATCGTCGATTGGGAGGATGTGTCAACCAGATCCGAATTTGATTTGCTGAAAAAATACTTTGAAAGCAAAGGCTACGACACCATCGTCTCAAGTCCGCAAAAATTTAAAATCTCCAATGGCAGGGCAACCGCCGACGGAGTTGAAATTCATTTGATGTATAAACGCGTCATCACCCGTGAAGTGTTGGAGCGCTGGGATGAGGTGCAAAATTTCATCCAATGCATCAAAGAAGGTCTTTTATGTACCTGCAACTCGTTTCGATCCTATATTGTTGGTAACAAAAAGGTCCTCTCACTGATCACGGATCCACAATTCCAGCATATCTACTCCGAAGAAGAACTGGATGTCATTCGACAAACGATTCCATGGACGCAAATATTGGCTGATAAAAAAGTACGCTACAAAAACATGATTGTCGACCTGAAAAGTTTTATCATTGACAATAAAGACCTTCTCGTGTTGAAACCGGCAAACTCTTACGGGGGCAAGGATGTCTACCTGGGACGCGAAACAGATCAGTCGATTTGGGAAGATGTTATGAACCAGCATCTTTTCGACGAATCCTGGGTTGTGCAGGAATATGTCACCATTCCGCAGGAAATTTTTCCCATGATTGGCGATGAGGTTTTCATGAAGCTCAAAAAAGTAAATATCAATCCATTTTCTCTTTTAGGCAAATACAGTGGCACGATCACGCGGGTGTCAGACAGGTCGGTGATTAACGTGAGTGCGGGCGGGGGATTGGTGCCAACATTCAGTGTTGTAAGAAAAAAAGATGTATTGAAATAAATATGGATTCTGAAACACCGTTATCTCTTTTGGAACTGCGACAACGTCTCTTCAACAACCAGTTGCCAGTTGTCGGTATCACCCCACTGGGATCAAGCCGGTTTTATATTTCACAACCGGCTTTTTACGCGGGTGTGGCGATACATGCCGGCAACCGGGTGCGCCCCGATATCCAGGACGCCCTGGCTGTCACACCACACGATCGATATCGTGAGGAAGATCCGTACACCGATTCTTTTATTCAGGATTTCCCGATTCAGATTATCTGCCGCGATTCTCGTTTCGAGTACGACGTCAATCGGGAACTCGAACGCGGCATTTATGACGAGCATAAAAAAACCTGGGGACTCACGGTGTGGCAACGACCTTTGACAGAGAAAGAACGGCAACTCTCGCTGGCGAAACACCAAGAGTTCCACGATTTAATGGATATCATCACATCCTATCTGCTGCGCCAAAACCGCTATGCCATTATATTTGATATGCACTCCTATTGCTATCAACGTACTGCTCGGTTGCCGTGGTACCAGGATGCCAAGCCGGAAGTGAATCTCGGCACCAAAGCCGTCAATCAGCAACTTTTTGCGCCGGTGATAGAAAAATTTATGCGTGATTTGGCAACAACGCAAATCGATTCCCGCCGCATCCGTGTTTTGCAAAATGACGTCTTTTTCGGCGGCTATTTATCACGGCGGCTCAGTGCGAAATTCTTCGACAACGTCCTTGTCCTGGCTCTGGAATTCAAAAAGATTTTTATGGATGAATGGAGCGGCCAGCTTTATCCCGCAATATTGGCCGCACTGACCGATGGATTTCGCCGTGCTGTTGATCAATTGTTAAAGGATGATTTCTTCCATTCCCAATCACTTTAATGGCATCCCTTCTCTTAAATGAAATAAATTCAACCTCTCGTTCGTTAACATTTCTTACAATCAGAACGTTAAAGGTTTCATATTGGCCCCTAAAACTTTTATTTTTTTTCTTCTGTTAGCGCTCGAAGGCGTCAAGCCGGCGATCAGCGAAGGTGAAATCGGTCTCCCCTTTATTACAAACTATACGCCGCGAGAATATCAAGCGAGCAACCAAAACTGGTCTATTGTTCAGGATACTCGTGGTATTCTCTACATCGCCAATGGCAAAGGTGTTCTGGAATTTGACGGCTCGACGTGGCGACTTTTTCCGCTCGCGAACAACGCTGCCGCCCTGTCCGTCGCCGCCGCGGAGGACAATACAATTTACGTTGGTGGCAAGGGTGAAATCGGCTATCTCAAACCTGATTCCAGCGGGACAATGTCCTATCATTCTTTGATCCCCCTCATCCAGCCGGAGGATCGTAATTTTGGCGATGTCTGGGAAACCATTGTTTTTGACCAATACGTCTTTTTTCGATCCGCTGAACAACTCCTGCAATACAGGCCTTTGTCGCAGGACATAAAAACATGGCAGCCGAAAAGTCGTTTCCACTTTTCCTTCAAGGTGAAAAATGAGCTTTTTATCCGCCAACCGGGACACGGACTTTATCGCCTTGCTGATGATTCCTTGCAGCTCGTTCCGGGTGGCGACATTTTTTCCGATATTTCGATTGCTGCCTTTTTGCCGATCGCGGTTGATACGCATCTCGTTATCACGCCTTCAGGAGGATTTTATTCCTATTCACATTCGCGCTTTCAGGCGCTCGGCGAAACACCGACGCAAAAGTTTATCAAACAAAATCGCGCCATTCATGCCATAAAGCTCAAAAATCATCTCTTTGCCCTGGCAACCGATGCCGGTGTGCTGTTTGTTGAAAAAAACGGTGACCTATTGCATCTCGTCAACAAGGCTGCCGGTCTTCGCGATGAAATGGTGTGGTATCTTTATCAGGACGATCAGGGCGGACTCTGGTGTGCGCTCAACAATGGTCTTGCGCGGATAGAGTTTCCATCGCCGCTGACTTTTTTTGACGAGCGCCATGGGCTTGATGGCGTGGCGCAAGATATGGTGCGACACGATGATCAATTGTATCTGGCACTGAGTCCCGGCGGTGTTTGTATGATGAAGACGAGACAAACCAGCGGAGAGCCGCTGCAACCGACATTTGTTCCGGTGCAGGGCATTATGCGTCAAAGCTGGAAGTTTGTCAAATTTGCGGATCAATTGCTTGTTGCCGCCACAGACGGCATTTACGAAATCAACGGATCGACAGCAAAAAAGCTGCTGCCGCAAATCAGGGATCTGGAAGCCGCGTATCTGTTTGTCCCGCCAGACCACCCACATCTGTTATTTGTCGGCCTGTTCAACGGCCTTGCCATTCTCACTCGCCAACAACAAGACTGGACACTCCTCTCCCGTGTTGAACAGGTCGAGGATGAAATTCGTCATATCATTCAGGACACAACCGGCGCCTTGTGGTTGGGCACCCGTTCCAACGGTCTCTATCGGCTGATCTATACGATCGAACCCGACCTGGCTGTTACCACCGTACAACATTTTTCCACAGCGGAAGGATTGCCGGCCGGACAGGTATTTCCCTATCTGATTCATGATCAATTGGTGTTCACGACAGAAAATCGCGGACTATTGGCGTTCAACGAAAAGACGGGTCGATTTTTTCCGCAATTGGCTTTCGGACAACAGTACGCGGATGGTTCGATTGATGTTGAGATGGTTGCGCAAAATGATGTCGGTACAATTCTCTGGTTTGGCTCTGAAGAGAGCGGTCGAGTTCATCAATTGATTTACAATGGAACAGCGTTCCAAACGACCGCCAGTGCACTCAATCGTGTGCCGCGCTCGGCGGTACGCGCACTCTATCCCGATGAAAAGGATGTTCTGTGGATCAGCACTAATGAGGGATTATATCGATATGATATGTCCATCCGCCAGGATCTACATTCAGAATACAGCACTCTTCTCCGTCAGGTATTTCTTTTGCCGGACTCGCTGCTCTTTGGAGGCAGCGCGTTCACTCAAAACGCTCCCCCGTTGATTTCACATCGCTATAATGGCCTGAGGTTTGAGTTCTCTGCCGCTCGGTACGAGGTCGATGGATTATTGGAATACCAAACCCGTCTCGATGGCTTTGACAAATTTTGGTCCAACTGGACACCAAATAACTGGAAAGAATATACAAATCTTTCTCCAGGTTATTACCAGTTTCGCGTACGTGCCAAAAACATTTACGATCATGTCAGCAATGAAGCGCATTATTCATTTCGTCTTCTCCCGCCACTGTATCGCACCCGCTGGGCCTATGGTTTTTACCTGCTGCTATTGGCTGCTCTGGTATTCGGCGTCGATCGCTTTCAACGTCGTCGATTGATGAAAAAAGCCCGGGAGCGAACGCGTTTCGCCTTGCTTGAGGCGGAGAATCAGCGCAAATCTGAAGAGCTCGAAAAAGCACGCCAACTGCAAATCTCCATGCTTCCAACAGAACTGCCAAAAGTCTCCAACGCGACCATCGCCGTGTTCATGAAAACCGCCGCAGAAGTGGGGGGTGACTATTATGATTTTATCCACAAAGACGGCGAGTTGATCGGCACCATTGGTGATGCCACAGGTCACGGACTCAATGCCGGTATGATGGTCTCCATCACCAAAGGATTTTTTATTTCCGAAGCGGCAGATTTGTCCATTGTTGATTTTTTTCAAAAGTGTAATAAAGCATTAAAACAGATGCGCTTGAACCGTATTTATATGGCGCTCACTGTCTACAAGCTGCAAGGAAACAGGATGCAGGTCTCATCAGCCGGCATGCCGCCGATTTACCTCTATCGATCGACAAAAAATCAGTTTGAAGAGATGACACTTCGAGGCATGCCGCTCGGTGCGGTGTTGGATTTTCCATATGAAACCAAAGAGGTCGAATTACAATCAGGAGACATTTTGTTCTTTATGTCCGATGGTTTTCCTGAACTTTTTAATATTGACAATGAAATCATCGGATATACCCGGATTCCAAATATATTAAAAAATCTTGCCCATAAAGCACCAGGCGAGATCATCGTTGACCTCGTCGAATATTCAAAGGAATGGGCGGAAGGACGACAAATTGAAGATGATATGACGTTCGTAGTGATAAAGATGAACTAGTCGTCACAGAAATCCTGCTTTTAAATAAAGTATTGTTGATTTTTGGAATTGTGCTATCTTTTGTTGTGTTTTTCATTGAACAATGTCACCCGAGCAACAACACCCTGGGAAACAGATATGAGCGAATCTGTAGAATTAAAAATCAGCCTGCCAAAAATCCCGGATATTGAACTGGTAGCGCTGGAAGGCCTGCAACGCCTGGCCAGTCACCTCGGAATTTCCGATGATAAAATTGGCGAAGCCAAAATATTAGCGACAGAAGCAATTATCAATGCGCTGGAGCATGCCGGCGTGGATGAGTTGCCAGTGGACATTGTTTTTACGATGACAAAAAAACGGCTGATCATTTTTGTCCAGGATTATGGCAAAGGATTTCAGCCCGACAGCGTGGAAGAGCCGATCATCGAGAAAAAACTGGGAACAAACAAAAAACGTGGCTGGGGATTAAAACTAATGCGAACCATGTCTGACGATATCACGATCGAATCCGATGAACATGGTACAAAGATAACGCTGATAAAAAATTTAGCATAGGATTGAGAGTATGAGTACGGATTTTCATTTAGACTCAGTTGTCCAAGACGATTGTCTTGTGATTCGAACATTCGGCTACGTCAACAATATGGGGGGCAAAGAAATTGTAAAGTGCTTTAATGAGGGCTTTGACCATGGTTTGACCAAAATCGTCATCAATCTGGCTGAATCGAAAGTAGTCAATTCTATTGGTATTTCATACTTGCTTGAAATCATTGAAAAATTGATGGATAAAAAGGGCAAGCTGGTCTTTACCAATCTCGAACCAGCGATCGAAAAAACTTTTTCAATTATGGGACTATTCCATTTTGCTGAACACGCTGCAACGGAAGAAACAGCCATTGCAAAAATGGGCGAATAGTGACGCTGGACTATGGACTATTCGACACTCACCGGACGACTCTCCATACACCTGGATTCCATTCAAGAGGGATTTGAGGAACTTTACAAACAACATTCAATGCCGGAACTCGCCAAGCAGTTCGCGCATCTATTGTCCGGCAATTTTATGACAGCGGATGTTAATCTGTTTTTCCGGGAACATGATCAAGATGAGTGGCACGACGCATACGTGAAAAACTCGCAAGCGTTTGCACTGCTTCAGCAGCTTTCCATAAAAGACACCTTTTTCATTTATGAAAACAAGGGTGACTATCCTCTCGCTTTCAGCCTCCCGGTCGCGGAATCCGCTCAATTTGTGGTGCTGCTCGGCCGGAAACTGAACAAGACGAGCTATTCAGATTTCGAAAAACTCTCCCTTCAAATGTTCGCCCAGCTCCTTGCCAACGCCTATCAGGCCTATTGTATGCAGAAAAAGGAAAAAGACCTGATCTTTTCCCTCAATCATCGGATCGTTCAACTAAATAGCCTGGTCGATGCCGGCATTAAAATCACCCGTTTAAAACGAGATGGCGCTATTTTATCGCATGGACTCGAACAGGCTGTCGCCATGACAAATGCCGCACGCGGACGTGTCAAAATTATAAAAAGAAATCGAACACGTTATCTCTATTTTCCAAAAGGATTTGTAAGCAGAGATTTTAAAAATTACACATCTATCCTTTCAACTACCTTTACATTTCGACGAACCTCTTATACGTTTGAAATTTTTGATAAAGAAAGTCGCCATGGCACCATTGATTTTGAAATGACGGACGAGCTGTTGCTGGAATCATTATCCCGACAAGTACATGTTGCTTTGGAAAATCGTGAACTTGGCCGCCAGGCAGTGGAAAAACTGCGCATGGAACAGGAAGTTGCTGTTGCCAGGGAGGTACAACAGACACTCTTGCCGAAGCAATTACCCGCAATAGAGAACTATAATATCGCGGGTATTAATATTCCATCCACTGAGATAGGAGGAGATTATTACGATTGTCTTCCGCTTGACGATGGCCGCTACGCACTTGTTGTCGCTGATGTGACAGGGCACGGCATTCCTGCGTCGTTGTTGGTCAACAGTTTTCATGCCTCTCTTTATTCGCTTTTAAATAGCAATTTCACTCTCCGCGAGTTCGTGCAGAAACTGAACAAGGTGATTTATACTGCCTCACCAGCCAACAAATTTATCACTGCCTTTTTCGCACTCTTGGAACCGGCAACCGGGAAGATTGAATATATCAGTGCCGGACACAATCCGGCGTTTATATCGACCAGAGAAAAGTCGTGTGTTAAATTGAATGCCGGTGGTATTATACTGGGCATGCTGGGATTTGATATCCCCATGGAGAGTGAAACGGTTTTTCTGGAATCAGGTCAACGGATTCTTATTTATACGGATGGCATACCGGAGGCAGACAATCGTCAGGGCACTATGTACGGAGACGATACGCTAACAGACTTTTTTAAAGAACACGGCGAACTCGGCGCACAGGAATTTATCAACGGCTTGATAGACGATGTCAAAAGGTTCACTCATGGGGCACCGCAGAGCGATGATATAACGGCACTCTATTTATGCAGAGAAAAATAGAGCTTGCGAGGCACAACCTTCACACCAATGCATTTTCTCGTCCGGAATCACAGACAAACAAGCAGGACGATCTTGTCCATTCGCTGGCGTTGCGCATGAATTTAAAATCGAGCGTGTCGCTGAGGCCAAAGATATTGATATCAACGCGGGGAGCGGCCTTCAAGGCATCATTAAAATCATCGATGATCACATGAAATTCTGTAAGCGACGGCAGACGCGCCTGGTCATTCAATCTGTCGAGAAAATCGGTCAACCTCTCCTTGTCATGTGCATTGGGTGTGGCTGTAACGAGGTTGATCTTGCCATCACAGTTGAGCTGCAATTGCAGCGCAATCAACATGGCGAGATGCCAGTTTGGACTTTTATCGCGCAACCATAGATTGATGCTTTGCTGCATTCCAAAAGCCATACGCGGATGTTGCCGTAGTATGAGCGTTCCCATTTCAAAACGTTGCGCTTCTCGCACCAGCTCCTGAATATCCCGATCCGAGTCACGGTCGTTGCTGAGCGTGAGAAACAGAATATTCGGCTGAAACATGCCAGCCTTGAGTGTTTGCAAAACCAGTCGAGCTCCATGTAAAAACTTGCGATCTTCAATGACCGAGCTGGTGACCAAAATTCCCTGGTTTTTGATCGGCTGCAACAGGTCATCCAAATCGCGATGAAAAGACTCCGGCTCCCTGAGCTGCACTGTAAAAGCGAACAAACTACCGGCAGGATAGGTGATGCTTTTGATAAACAGCAGCGGCCCGCTCCAGATTTTGGGATCATCAATGGGCACAAGTAAATCCGGCTTCCAGGTGATTTGGTGGCGCGGGAATTTCATCGCCATGCGGGAAAAACGCTCGGCAATGGCAAGAAACATACCCCCGCGGATATCGCCCCAATTCGATTTCAGTCCCCTGCGCTCCAGCCCGATATATATAAAAACGATAATGATCAAAGCGATAATACTAAAGAGCGCGTTGATGAGAAACATGATGAGCAGGCAGCCAATGGCGCCAAGAAAGGGCACGATGCGCGGCACTTTGAATGTGGGGCGAAAACTGATGATCTTCATGCTTTGCTGAATAAAAACGACAAGATTCAGCATCCCGTAGGTGATCAGAAAAAACATTGTGATGAGCGACGCCAAAAAGTCCAGATTGCCGAGCACAAGGGCTAAAATGATGATGCATCCGGAAAAAATGATCGCATTTCTGGGCTCATTATTTTTCGTTTTCCTGGCAAAAAATTTCGCCAACGGTACGGTCTCCTGCTCGGCCAATGCCTGCAGGATTCTCGGAGCCCCCAACATGCTGCCCAATGCCGAGGAAAACGTTGCTCCCATAATGCCGGCAATCACAGCCGGTCCAAACAGCGCTTTATCCACCATGATCATTTGGTTGTCGCGCAATTCGATCGACGTTGCGATACGCGCCGCCATATAGGCCAGAGAAATGTAAATCACCATTGTGATCAAAATCGATAACATGGTGCCCCTGGGTATCGCCTTGCGCGGATTGAGCAGATCCCCTGACATGTTGGCACCGGCCATGATGCCGGTGACAGCCGGGAAAAAGATTGCGAAAACCTGCCAAAAACCGGCGTCTGTGAATTTTCCGATCAATACAAAATCTGCGACGGGCTTGGCCGGCGAGAGAAAAAACGATACCAGCGAAAGCCCGATGATGGTCATAATAATATACTGTATTTTGATCGCGAAACTGGCACTGATATAGGAGATGGTCAACAGTACCAGCCAGGCCGTGGCAGCGACGAGAAGATAGGGATGATCTGGAAAAACCCGCAGCCAGCTTTCGGTAAAACCGATGATATACAATGCCGCCGACAAGGTCTGTGCGATGTACAGCGGAATACCAATACTGCCACCCGCTTCGAGTCCGAGTGATTTGGAAATAATCGAATAGGCACCACCAGCACCGATACGAATGTTTGTGGTGATGGAGGACATGGACAAACCGGTGAAGATCGTGACCGATTTTGCCAGCAAGATAATGGCCACAGCGCCCAAAAAACCGGCGTTTCCCACAACCCAGCCGAGGCGCAGGTACATGATGACGCCCAGGATAGTCAGAACATCCGGCGTGAATACTCCGGCGAATGTGCTGAACTTTCGCACCCGCGGTTTTGATGATGAAGAGAAGAACTTTTGCAAACCGGTTTTCTTAGCCTCGGCCATCTCCTGTCTCCTCCTGTATATAACCGAGCCGCTGATGGAATTCCTCCAACACATGTGCAAATAATGTATGTATTTCTGTCAGTCGCGTGCGATCCATCTGCAGCAATTCGCGATTAAACCACTTGTCGTTTAAATACAATATACGATTCATCTCAATTTGAATCCAGGGAATTGGATGATGAGCATATTTTTGCGTGATGTAGCCCCCTTTGAATGGATAATTGATGCAGACCTCTTGTGTGGAAAAATCAAACACAGCGCAAAAACTGTCGGCTAACGCACTGACAATCTTTTCAGGGCAGGACTTGCCATTCAAATTGCCGAGATTGATGAGAGGACGTTTTTGGCCTGCATCAGGAGCAACAGGTGGTGCCACCGGCAGCATGGAGTGGCAGTCCAGGCCGAGCCTGATACGCGGATCGTGACACCATTTTTTAATTTCTTTATGATAGGATTCATAATAGCGACTGATGAGCTGACGACGCACTGCCTCGCCGGGATGTTCGTTTTCGGCATAGATCGGTTTGAGCAGACAGGTGCAGCTTTTAAAAAGTCCGTCCGGAAATTCCGGTGGCATCTGGTTCGGGGCACGGCTTACATCAACAAAGGCGCGCGCAATATCGGCTTTGATCACGTGAACAACCAGATCATCAACATCATACATTTCCCGGGTGAAAGCATCGGAATCATCAAATAGATCGTGCGGCGTGATGATGACACGATCAGCGAGCTCCGGCGGGATTTTTGTGCCGCCGTGCGGGATGGAGATGAGAAATGGCAGTGGTCGATGTTTCATTCAAACTCCAACAGCCGAACCATCCCGTCGGACATCTGCTACACCCTGAAAGCCGCTGCCGTCGTGTTTTTTCAGAACAGCCTGTACGCAACCGAGGTAAAAAGCATAATCTTCCCGTTTATCAATTCTAAAGCCTTTGTATTCGAGAAACGGAAGAAGGCTTTCCGGTAGACGCCCTGCTTCCAGACTGACGCGTCCGCCGAGAGAACAATGTAATCGCGGCGCCATCATGGCTTCAGCCAAGGACATTTTATTGTCGATCATGTTGAGAAGAAAACGCGCCAGGGTTGAAATAATGCGTTCGCTACCCGGGCTGCCGAGCACCATCCATAAATCGTCACCATTAAAAACCATCGTTGGCGCCACAGTCGCCCAGGGCACAGCATTGGGTCGCAGATAAAAAGGATGCTCGGGGAGTGTATACTCAAAATCAAATAGATAGTTATTGTACAGGAAACCGAGACCATCTGCCGCGGCTTTGCTGCCGTAGACTCGCTCAATGGACTGGGTTAGACTGACGGCCATACCATCCCGGTCAATAATGGACAGATGCGTGGTTTCGCCGGTCAACTCATCCTCGGTCGGTACGAATGGCAGGACCGATTTGTCCACGTCCTTTAGAATGTCGAGCAGACTTTCGCGCGCATACAGCGGATCGAGCATGTCCTGCTCATCTTCAGTCTGGCGAAAAAAATTGGGGTCAAATGGCCGATCCGAGCGTTCCAAAAATGTTTTACGCAAGATGTGTATAAAGAGCAGATATTCTTTTAGTGGATCGTTCATTTCAACCTGCTGCGGCAGCAGATCGAGCATCATCAAGGCGAAGAGCAGAGAACGTCCCGAACCCGGCGGCGGCATGGTGTAAACATCCAGGCCGCGAAACGACCGGACCAGTGGTTCGCGTTCTATCGGAAAGGGGATGAGCGCCAGATCGTCCATACGCAAAAGGCCGCCGTTTTCGCGCATGTCCGCATCTATTTGTCGCGCAATAGTGCCACGATAAAATTCCTCAATCCCGTTTTCAGCAATTCTTTGCAAGGTGTTGGCCAGGTCGGGCTGTTTGAAAATATCACCGGATAAATATGGTTCGCCCTCTTTTAAAAAATAGTTTGCACCAGAGTGAGAGTCTACATTGAAAAAATTGTCTCGTTCACGGGTCAGGAGCTGGTTTTGCAGGGGAGTGATGTGATATCCATGCTGTGCCAGGGCAATGGCCGGCTCAACAACCTGTGCCCAGGGCAGCTGCCCGTAGCGGTCCTGAATGTACCACAACGTTGCCGGCGTGCTAGGCACTGTGGTCGCGCGATAGCCGGTGGAGCGATCGCGCTTGTAGACAGCGCTCACATGCGCCAGCGACGGCGCTCTCGATGAGCCGTCCACCGCAATCACCTTGTTTTCGAAAAAAATGAGCATCATGGTTTGCCCGCCGAGTCCGCTGGCTTGCGGTTCCGTCACGCCGGCGGTAAATGCTGCCGCTATCGCTGCATCGACGGCATTTCCTCCGGCCCGCAAAATTTCAGCACCTGCTTCGCTGGCGTGCGATGATTGAGATGCAACAATGCCATTCGGCGAAAAGGTGCATCTCCCGTCGTCGGTTGGTATAAAACGGGCTTCGATGGCTTTAAAGTCTATGGGCATATCGCGGGTCCATTAATCGGTTGCAATGTCATCCACCTCTTTGGCACTCTGCGGTGGTTTGAGTTTGTTTTCTTGCTCCAGTCTGGCCACGATTTGCGCGCGCTCTTCCAATACATCTTTTTTATAGACCAGTGTGCGATGCGGGAACGGAATCTCGATTCCCTGGCGATCAAATTCTTCTTTTGTCTGTTTGAGCAGATCGCATTTCATCACAAAAGCGTCGTCGGCATTTTGCGCCCATACCCAGGCGCGCAGGTTGACGGAGAAATCGGCCAGGGCGATCACCCGAACAACGACGATGGGTTTATTCTTGGCTTTTTTCTCCTCATCGCGGTTATCGATGCACATGGAATGCTTTTCGGCCAACGTTCGCATGATGTGCATCGCTTTATTGATATCTGAATCGTAACTGATGCCTATTTCCAGGTGGACGCAGATTTTTTCTTCTACAAGATTGGAATTAATAATGACATCAGAGCTGATGGTCGAATTCGGAATGATGACGCGGCGGTTTTCAAAATTTCGAATGACCGTGTGTCGCAAGGTAATGTCCTCGACTTTTCCCAAAATGTCTGTGCCTATTTTGATGATATCATCGACTCGAAACGGCTTAAAGATGACGATAAAGATACCGCTGACAATATTTGCCAGGGCATGCTGAGATGCAAACGCAGCGACCGCGGCGACAATACCAGCGCTCGCCAACAACGTGGTGCCAAGCGCGCGAAAGGCGGGAATCGAGTAAAAAATAAAAAAAATCGCGATGAAAAAAATGATCGCATTCAGGGCATTTTTGATAAAACTGAATGCGGTGGGATCGACTTTGAGATTTTCTGCTGATTTTTGCAGGTATTGACCCAAAGCAAATCGAACGAGACGCTGCACAAACACTGTGAGTATGATGATCGCGACGATGATGAGAAAATAGCGAAAATCCGTTGTCAGCACATTTCGGGCGGGTGGAATAATGTAAAAACAGGAAAGCAACGCCACGATAAACAGCAGCCAGTTAAAAACACCCATCAAGAGTTTCACATTGGGCGACACGCCATCCTGTTCTTTTTTTTTATAAAGTTTTTGCACCGCAGCTCGGATGAGTCGCTGAATAACGATTGCCGCGATTATGATACAGACAACATAGGCGACATAAAGCCAGTTTTGTTTTAAAAATGCCATCTCACACCTTTTTGCAAAATTCCATTAATACCGTGGCCAACAAGGTTGCCCGCTCCAGTAAACTATGACGCAAAACATACTCTGATTCTTCGGATGGTTTTGTCCCGATAGGACCCAGGCCGTCGATTTTATTTTCATTATTTTCAATGAATGAAATATCAGCCGAGCTCCATCTGTGTTCCTCAAGCAGCCGGACGTCAAGTTTGTCAGCGAGACGTTTCAGTGTTTCATACATTTTTGCGACGCCTTCTGAACGGAGCATGGGAGGCCGGCGCACGCCACCTTCCAATTGAAAGTCCAGTTTGTTTTTATATTTCCGCGACGGAATGCTCTTTTTAATTCTACTATCGATCTCTTTCATTTGTTGTGGATTGTGGAATCGTACGCTGATCAATGCTTCTCCATGCGCAAAAGGCTCGGTTATATTGGATTCGAATTGCAGCTTGTGCGGCGCAATGACCAGGCCATCTTTCGGGGCACTCATGTTCACCACATCCTCAATCATTTTATTAAAGACCTGGCTTGCCAGCGCCACGTTTGCAGCGTCTTCATTATCGATCAATTTCATCGTCAAAGAGTAGACAGCAGCGCCGGAGCGTGACGTGACCACACCGCCATTCAAAAAAGCGCCATGCAAGCCAATGATATATCGGGCACACTGTGCATGCTGCAAGAGGATTGACCGCGATAGCCGTCCCTGCAAGGTGTCATCGCTGGTGAGTAAAACTCCTATTTTGGTTGCACGGATCTTCTTGATGAATCGAAGGGCTTGCAGAGCCGCCACCAGTACAACGAGTCCGCCTTTATGCTCCCAGATACCTGTGCCTAATACTCTCTGCCCGCTAATTTTAAAATATTCTTGCCGCGCGGCTCGCACATCATTATCAAGATTGCCAAGCAGGAGTAGATCGATCTCCTCTTCTTTCGTATTGGAGAAATAGAGAATGTTGCCAACCTCGACCTGTGGGTAACATTGTTGTGCAAAACCGAGAGCGCTCAGTTCTTTATTCACCAGATTTCCGAGCGAGTTAACGCCCTCAAAATTTCGGACATAGGTATTCAGGTTGACCATTTTTTTCAGCAGGTCTTCCAGGGAGGATTGACGGCTGCGCAGGAAACCGCGTATGCGAACATGCGCTGGCACACGTTTGCCAACCTTTTCCGCCGTCAAGGCATTATTGGCAAAATAGCGCACAGCTGCGACATCCAGCATTTTATTGACCAGCGCATTATAGTCGTAGCCGGCGACTTTTGCGGCATAAGAATATGAACCCGTCGCGCCGAGGCTGGCCATAGAGTTAATTTCAAGCAGGTAGATATTATTTTGCTCATCAAGACGAATATCAACTCGAGCGAAATCCCGCAAACCCAGCACCTTAAAAGCCGCAACACTCCAGCGTTTCATCTCATCAGCCAATTCATCTGGAATCGGCGCAGGACAAAGTTTTTGTCGCGGTGCTTTTCGTTTATCCTCAACAGTCTGGATGGCATCGAGATTATTCTCAAGATCGATCTCAAGAACCGGGAATGCTTCAACCGGATTATTGCCGATCAATCCGACAGCAAATTCACGACCTCGAACAAATTGTTCCACCAGAGCCTGCTGCGAAAATTCCGCAACAATAAAATGTACGGCATCGCGTAAATTGTCAACATTATAGGCAACCTTAATCCCAAACGAGACGGCTTCCATCTTTGGCTTGATAATAACCGGAAACTCAACATCACTCATATTTTCATCAGCACTATTATAAACCCAAAAATTTGGCGTGGGAATGCCGTGCTTTTGCATGATGATCTTGGTGATGACCTTGTCCAAAGCTAACGCATGGCCAGCCGGAGTTGAGCCAACATAGGGAATACCGAGCATCTCCAGCATGGATGGTAAATGAGTGTAGCGACTTTCGCCCTGTATGCCGTAGGCCATATTGAAAACCATGCCCATACGTTCTCCTTCGAGGACCTTGGGCATAAAGTTTTGTAATGACTCAATGACGTGCATATTGCCGTCAATGATTTCTACATTATGACCACCCGCTTCCAGCGCATCCGCCACCATCCTGACCGTTTTGGGATTGTATTTTTCCTTGTTCTGCATCCCAAATGTATTAATGACGCGGGTGAAATCCTTGTTGTAAATAATGGCAACCTTCATTTTACATCCAGCTATAGATTGTCACCTTGATTAAATATGAACGAATCACGCATTTATCTCGCCGCATCTCCTTAAACGCCCAGGGCGGCGCCATCACGCCGAGGATCAGCCACGCCCCACTGATGTTTCTTTTCGCGGCAAGCGAGGTGGAGACCACCGGCGGAAAATGCCCAGGCTCCGTGGTAGGGTGCCAGGTGATAGCCAGCTTGTTGTAGCGCTGCACGCTGCGCTTTTGAAAAGCGTTCTTCTTCCAGCTGCACGTGCTTTTGTGGTGTACAATGCAGTCGCGACGCAGAGACAGCAGCAAAGCCATCCTGATGAAATAATCGAATGAGCACCTGAAAAAGACCGGAAGCCAGGCGTTCCGATCCCGTCGAGCCAATAGCAAAGACTCTATTGGGCGCAAAAACGAGCGTCGGCGCTGCATTTGAACGCGCAACGGCACCCGGCTGCAAATAGTGCGGATGTTTTTTATTTTTGATCTTGAATCCCTTCATAAAGCCATTATATAAAAATCCCAGTGATGGCGTCACGACTTTGGCACCATAGGAGCGTTCGATGGACTGGGTGCAGGCGACGATATTCCCCCAACGATCGATGATATTAAAATGGGTGGTTTCGCCGGCGCCCGTCAGCTCCGCTTGCAGCGATGCTGCGATGTGTTGAATATACCCGGCCTCCAGCAACTTGTACATCGCTTCACCGTGCTTGTGCAATTCCAGGCGAAACGTCGCGCGATCTTTTCTGGCTTTATGAATGATGGATGCGAACAGCAGCACTGTCTCTGGTGATGTTGGATCAAAGGTGAGCGGTTTCAATTTTTCATATAGCAAAAGCATTTCCAGCAGGGCCAGGCCGCCCCCCGGCGGGGGCATGGTAAAAACCTCCCAGCCTAAAACAGAGCGACAAAGAGGTTTTGACTCAACGGGAAATGGCGGTGGATCAAAATCCTTCCTGCTGATAAAGCCACCATTTGCAACCATATCCTTGATAATCCGCGCACCCGTTTCTCCACAATAAAACTCTTCAAATCCATGTTGTGCCATTCGTTTTAACGTCGATGCCAGTATGGGCTGCCGAACACATTGACCCGCAGCGTAAGCGTTGCCCGGTTCATTCAGGAAAAAAGCGGCTCCGTTGTGTTCGCATAACTGGCTGGCATAGCTATTGAGAAGCCGATGCTGGAACGGGGTCATCAGAACGCCCTCTTCCGCCAGCCGGATAGCGGGTTGCAGGACAGCATAAACTGATTGGGTGCCATATTTGTTCAGAACATAAGTCAGGACAGCGGGATGAGTTGGAACAGCCACGGCTTTGTAGCCGGATTTGCGCGGGTACGCGGCAACGATTTCAGGTGCAGCGTTTTTCGGTGCGCGGCATGGTCCTTCGATGATTAAAGTGCGCTTTTTTTCAGCCAGGTGAATGTTCATCATGACCATACCACCCAATCCCGATGCCGCCGGCTCGACCACGCCGAGCGCGACCGAGACCGCTACAGTGGCATCGATGGCGTTGCCGCCTTGCCTGAGAATCTCGACACCCGCCTGCGATGCCCGGTAATGTGCCGACACAACGATACCGTTTTCAGACGTACAGGTCCACAGGGCGGGATCGTCGCGCTTGTTCTCGCGGTCAAAGAATATATCCTCATGCACTGTTTGCATACATACTATATTACATAATTCCAATAAACAAAGCCAGAGAAATGTAAGACCTCACTTGCGAGTGGGCATCGAAATTTGAGGTGGTTTCCGATTCTCGCCATCATGTTGACAGGTATGCGGCTAAAATCACTTGCTGAATCCTCAAAATTTTGCTATTATGCGTCGGTTCGCGCCATACGTTATCTATAATAGTGGCACATTATTGTGATCATATCATTTGGGTTCTCGCCATGCAGATTGTTCTATATTATTTTCCGTTGATCGTTCTGGTTGCCCTGGCCATTTCCGATCTTATCGTTGGCGTCGCCAACGATGCAGTCAACTTTACCAATTCTGCTGTCGGCTCGCATGTGGCACCTCGTTGGGCTATCATGATCGTCGCCTCTGTCGGCATCGTCATTGGGACAATCTACTCAAGCGGCATGCTCGAGATCGCCCGTAAGGGGGTGTTCTATCCACAGTATTTTACCTTTGATGGTGTGATCATCATTTTTCTGGCTGTGATGTTCAGCGATGTCATTTTGCTCGATCTGTTCAACACCTATGGACTGCCCACTTCCACCTCGGTCTCGTTTGTTTTTGAGTTATTGGGTGGTGCGACTGCGATCGGACTGACCATGCTCTGGCAAAAAGATGCCGATTTTGCCCAGTTGGCGCAGTATATCAATTCCGATCGGGCGCTTTTAATGATTTTCAGCATTTTTATATCCGTCATCCTGGCACTGTCAATCGGCGCTCTTGTGCAGTTTGCAACACGACTTGTATTCACCTTTCGAATCAAACGGCATCACCGGATCAGCGGCAGCATCTGGTCTGCGCTTGCCATGTCATTTATCTTTTATTACATTTTGATCAAAGGACTCAAAGGCTCCATGCTGTTGTCAGCGAAACAAATGGATTGGTTACAAAATCACGTGGGCTTATTCCTGTTGACTTTTTTTGTCGTCTGTAGCGTGATTTTTACGCTGCTTAGTTTTTATAGCAAAATCAATCCCCTCAAAATTTTTGTTTTGACCGGCACTTTTGCATTGGCACTGTCTTTTGCTGCCAATGATTTGGTCAACTTTATCGGCGTGCCGTTTGCCGGGTTCCTTTCCTATCAACTTACAGGCTTTGATATGAATACCGGATCTAATTTTATGGCATCCCTTAATCAACAACTACCGGCGCCAGTTTATGTTCTCCTGGCTGCCGGTATTATCATGACGCTGACGCTATGGTTTTCCCAAAAGGCCAGATATGTCACCAAAACAGAAGTGGAATTAGCGCGCCACGCCAAAGGTGAGGAGCGATTTACATCGTCTCCAATCGCTTTATATCTGGTTGAGCTCACTATTGCACTCTTTCAACGAATCAATAAGCTTCTGCCACACTTTATCAGAAAATGGATAAAAAAACGCTATCGGCCCAAAAAACACTATAAACACACCCCCAAAGATTTATCGCCGGCATTTGATCTGGTCAGAGCATCGGTTAATCTTATGGTCGCCAGCAGTTTGATCTCCTTAGGTACATCTCTCAAGCTGCCGCTGTCGACGACGTACGTCACGTTTATGGTGGCAATGGGTTCATCTATCGCTGATAATGCCTGGGACCGGCAAAATGCCTCGTATAGGGTGAACGGTGTGCTCATTGTTGTTGGCGGTTGGTTTTTGACCGGGCTGTTAGCGTTTACCGGGGCATTCCTTTTTGCCATGTTTCTGCACTATGTCGGGGAAATTGCCATTTTCGTCCTGATGATAATTGCCTTTACGTCGATTTTAAGGACTCGAAAAGTCTTTCGAGGACAGCATGCGGAAAAATAGCAGAACAGCCTCGGTAAATCGGGTGACCTGGGTGGGCTTTTGGCTCAATTTATTTCTCACGATGGCGAAACTAACAGCCGGCATATTCGGCCATTGCGGGGCTATGGTCACGGAAAATTAGAGACGCTGGCAACATCTCTCCTTGGGGGGATGCCATCGGTAGCAGTGATGCGAGCAAGACCAAGTGAATATCACCATTTAATGAGCGATAAATCGCTTTCGCATCATCGTTGCCCAAACGGATTCTAATCCATGGCTGATGTCCGGGGATACTGCCGCATAAAAGAGTTTTTATATCATCCTGCAAAACATAAAAACGCCATCGGAAAGAATAGCCCAATCTTTGCAAAGCCCCGCGCAATGATGGACGACCCATTTGGCGAATATCCAGGATGATATCCCGGTCAAAAAACAAGCGACAATAAACATAAGGCCGTTCAAGTCGCAGCATCCCTTGGCGTATAACTCGTCGACCTTCCATCAAGGTGAACGTATTGTCGGAAGAGCTGATGATCAAAAATGCGGAGAAAGGCACAAGCCGTTCTTTTTTACGTTACAGCCTTTTGTCCAATTGACACCTTTTCCGCCCTCGCCATGGATTTCAATCAATCCGCCGATTGGCGCGGTATAATCGTTCCGCCGAGGAGCGTCATCGGCTGCCAAAGAATCCCTTTTTGCTTTTGCCTGTTTGACCGAAGCCATGGCCAGCTCATTGGCATTCCGAAAAAGCGAGTTGCCAGGCATGTTGCGCCGAGTCATAGCGTGAGGAAGCATAACGATTTGCCTCCGGCTGTCTCGCTCGTATAAGGATATCCTGACATTGGCGGACAGCCGTGACAGACGGGCCAGGAGGGAAAATGGTGAGGAGAATGAAGCTTGGCAAGATGATGCTCAAGAACGGCAAAGAGGACAAAACGCTTTGTGTTATTTACATCTGGACGCATATTGGGATGATGATAAAAAAAGAGCCTCACCCAGCAGCCGAATGACAATGACTCTTGGGTTGAGGCTATTGAGATTTTTTTTGTGGTGAACTATTTGCCTTTACTTTATACTTTTGGCAGCAGCTTGCTTGTCAATGGCTTGCTGAACCTCGTCTTTCAGCGCAAGTATTTTCTGGAGGGCGGCATTCACCTGGTCTTTGGCTGACATAAAGTCACCTTTTTCAGCAATGGGACCCACTTCCAGCAGAGCGGTTTCACACGTCGCCAATTCACTTTGGATTGCTTCCAATGCGGCTTTTCCCTCTTTGCCCTTCGGCGCGATAGTGATCAGCTGTTTTGCCGCATTCAACTCGGTTTGCGCATAGGTGAGAAGGTTTTCAACATCTGCTTTGACTTGTGCTTTGGTCGAGTCGACCAGCGGCAATGCGCTGTTGAGCATTCCAGTCGCGGTAGCAAGCAGCGATCTCGCTTTCGAATAATTTCTTGATAAAGCAGATTTGGAATTCTGCGTTTCAATCTCTGTCAGTGCAGCGTTCACGGAATCATTTGCCGCATTGTACTGATCGGCTAAATAGCGATCAACTTCGGCGGCTTTTGCTGCTTCCAGGGCAGCTTTCGCCGCGTCCAGTTCTTGTTGAGGTGCTTTGGCACACCCTACGAGCATTACTGCTGCCAAGCCCATAACAAGCAAAACAAGCTTGACGTTCATCTTTTGCCTCCAATAATTAAACCTTGGATTTTTTGCCTCCGGGAAATTTTGATATTTTGTTCGTATTATTCCACATGTTATTTAAGATTGAGGCATTCAAAAACCCAGCCTAATTTTAATACTAATTTTGTCAATTCACAAATAATATTTATATTTCGGCATGAATATTTTTCAATAAAACTGTTTCATTGGCATAAAGGATAATATTCTTCAGGATACTCTATGTACAATCCTTCTCTTTTTTTCGAAACGCTCAACAGCCCGGAGCGACGTCTGATGTCGGGATTAAATTCGCCGTATAAAATACAACAGTTTCTCGATTCGATCCCGTACAGCTGCGATCCAATTTATCGATGTCCCTTGCAGGTGATCCGGGATCGTGTGGCGCATTGTTTCGATGGCGGCGTGTTCGGGGCTGGCGCCCTTCGACTCCTAGGCTTTACTCCATTAATTGTCAATCTAATTCCGGACGGTCGTGACGACGAGCATCTCCTCGCAGTGTTCAAACAAAACGGACACTGGGGCGCTGTTGCCAAATCCAATGTCGTGGGATTACGCTTCCGGGAGCCCATCTTTCGCACAGTGCGGGAATTGGTTTTGTCCTATTTTGAGCTCTACTACAATGTCGAGGGCGAAAAAACGCTGCGCGGTTACACTGTTCCGTTGAATCTTCAGACCTTTGATAAAGAAAATTGGATGATGAGTGATAAATGTATGGAACGGATCGCCCAACGAACAGATGAAATCAAAAGATACTTTTTGTTGACGCCTGCCATGATCGCCGATCTGTCTCCTGTCGATGAGCGGCTTTACGCGGCAGGACTGCTGGGCGCAAACGATGCCGGTTTGTTCAAACCGGAGAAGAAAAACAATTAGCGACTGTTGACGCACTATGTCGAAGAAAAGGAATCGTTCAGGTTTTTGGCTATATCAATTGAAAACAGCTCAGTTGATCTCCAGCACTTATTTTTGCAGCACAAAAACTTTGAAGAGCAGGTCGCCGGCCTGTTTGTCGCCGCTATCGACCAGTACTTTTTGCTGTTTCTGAATGACAAAGCCGAGTGTTTGGGCAAGTGATTGAATATAAGCATCGGAATGCTGGTAAATCGGAATTCCCCAGGCGGAGGGAATTTGTCGAAAATCCGGTATTTTTTGTGATAATGATGTGTCTGCTTCGGAGAGCGAGGCAATGCTCATCCCGAAAATGCCGCCCTTTTTTAGCAGGCGGCAAGTATCTCTGACGATTGGCAAAAGATCGCCAAAAAAGTGCAACACGCCGCAGCAGATGACATGCGAAAAAGCCTCGTCTGGAAAAGGCAGGGGGACTTGCTGGATATTATATTGTTTGAGCTCGCGGGCAACGCCTTTTTTTCGACACTCCTTGAGCATTTCTGCCGAGCTGTCCAGGCCGGTTATCGTGAGACCGATGCGCGCAAAATGCCTGGCGCTGAGTCCGGTGCCAATTCCGAGATCTAACAGCGACTGACCCGCTTTGACGTATTCAAAACACATCCCGAAAAGAATGTCGTGGCCATAGCTATTGTACTCTTTGACTTGCGCATCATAGGTGGCGGCAAACTGGTCATGCGAGAGGATGTAATCCTCGTCTTGCATCTGATTCATGGCTCTGCACCGATCAATATGATTCCTTTATTCTGTTCTCGGAGAACTTTTTAACTTTGCTTTGAAATATCAAAAGAAGTGAAACGTGAAACGGCAGACGTGAGACGTAAGAACAAAACATACTCCTCTGCACTCACGTCTCACTTTTCACGTTTGACTTTCACTTTTCCGCCCAATTGCGCAATTCCCGTTTTATCTTTTCTTCAACTTTTTTGCCAATTTCTTCCCACTCCTGATCTTTTTCTTCGGCTTCGTCCAGCCATTTTTGAATGCCGGTGCGTACTTTTTCCTCGACTTTAACGCCAATTTCTTCCCACTCTTTTTGCTTGCGATTTTTGGTGGATTGCGTTTTTTTCACCGGGGACCACAAGCCGCCGTGTCCGAGCGAGATGATAGCGCCAAAGACAAAGCCAAAATTATACCAGCCGCCGGTATTGTTGATCTCATAAATCGTCACGCTGTCGGTGAAGAGGCTGATGATGAAAGTGATGATCAAAATGAGGCCATGCCAGAGGCCGGCCCAAAATCCGGCTGGTTTGGACAAATACATCTCATTATTTGGGGCGCATCCTGCAAAAATAAGAAGGAGTGACAAAAGCGATAAAACGACAACGATTCTTGATTTCATAGTCTACCTCGTGTTTAGTTTCGTTTGTTTCGCAACATTAAAAATCTTCGAGGAGATAATTGTGATAATCTTGAACAAAAAATCTTTTTCCTTTTTGCACGACGGTAAATCCATCCTTTTCCAACAGCTCTTTGTGACCCTGCGCACCACCCGGGAACTTTTCATTGAGCAAACCGTCAGCCTTTAATGTTCGCCAATAGGGGATGGCCAAATCTTTTCCTTCCTGTTTCGCTTCCTCGACGGCATTTGCCGCAGTCATGATAAAAATGCCGGTTGTGAGTGAGCAGCATCCCTTGACATTATGGCGTTGTGCGATACTTTTACAGATTTCGACGATGGTGACCAGCTTGCCGTGTGGTACTTTTTTCATGTGCTCAACCACTTCACCTGGATTGACCAGTACAATGGTATCGCCAATTTGCGCACCCATTTTATGAACCGCGTTATAACATGGGAATCTTTGTTCCAATGTGAGAAACTTTGGCAGGTTTTTTTTATCAGCCAGTTTCTCTTGCCAGGTTTTCTTTTTCGATGCCATGTCGCTTACGAATCCTTTTTAATAAAGTTATGTTTCAACGTGTGTGCTCTGCAGAAATCTTGCAGCACACGCAATTTTGAATATAAAACCGAAAAAATCAATAAAAAAAGGACGGCTTTACTCTTTGATCCTGTGCAACTTTTACGGGGGAATGTAGTATGGACACTCAGCGTCCAATCAGCTTGCCGGGATTTCCAACCACGAGTTTCCTCTCCTGCATCCCGTCGGAGACCGGCGGGACCAGATAAGAAGCGCCGAGTTATAAAGAATGCATTGTTGCTCAAAACTGTCGATTTGCTTTCATTCACGCATGACTCACCCGGCGTAGATACTACAGCGGTTAATCTTCTTGCAGAACGACTGAAACCGGAAAGTGATCGCTAAAGCCGTTGATATTAACGTTTTTATCGGGATCACCTTCTGGCAGGCCGAACCGTATGGGGCCATACGCCACCCGGTGATCGACCATTTCGGGGAAAGCCTCTATTTTAGCGGTTTCTTCTAAAACTCTTATCGGGCTGCCGGGCATCAAGAGTCCCTTGGATACCAAAAGTTGATCAAAGACGTTCCCGTTTCCATCATAATAGAGTGTACCGCAGAG
The DNA here is from genome assembly GCA_016928775.1 of Candidatus Zhuqueibacterota bacterium. Classification (GTDB taxonomy): domain Bacteria; phylum Zhuqueibacterota; class Zhuqueibacteria; order Residuimicrobiales; family Krinioviventaceae; genus Kriniovivens. The sequence continues at coordinate 5,831 of JAFGKD010000003.1, read as the reverse complement.
TTCTTTGGGATCACCATTATGATCCTTTGCCTGCTGCTCGAGATAGCGCCATGCCAGATTGTAGAATCGAACCGCAGTGCGGGTACGTTCGACATCACCTCGTTCCCGGGTTGCGCGCGCATGCAGCAAAAGCGATTCATCAAACGGATCGTCATTAAAATCGCCCATGGCAATAATCGGTATCAAACTACCCCGCTCTTGCCAAATCCGCTGGTGCCAATAAGCTAATGTCTCACCGGCGGTCATGCGATACCCGCGGCTCTCATACGTGCCACCGCTTCGAGATGGCCAGTGGTTGCACATAACAATTATATCGTTTCCGGCCCGGGTTGTCAAAGTCACCTGGGTGATGTCTCGCGTGCCGGTCCGTCGCATGACAAAATGGGAAAAGATTGTATCGGGATCGACGGTGTATTGGTTAAAATCAAAGACAAGTGCCGTGTCAATACCTCTTTGGTCACGGGTTGAATCGGCGTGGGCAATATCGTAATGGCGGTTTGGAACAAGCTCATTCAACCGATTCGCCAACTGCTGCAACACATAGGCGTTTTCCACTTCGCAGACGCCGAGTATGTCCGGTCCGCGGCCATCATTCATCTGACAAATAATTGAGGTCAGTTGCGCTATTTTGCTGGAAAAAAGAGATAAAGTCCAACCCTTTAAATCTGAGGCCATTGCTTGCGCAATCCACGGCTCACGGTCGGGGTAATCTTCCGGAGCAAACAGGTTTTCCAGGTTCCAAAAAGCAACAAAATGGTTCGTCATAGGATCATCCTGCATTTATTCTGTTCATATCATCGTGAGTTTTAGAAAAGTTTTTTGAATACAAATTTTATCAACTTGGCATACACAACCGGACACTTTTTTAAAAGCCACGGATTTTCACGGATGAAACACAGATAATATCATTAATTTTTATCTCAGGTCCCAAAACTGTCGTGAAGCAATGCCGAAATAAAAATCCGTGCTCATCCGCGTGCATCAGTGGCTTAATATTTGGCTGTGGCCAAAGGCCGCGCCAGGATGATCAGCGGCAAATTTATAAAGTGTCCGATAGCAAAACTTGGCACAGCTTTTTGCCGATACGTTATCAATTCTATTGCAAACAAACAAGTTTTTTATGCCACGCAATGCGCCCCTTTTTGGATGTTAAATCATTCTTGATATGTGGATTGCTCAATCGAACAAATTCGGGAGATTTTTCTTCTGACTATAGCTAAAAGGATTAAAAGTATAAAAAAAGCCCCAGAACACAATTGTCCCGGGGCTCGACATCTCGTCTGAAAATTACGATTTATCTATCGCCACCGCGCTAATTACGGACAAAGCTCCACATCGAGGTGGATGGCATAATAGCGGGAGCCATCACCTGTGACTTTCAAATCCGAACCTTTGTAGGTCGTAAACAAACCTGGCTCAGGTCTTGTGTCCGGGATAGAATCATACCCTTGCACTTTAACTGGTTCATCTACGTCTTGTAAGCTCCAGCTACCTAAATGAATAGTCAGATTTGTACCATCCCATAAGACGGTTCCATCGGTCTTCTCCTGGCCGGCGTAGATAGACTGTACAGCTGGTCCTTGTGTATCGAAATAGTACCACCATGCATTGCCGCCGCCTTCGGAATCACCACCCCAGGCCGTTTCTTCCTGGCAATCGCCACAGTCTTTGACGAGCACCATCACTGTAGCGCGTGCCGATTGTCCATTGGCCGTGGCGATATTTTCAACAGAGTAAGTACCTGCTTCGTCGTAGCTTACCGTTCGCGAATAAGCGAATGTTTCAGAAGCGCCTTCACCGCAGACCTGACCTAAATAGCCCTTCCATGAATCATTGACATCAACACATTCATTCACCACAGTCGGGGATTCCGGCAATGTAAAGCTTTCTCTATACAAAAATACCTTTTCCCGGCCTGGCTTTGGCGCATGGTTTTTTAACAAAACATAGGCTACGTTGCGCAGTGATTTATAACCTTCCGGTGGGACAAACTCGACTTCATACGGAATGACCATGGTGCCACCGGTTGGGATGGTGAACTCTTGTTTAATGGTCAGCCGTTGAACCTCCACCCATTCTTTGCCAACCCTGGCTTCGATGGCATCCTCAACATAACCGATATATGCGGTCTTGTCCTCACCCTCTTCGCCTTGATCGTTGACGATGGTGATCGTTCCCGAGACCAGGTATTTCTCGGTAAATCCTTCTTGCGTGACCGTCACTGTATAATTGATATCCAGCGGATCTCCTGCACAGATTTCGGCTGAGGTTGGGTCCGCTGTTTTGCTAATTGTCCAGTTCAGATAACGATTCCAATGACCCTCTGCTGTTTTTGAGACTTGCAGACTCGTGACCACGCCTTCCGACGGGATGAGACATTCCGGAGAACTCCCGGTGGTCATTGTTGTGACACTAACTGGATTGCTTTGTTCTCTGCTGCAGCCGGCATAGATAAAAACCAAAGCCACAACAGCAACTAATGTTAATAAACCAAAATGCTTTTTCATAATACAACCTCTCAATTACGCCAATAGTAGTGATTTATAAACCCCGTTGTCACTACTCACAAAAAAATATCTGCTACCTTGAATTCCTCCTTTCCGTGTTAGCGTTGTTTATTGTCAGAGTCAAATGCTTTTTTTTCCACATTGGTATTTCGATATTTAACCTGCATTATTCACAAACTGCTCACACAAAGCCACAAAAACACTAAGAAACAGAAGGTTAGGTGTTTATGGCAAAAATGACAATGTTTTTTTCAAGCATTTTGTAAACATTCAACAAGTTCAATAAAAACAGTCTTTGTGGCTTCGTGTCTTTGTGTGAACGAATTTTTCAGGTTAAAAAAACCTCCCGAGAGAATTCCCGGGAGGTTTTTTGAATTATTTGATCAACGTCATCTTGCGGAGTGCCTTATATTCATCCGCCTGGATTTGATAGAAATAGAGTCCGCTCGGATAAGCAGCGGCATCCCACAGAACACTATAAAATCCAGCGTTCTGGAATTCATCAACCAGCGTCGTGACTTGTCGACCGGTGACGTCGTATATGGTCAGCGTCACATGCGAATCAGTCGGCAAATCATATTGCACCGTTGTCAGCGGATTAAACGGATTCGGATAGTTCTGATGCAGGTTAAACACCTCTGGCAGAGCACTAAATTCAATATCATCGCTCGCCAATTCGGGTCCCTGCTTTAAGGGCGAATCCAGAATAAACTCAACAAGTTGTGCCCAGCCGTTCGGTGTCCAGTTGGGCTGGAGAATAACCAGCTTGACGTACTTGGCTTTGGCCATCTGCCGTAGTTTATAGAGACGCATATCGCCTCGCTTGATATCCAGCACACCGATTGAGACGAAATCATCGTCCGTCAAACCGCGCGTTGATACCTGGACGTCGATCTTTGTCGCCTGACGGAAGCTCCATTCGTCATCCTCTTTTCCATTATCGGTTTGAATTTTCAGGTGACTGAATTGGTAGACTTTGGCGTCGGCAAAGCGAAAGATAGCATACGGCGGCGTGTTCTCTTTCATGTCTCGCTGTGCAGTCGTAGTTCCATCCCAGCCTTCTATATCACCATCAACCAGGTTATCCCAACCCTCACCGGAGGCTGTCGGGCTACCTTTGACAAAGATCAGAGAATTCGGATCGGCATTCATCGGTGCCTGTGGAGTATCAGGTGTCGTCGTGGCACTGGTTGTTCTTGTCGTACGCTCGAGGTAAAAAAGGTTGCCACTGATACCATAGTAACTCTCGCCTTCTTGCATTTCGATTTCCATGTGATCCGGGGAAATGAATTTCCACCCATCCGGGGCATAGAACTTGAATTTATAAGTACCGCCAACGTTGTACGCCAGGCGTCGGAAATGGCAGTTGCACGGATATCTGCCGGCGGCCAATTGCTCTTCCCAGGTGCTGAGAACTTTCCAGTCTTTTTCGCCCGGAATACTGAGCACCGCCAGGACGTCGCCGACATAGTTGCCGTCTTTGTCCTTGAACGAAATACAAACCGCAAAATCATCCGGTTCGGTCGGCGTGAATTGTTCACCCACATAATGGCTGGGATCGTCATCTTTAACTTTTTCTTCTTCATACCAGCCACAGGCAGAACCTATATTCTCATATTGACCAACACCTGCAACACCGGTCTTCGTGCACTCTTTGCTCTCTCCGACCTCGAGAACAGCAATGGTGCAAATTTCGCCTTCTTTATCGTCTTTGACAACCACATTGGTCAGCGGAACATTACCCGTGTTGGTGACAACATATGTCCAGGTGACTGTTGAACCCTCGGTTACGAGCGGTCCAGGTGCAACATCAGCATCTTCACCATTGGTGGCTTTTTCGATATCAATGGAAGGCATCGGTTTCTCCGAGCCGGTGTAATGACTCGGGTCAGAGTCACAGGTTTTATACTCATCGTAATAACCGCACACCGTGCCGACATTTTTATAGGGACCTTCTTGTGCATAACCATTGGCCGTACAAATGCTCTGTTCGCCTACACCAAGATATTCGATTGTACAAATCGGGCCGAGCTGATCATCGGTGACGACAATATTTTTGAGTGGTACATTGCCGGTATTGGTGACAACATATTTCCACTCGACATCATCGCCAACATACAGATAGACACCCGGGGGCAAATCGGCATCCACGCCGTTTGTGGATTTTTCGATATCAATTTTGACGCGAACACCAAAATAATGGCTGGGATCAGAGTCTTCAACTCGTTGCCCATCGTAGTCTGCCGCTGCTGTGGCTGTATTTTTATATTGACCAGCCGCTGCGACATCCTCAATGGTAATAGTCTGAGAATTGCCGGGATCCAGAGAGCTTATTGTACCCACCTGACCTAATACATCATCTGTCACGACAATGTTGGTCAAGGTTACATTACCCGTATTGGTCACGACATAGGTCCAGGTCACTTTGTCACCTTCCATGATTTCCGGACCCTTTGGAGCGTCAGCGTCCTCGCCATTTGTCGCCTTTTCGATGTCAAGGGACGGCGTGGCTTTTTGGATGCCAAAATAATGACTCGGATCGCTGTCCTGAATGGTCTGGTCCTCATGTGTTGTTGTTGCCGTGCCAACATTACCGTATTGACCCAATGTTGCTGTTCCGGTTTTTGTCAATGTATGGGATTGCCCTGGATCGAGAGAAGGAATCGTACCCACATCGCCGATTTTATCATCTGTGACCACTATGCTTGTCAACGTGACATTGCCGGTATTGGTGACGACATACGTCCAGGTGACCACATCACCTTCCGTAATGTTCGGGCCGGTCGGATCATCCGCATCCTGGCCATTTGTTGCTTTTTCAATATCGAGCGACGGTTCCGGACGTATTGTGCCGAGATAATGACTTGGATCGCTCTCTTCCACTGTTTGACCATCATAGGTTGTTGATGCGGTTCCCACGTTGGCATATTGTCCGACAGAGGCGGTGCCATTCCACGTCAAGGTCGCGGATTGCCCCGGATCCAGCGATGGAATAGTACCGATTTCACCTTCAATGTCATCCGTCACGACGATGTTGGTCAGAGTGACATTGCCCGTGTTGGTGACCACATACGTCCAGGTCACCGGATCGCCCGCCATAATTTCCGGGCCGGTCGGATCATCCGCATCCTGGCCATTTGTTGCTTTTTCAATATCGAGCGACGGTTCCGGGCGCATTGTGCCAAGATAATGACTCAGATCGCTCTCTTCCACTGTTTGACCATCATAGGTTGTTGATGCGGTTCCCACGTTGGTATATTGTCCGACAGAGGCGGTGCCATTCCACGTCAAGGTCGCGGATTGCCCCGGATCCAGCGATGGAAT